>CAZTWA010000010.1:0-27822 GCA_964617225.1 uncultured Methyloversatilis sp.
AACGGCTACTACGTCGACTGCGTGAAGGACTGAAAGTCAGCGCTGGCAGGACGGCATCGACGCCATGGCCTTGCCATTTACCGCTGAACAGTTCTATTCGGTCTTTCGCACCTACAACGAGACGGTGTGGCCCGTGCAGGTATTCCTGCTCGGGCTCGCGCTGCTCGCCGTGGCCCTCGTGCTCAGGCCGCGTGCCTGGACAGACGCCGCGATCGCGGCCATCCTCGGCATCCTGTGGACTTGGCAGGCCCTCGCCTACCATCTGGCCTTCTTCGTACAGATCAACGCGTTGGCCTATGGATTTGCCGCCCTGTCATTGGCGGGAGCAGGCGTGTTCTTCTGGCAGGGCGTTATCCGTCACCGTCTTCGCTTCTCCTGGCAGCCAGGCACACGCTCGATCGCAGGTGCACTCCTCGTGATTTTCGCCCTCGTCGCCTATCCGGTCTGGTCTTGGCACGCCGGACATGTCTATCCCGCCATGCCGACCTTCGGTCTGCCCTGCCCCACGACACTATTCACCCTCGGCATATTGGCATTTCTGACCCCGGGCTATCCGCGCAGCCCGCTTGTTGTCCCAACCGTGTGGTGCTTCATCGGTGCGCAGGCGGCGTTCCTGCTCGAGGTTCCGCAAGACCTCGCCCTGTTGGTCGCCGGCGCATTCGGCCTCCTGCTGATGGCACGCCGCAAGGCACCCGGCACGGCAGGAAAACCAACCGGTTGATCCTGTCGGCCAGTCGCACCACCGATACTGAAGGGGTGAAGCGCAAGTCAGGTGCGCTTCACCCGAACGAACGCAGAAAACACGCAACCCGTTCAAGCACCGCCGCTTCGCGTTCGCGGTGCGGGACGTGCCGCGTATCCGGCATTACTTCGACCTGCACCGGTCCGCCGGCCAGTCGCCCGATACGCTCGGGATGGCGTGGCGAGCCATATTCGTCGTCGGCGCCGTGCATCGCGAGCACCGGACACCGGACCTGCGGCAGCACGGCGTCGAGGGACCAGTCGGCGAAGCCCGGGCTGAGCCAGGTGTCGATCCACGCGGCAAGCACCCAGCGCGCCTTGTCGCCGTGGTACTTGCCGAGCCGCTCGACCTGCGCGGCGTCCTCGAACAGCACCTGCGCTTCACGGATGCCCTGCAGCGTGCGATCTTCGACGAAGGCCTGGGCCGACTCGGTGATCAGGGCATCGCAGGATTCACCACACTGCGCCGCGCAATGCACGGCCATGCCGCCGCCGACGCTGTGGCCGAAGGCGACAAAGCGGTCGATGCCCAGTTCTGTGCGCAACGCCGGGAAGAAAGTCTCGGCTTCAGCAGCGATGAAGTCCATGCCGAGCGTGTCGCTGCGCGGATCGGACTTTCCGAAGCCGAGCCGGTCGTAGGCGATGACCGCTCGCCCCGTGCGCGCGGCCAGCGCAGCGGGGAAACCGCGCCACAGTTCGACGCAGCCGAGCGAATCGTGAAACAGGATGATGGGGCTGCCTGACGCCTCGAGCGGCGACCAGAGACGTGCGAACAGCCTGCCCGCAGGCAACCGGACCCAGATATCTTCGTGGAGAATCAAGCGCGCTCGTAGGTAACGAAGGCGTAGCCGAGGCCGCTTTCCGACTTCCCGCTTTCGCGCTTCGTTTCGCGCCACTGCGTGCGGTCGAAGGCCGGAAAGTGTGCGTCGCCGTCGAAGGCCGCGTCGATCTCGGTGAGCTCGAGCCGCTGCGCATGTAGCAACGCATGGGTGTACAACTCAGCGCCGCCGATGACGAATGCCGTCCCGCCAGTGCTGACTTTACTAGCCCCCCTCGCTCGCAACAGCGGCTCGCCGCCCCCCACGGGGGGGGCGTCTGCTTGGGACGGCCCGGTGCCGACTTTCACCGCTTCCTCCAGCGAATGCACGACCGTTGCGCCTGGTGCAACATAGGCGGGGTCGCGTGTGATGACGATGTTCAGCCGGTTCGGTAGCGGCCTGAATTTCGGCGGCAGCGATTCCCAGGTCTTGCGGCCCATGATCACCGCGTGGCCGGTGGTCAGTTGCTTGAAGTGCTTGAGGTCTTCGGGCAGGTGCCACGGCAGCGCGTTGCCCTTGCCGATGACCCCGTTCTGCGCCACGGCGGCGATCAGCGTCAGCGCACCGCTCATGTGGGCAGCAGGCGGGTGTAGAGGTCGAGGTACTGGCGGGCCGGGCCGGACCAGCTGTAGTCGCCGGCCATCGCGTTGCGCTGCAACTGGCGCCAGCGCGCCTTGTCCTGCCAGACCAGCGTTGCCAGCCCGGCCGTGCCAAGGATGGATTCGGGCGTGGCGGCGTGGCAGACGAAGCCGTTGGCACTGCCGTCGGCGAGGGCGGCCGGCGCGTAATTCACCACCGTGTCGGCGAGCCCGCCGGTCGCGCGCACCAGCGGCGGCGTGCCGTAGGCGAGGCTGTACATCTGGTTCAACCCGCAGGGCTCGAAGCGCGAGGGCATCAGGAAGACATCGGCGCCGGCCTCGATGCGGTGCGCAAGCGCCTCGTCGAAGCCGATGGTGACGGACACTTGGCCCGGGTGGCGCGTCGCGAGATCGCGAAACGCGGCTTCGAGCGTCTTGTCGCCGCTGCCGAGCACGACGAGCTGTGCGGGCAGGGCCGCCAGCACGTCGCCGATCTCGGCGACAAGGTCGAGCCCCTTCTGTGTCGTCAAGCGGCTGACCACCCCGAACAGCGGGCAATCGTCGCGGCGTTCGAGTCCCGATTCGCGCTGCAGGGCCTGCTTGTTTTTCAGCTTGGCATCAAGGTGGTCGCGGTCGTAATTCGCTTCAAGATTCGGATCGGTGGCCGGATTCCAGATCGCGGTGTCGATGCCGTTGAGGATGCCGGTGAGATGCCCGGCGCGCAGTTGCAGCAACCCCTCCAGCCCCATGCCTTCGGCCGGCGTCTGGATCTCGCGCGCATACGTCGGGCTGACAGTCGTCAGCGCATCGGCATGGCGCAGGCCTGCCTTGAGGAAGGAAATGTGGCCGTAGTATTCGACGCCTTCGAGGTGCCAGTCGCTGCCGAACAACGCGAGATCGTCGAGCAGTTGCGGCGGGAAGATGCCCTGGAAGGCGAGGTTGTGGATCGTCAGCACCGAGGCCGCGCCGCCATGCTCGTAGAAGCGCAGGTAATAGGGCGCAAGGCCGGCCTGCCAGTCGTGGCAATGCAGGACGTCGGGCCGCCAGTCGAGCGGGCTCGCGGTGCCGGCGAGGCGTGCCGCGATGCGCGACAGCAGGCCGAACCGCAAATGGTTGTCGAGCCAGTCGGTGCCTTCGGGACCGAGATAGGGATTGCCCGGCCGGTCGAACAGCGCCGGGCAGTCAAGCAGCAGGAAGGGCAGGCCGTCGGCGGATTCCGCGATCAGCAGGTCGGCGTCCGGGAACTGGCCGCCCGGCGAGGGCAGCGACGCCAGCCGCTCGGCATTGGGAAACGCCGCGCGCAGGGCCGGGTAGCACGGCACCAGCACGCGTACGTCGCAACCCGCCTGGCGCAGCGCCGGCGGCAGCGCAGCCGCGACATCGCCGAGGCCGCCGGTCTTGACCCACGGCGCGATTTCCGATGTGACGAACAGGACCTTCATGCGGATACCTTCAGGATTTGCAGGCAGCGATCAAGCCTGCCGTGGAGGTGTCGACGCCGTCCACCGGCGCCTGCCCCTCGAGCATCGGCAGCAGCGAACTGGCGATCTGCTTGCCGTATTCCACACCCCACTGGTCGAAAGCGTCAAGATGCCAGAGCACGCCGAGCGTGAAGACCTTGTGCTCGTAGAGCGCGATGAGCGCGCCGAGCGTGTGCGGGTCGAGACGCGGCAGCAGCAGCGTGGTGGAGGGCTGGTTGCCGGGGAAGATTTTGTAGGGTGCGAGGAAAGTCGGCGCAGGCGGGACGGCACGGGTCAGCTCGGCGAAGGCTTCCGCCTCGGTCTTGCCTTTCATCAGTGCCGCGCTTTGCGCGAAGCAGTTGGCGAGCAGCTTTTCATGATGGCCGGGCAGCGGGAAGTCGGCGGTCCGGCAGGCGATGAACTCGCAGGACAACGCACGGCCGCCCTGGTGCAGCAGCTGGTAGAAGGCGTGCTGGCCGTTGGTGCCCGGCTCGCCCCAAATGATCGGCAGCGTCGGGCAGCCGACCAACTTGCCTTCCCGGTCGATCTGCTTGCCGAGGCTTTCCATCTCGAGTTGCTGCAGGTAGCGCGGCAGCAGGCCGAGCGACTGGCTGTAGGGCAGCACCGCGCGCGTCTGCAGGCCGATGAAGTCGGCATTCCACAACTCGACCAGGGCAAGCAGCGCGGGCAGGTTCTCGAGCGGCGGCGCGCTGAAGAAATGCTCGTCCATCGCACGGGCGCCGGCGAGCAGGTGCTCGAAATTGTCGAATCCGATGGCGAGTGCCAGTGGGAGCCCAATGGCGGACCACAGCGAGAAGCGACCGCCGACCCAGTCCCAGAACGCAAAGGCATTGTCCGGGTCGATGCCGAACGCGGCGACTTTGTCGAGCGCGGTGGACACGGCGACGAAATGGTGGCCGACCGCGGCCTCGCCCAGCGCGGCGGTGAGCCAGGCGCGCGCCGAGACGGCGTTCTGCATCGTCTCCTGTGTGGTGAAGGTCTTGCTGGCGATGATGAACAGCGTACTGCGCGGCGACAGGCTGGCGAGCGTCGTCGCGAGGTCGGCGCTATCGACGTTGGCGACGTAATGGACGCGCAGGTGCGGCACGCGATGCGCGGCGAGCGCCTGTGTCGCCATGCGTGGTCCGAGGTCGGAACCGCCAATGCCGATGTTCACCACGTCGGTGATCGGTTCGCCGGTAGCGCCGCGCCACTTGCCGCTATGCACGGCATCGCAGAAGCCGCGCATCTTGTCGAGCACGGCCCGCACGTCGGGCATCACGTCATGGCCATCGACCTTGATCGGGCCGCCCGCATGGCGCAGGGCGATGTGCAGCACCGCGCGCTTTTCGGTGTGGTTGATCGCCTCGCCGGCACGCATGCGCGCGATCCAGCTCGGCACGTCGGCCGTCTCCCACAGGCCGGCGAGCAAGGGCAGCGTCTCCGGCGTGATGCGCTGCTTGGACAGATCGAGCAGCCAGCCCTCCCAACGCACCGAGAGCCGCGCGAAACGCGTCGCATCGCGCTCGAACAGGTCACGCAGATGGACGTCGCGCAAGCCGTGCGCGTGGCGTTCGGCGTGCTTCCAGGCGGGCGTGTTCAGGATGGGCGTCATGTCGTCCTCACAACCAGAGCATCATGCCCATCTCGAACGGATGGGTCAGTAATTCATGGTGCGGATAAGCGCGCAAACGATAGTTGATCTTGCCGCAGACATCCGGCGTCAGGTCAAGCGCGAAGATGCTTTCACCGTTCTGGCCCGGTCCCTGATACTCGAGGAACAGGCTGCGCGGGGGCTTGGACTTGGCATTCGAACTGGGGCGCGACATCAGCATTTCGACCGCCACAT
Source organism: uncultured Methyloversatilis sp. (assembly GCA_964617225.1). Lineage (GTDB taxonomy): Bacteria > Pseudomonadota > Gammaproteobacteria > Burkholderiales > Rhodocyclaceae > Sulfuricystis. The sequence continues at coordinate 5,447 of CAZTWA010000010.1, forward strand.
CCTCTGACGCGAGCCCGTCGAGCTGCACGCCTACCTCGAAGCGCAGGCTGTTGCCATAGGGAATGCGCTTCAGCGGGTTGTCGATGCGCCGCAGGCTGACCTTCGGCCAGGCGAGCTGCACCTTCTGCTTCCAGGTCGCCAGTTCGCGCGCGGCCGCGAATTGGTTGGCACTCTTGCGCCGCCACTGCTTGTCGGCAGGCGCGTAGTACTTGTTAACGTATTCGCCGACCATGCGCATCGAATTGAAGCGCGGCGTGATCGTCGCGATGGAATTCTTGGCCATGTGTACCCAGTCCGGCGAGTAGCCCATCGCCCCGCGCGCGTAGTACTGCGGGATCACCTTGTCCTGCAGGATTTCGTAGAGCGAGCGGCCCTCTTCCTGGTCGCGCCGTTCCTGGTCGTGGATGCTCGAGGCCGGCTTGATCGCCCAGCCGTTGGCGCCATGCTCGTCGTGGTGGAAGCCTTCGCCCCACCAGCCATCAAGCACGGACAGGTTGGGCACGCCGTTAATTGCCGCCTTCATGCCCGAGGTGCCGGACGCCTCAAGCGGATAGATCGGGTTGTTGAGCCAGACATCGACGCCCGAGACCAGCCGGCGCGCGAGGCGCAGGTCATAGCCTTCGACGAGCAGGATGTGGCCTTCGAACTTCGGCATCGAAGCAATCTCGTGGATGCGGCGGATCAGCGCCTGGCCCGGCTGGTCGGCCGGGTGCGCCTTGCCGGCGAAGACGAACAATACCGGACGCTCGGGGTTGCAGATCAGCCGGTGCAGCCGCTCGAGGTCGCGGAACAGCAGCGTCGCGCGCTTGTAGGTGGCGAAGCGGCGCGCGAAGCCAATCGTCAGCACGTTGGGGTTTTCAGGATCAGCCAGGCGCAGCAGGCGGTCGATGTGCGACTGCGAGCTCTGGTTGCGCACATGCTGCTGGGTAATGCGATCACGTACCAGATGCAGCATCTGCGCCTTGATCGACTGGCGGGTGCTCCAGAACGAGTGATCGGGAATGGCCTGGATTTCCGACCAGGTCTGCGCATCGGTAAGGCGCTGACGCCAGGCCGGGCCGAGCACGCGATCGAAGGTTTCGTGCCAGTGATCGGACAGGAAGGTGGGGACGTGCACCCCATTGGTGACGTAGCCCATCGGGTTTTCCGTGACCTCGATCTGCGGCCACAGGCTGCCGCAGATTTCCGCCGACACGTCGCCATGGATGCGCGACACACCGTTCTGGAAACGGGACCCGCGGATCGCGAGCGCTGTCATGTTGAAGTCGGGATCGTCGTTGATGTGGCCGAGACTCACGAGCGCGCTGATATCGCAGCCCATGTCGTGGCAGCACTCTTCGAAGTAGCGACGGATCATGTCGTCGGCAAAGTGGTCGTGCCCCGCGGGAACCGGCGTGTGGGTGGTGAACACCGTATTGCTGGCAACGGCCTCTTGCGCAGCGGGGAACGCCATACCCGTCTTGATCAGGTCGCGCATGCGCTCGAGGATGAGGAAGGCCGCGTGGCCCTCGTTGATGTGCCAGACCGTCGGCCTGAGCCCGATCTCGTGCAGGGCACGCACCCCGCCCATGCCGAGGACGATTTCCTGTTCGAGCCGCATGGTGCGATCGCCGCCATACAACTGGTGCGTGATGTCGCGATCGTGGGGCGAGTTTTCCTCGAGGTCGGTATCCAGCAGGTACAGCGTGATGTGACCCACGCGCGCCGACCAGACTTTCACATGCACATCGCGTCCGGGCAGGCGAACGTTGATCTTGAGGTCGCTGCCGTCAGGCCGCAGGACCGGCTTGATCGGCAGGTCGTCGAAATCGGCGTCCTTGTTGACCGCGTGCTGGTGGCCCTCGCCGTCGATGCTCTGCAGGAAATAGCCCTGGCGATAGAGCAGGCCGACACCGACGAAGGGCAGGTTCATGTCGCTGGCCGTCTTGCAATGGTCGCCGGCGAGAATGCCAAGGCCGCCGGAGTAGATCGGCAGGCTTTCGTGGAAGCCGAATTCGGCGCAGAAATAGGCGATCAGCGCACCTTCCGGCAGGTGCGGGCCGTGCTCGCGACGCGGATTGTCGTGATAGGTGTCGTAGGCCGACAGTACATGGGCCAGTGCGCCGAGGAACACGGGATCCTCGGCCGCTTCGTCGAGGCGGTGCTGGTCGACGCGCTTGAGGAAAGCCTTGGGGCTGTGGCCGACCGCGCCCCAGAGTTTGCTGCCGAGGCGGGCGAACAGGGTACGCGTGGGGCGATCCCAGCTGTACCAGAGGTTGTTGGCAATGTCGTCGAGTCGGGCGAGGCGTGCAGGCAGCTTGGGATTGACTTCGAGTTGAAACAAGGTACCAGCCATGTTGTTATCCGTCTTATTGATTTATTTGGTTCCGGGGAGCCGGTCACGCCGAGTGGTGCGTGACCGGTGGGTAAAGCATCAGGTAGAGGTACGCGGCGGCTCTGCGGATGTTCAGCGAATATAGTGAATCTGCTGGCCGAGCATCTCCGGCGTCACCAGGCAGATGCCCTTTTCCGTGACGTGGAAGCGCTTGCGATCCGCTTCGGGGTCGTAGCCGATCACCATGCCCTCGGGTACTTTGCAGTTCTTGTCGATCACCGCGCGGCGGATCTTGCAGTGCCGGCCGATCTCGGCATCCGGGAGGATCACCGAGTCTTCGACCTCCGCCCAGCTGTGGATGAAGACGCGCGAGAACAGCAGCGAACGACGCACGATCGCGCCGCTGATGATGTCGCCGCCGGAAACCAGCGAGTCGATCGCCATGCCGCGCCGGTCTTCCTCGTCGAACACGAACTTGGCCGGCGGCAGCTGTTCCTGGTGGGTCCAGATCGGCCACTCCTCGTCGTACATGTTGAGCTCGGGTGAAACCTTGGTCAGCTCGATGTTGGCTTCCCAGTAGGCATCGACGGTACCGACGTCACGCCAGTAGGGCACGCCATTTTCCGGGATGCCGACGCAGCTTTCGGAGAAGCTGTGCGCGATGGCCCGGTAGCGCGAGATGATGTGCGGGATGACGTTCTTGCCGAAGTCGTGGTCGGAATGCGGATCGTCGGCATCCCGGATCAGTTGTTCGTAGAGGAAGGCGGCATTGAAGACATACACGCCCATATTGACCAGCGCGCGATCGGGCTGGCCGGGAATGCAGGGCGGATCCTTGGGCTTCTCGAGAAAGCTGGTGATGCGGCTTTCCTCATTCACGCCCATCACGCCGAAGGCGGTCGCCTCTTCGAGCGGTACGTCCATGCAGGCGATGGTGAGGTCGGCCTCGGTCTGGGCGTGCTGGGCCAGCATGCGGCCATAGTCCATCTTGTAGATGTGATCGCCCGAGAGGATCAGCACGTATTTCGGATGGTTGCGGCGCAGGAGGTCGAGGTTCTGGAACACCGCGTCCGCGGTGCCCTGGTACCAGTCCTCGCCAACCTGCTGCTGTGCGGGCAGCAGATCGATGAATTCGTCGAAGCGGCCATCGAGGAAGCTCCAGCCGCGCTGCAGGTGGCGGATCAGGCTCTGCGCCTTGTACTGCGTCGCCACGCCGATGCGGCGGATGCCTGAATTGATGCAGTTCGACAGCGCGAAATCGAGAATGCGGAACTTGCCACCGAAGGGCACGGCCGGCTTCGCGCGCCAGTCGGTCAACTGCATCAAGCGGCTGCCGCGGCCGCCGGCAAGGATGATGGCGTAAGTCGAACGGGTCAAATGGCTGACGAAACGCCCGTGCAGTGCATGCGGGTCGTTGAGTGGCAGATCATGTTGCATGGTGACTCCCCTAGTTTGTTCTTGGCAAACCCGCCGCTGCTGATGTTGTTATTGTCGCCGTTTGGCGAACTCCCTCTGGCGGGCGGGAGCGGTTGCCGAGTGCCTGTTTCGCTGCGTATTATGGCTTGAGAATGCCTTCCCGTAACAGTCGATCGATTTCCTGCTCGGCCTGAACCCAGTCGTCCATCTGGCTGCCGCCATGGAAACCGCGCCGCTCGGCGATGTAAAAGGCCGCCACTTCAACATAGTAACGCCGCTGGTCGGGCGTCAGGACCGGAATGGCATTGACGGCCAGCGCGGGCGCTGCTGCCGATTTCGCGGGGGCGGCCTTGGCCGGCGCTTTCTTCGCGGCGGGTGCCTTCGGTGCTACTGGGGCTACGGATGCTGCAGGCTTTTTCACGGCTTTCGCCTTGACCTCTGACGGTGCCTTGGCTTTGACTGCCTTGACGGCCGGTGCCTTCTTGGCGGCGGGCGCTTTGGGTTTGACCGGTTTTTCAGCGGCCTTGGTTTCGGACTTGCTCTCTTTGGGCATGGATGCCTCCTTAGGGTTGAAATGTTTTATTCGTAAATAAGCATATACACGCTTTCCATGACAGCTTGTTGACTTTCGTCAACGCTCAAATGGCTTTCGCATAGGCACCGTGCAGCCCGATATCCGGGTCGGTGACTACATGCACCGGGAAGTTGCGTACCAGGTCGGCATGCTCGGCCTTGGCATTGAAGGCGTCGAGGAAGCGTTGCCGCGGCAGCAGGGGCAGCAGCCGCTGCGTCACGCCGCCGGCCAGATACACCCCACCGCGCGCCATGACGGCCATTGCCATGTCCCCGGCAAAACTGCCATACGCGGTGAAAAACGCCTCGACCGTCGCCAGCGCATCGCGTTCGCCGGCCAGCGCCCGCTCGGAGATGTCCGCCGGCGCAAGCTCGACCCCGGTCAGCACGCGATGGATCGCGGCCAGCCCCGGTCCCGAGATCACGCGCTCGGCCGTGACGCGGCCATGCACGGCCATCAGCCCCGACCACAGGCGGGCTTCGGTGTCGTTCGTCGGGGCGAAGCCGACATGCCCGCCTTCGCTGGGCAGGATCGTGTCGCCCTCGAGGATTGCCATGCCGAGCCCGGTTCCCGCGCCGATCACCAACCGGACACCGTCGCGGGCCGGCAGGCCAGCCTGCAGGGTGACGCGCTGATCCGGCGGCAGGCAGGCTACGCCGGCAGCCACGCCGGCAAAATCATTGATCAGGGTCAGCCGTCCCAGCCCGAAACGCTTTTCGAGCACACCGGCGTCGATGGTCCATGGCAGGTTGGTGATCTTCGCGGACCGGCCGTCCTCGGCCACCGGTCCGGCCACGGCCAAGCAGCCGCCGTCGATCGCAACGGACAAGCCATGCAGGTACTCGCCCACCAGGTCATCGAAATGCGCAAAGTCAGCGCTGGCGAGACGGCGTTTATGGGTGATGGCGCCGGCAGCATCCGCGAGCGCCAGCAGGACCTTCGTGCCGCCAATGTCACCGATCAGTTTCATCGGCGCCTCACACCGCGACGGGGGCGGCGATGTGCGGATGGGGATCGTAGCCCTCGAGGGTAAAGTCTTCGAAGCGGAAGGCGAACAGGTCCTTCACATCGGGATTGATGCGCATCACTGGCAGTGCCCGTGTTTCGCGCGACAGCTGCAACTTCGCCTGTTCGAGATGGTTGCTGTAGAGGTGCGCGTCGCCCAACGTATGGACGAAGTCGCCGGGCTGGAGGCCGACCACCTGCGCGACCATCATGGTCAGCAGCGCGTAGGACGCGATGTTGAAGGGCACGCCGAGGAAGATGTCGGCGCTGCGCTGGTAGAGCTGGCAGCTCAGCCGGCCGTCGGCGACGTAGAACTGGAACAGCGCGTGGCAGGGTGGCAGCGCCATGCGGTCGACTTCGGACGGGTTCCATGCCGTGACGAGGTGGCGGCGCGAGTCGGGGTTCTTCTTCAGGCCTTCGACGAGTTGTGTGATCTGGTCGATCTCCGACCCATCCCGGGCCGGCCAGTGGCGCCACTGGTGGCCATACACCGGGCCGAGATCGCCGTTTTCATCGGCCCACTCGTTCCAGATCGAGACCTTGTTGTCCTTGAGCCACTGGATGTTGGTGTCGCCGCGCAGGAACCACAGCAGTTCGATGATGATCGAGCGCAGGTGCAGCTTCTTGGTGGTGAGCACCGGGAATCCGGCGGCCAGGTCGAAGCGCATCTGCCAGCCGAACACCGAGCGCGTGCCGGTGCCGGTGCGGTCGGCCTTGACGTGCCCGTGGTCGAGCACGTGCTGCATGAGATCGAGGTATTGACGCATAATCAAACCAATTATAAGGGCCACCCCATGAACACACTGCCGAAACTGACCATTACCCCGAATCCCAAGGCCGACCATCGCCTCATCCTCCTGCCGGCAGGCAAGCGCCTGCCTGCCGCACTGCCCGAACGCGACTTCTGGCAACGCCTGTTGAAGCGCAAGGACACGAAGGCCGAAGAACTGGCCAAGTCGCCGCTTGCCGCCGACCTGCCGGATGGGACGCGCGCTACGCTGGTGATGGTCGATGGCGAGAAGCCGCGCTTCGAACAGCTGACCGCACTGCGCAAGGCTGCCATGCCCCTGCTCGACGAAACGCCGAAAACCTTGGATATCCTGCCAATCGGCATCGATGACGCGACGCTGGGCGATGCGCTCTACGTCGTGCTGGTGAATGCCGTACCGTTGCCGCAGCAGAAGAAGAAACCGGGGCAGCCGCTCAAGGAAATCACCTTGCCGTGCCGTCCCGCCAGCGCTGACTTTCACATGGCACTGGCGCGCGCCAACCTGCTGGCGCGGGAGCTGACCGCACTGCCTCCCAACCTGCTTGACCCCGCGCACTACCGCCAGCGCCTGCGTGCGCTGGCCAAGGAACGCAAGTTCGCCATCGAGGAATTCGATTTCCGCAAGCTGAAGAAGCTGGGTGCCGGCGCCTTCTGTGCTGTCGCGCAAGGCAGCGATGACGACGGTGGCAAGGCCGCGATCGTGCGCCTCTCGTGGCGGCCCAAGAAAGCTGTCAAAACGATTGCGCTGGTCGGCAAGGGCATCTGCTACGACACCGGCGGCCACAACCTCAAGCCCGCGAAGTACATGGCCGGCATGCACGAGGACATGAACGGCTCGGCCATCGCACTCGCCATCCTCTGCGCCGCGGCCGAGCTGAACCTGCCGGTGCGTATCGACTGCTGGCTGGCGATCGCCAAGAACCACATTTCCCCTGCGGCTTACGCGCAGGGCGACATTGTCACGGCGCTAAATGGCACCACGATCGAGGTCGTGCATACCGACGCCGAGGGCCGCATGGTGCTCGCCGACACGCTGGCGCTGGCGGCGAAGGAAAAGCCGGCGCTCATGATCGATTTCGCCACACTCACCGGCAGCATGATGGCCGCGCTCGGCGCGCGCTACGCCGGGGTCTTCGCCAGCAGCGACGAACTCGCCGCGCAGGCGGTGGCGGCGGGCAAGGCCAGCGGCGAACGCGTCTGCGTCTTCCCGCAGGATGCCGACTACGAGCCGGCGCTCGATTCGAAGGTGGCCGACATCAAGCAATGCACGCTCGAAGGCGACGCCGACCATATCCTCGCGGCGCGCTTTCTCGGTCGTTTCGTCGGCAAGACACCGTGGATCCACATGGACCTGTCGGCGGCCAGTTGCACGGGGGGACTCGGCGCGGTGGCAACCGACACCACCGGCTTCGGCGTCAGCTGGGGCGTGGCCTTATTGCAGACTTCGGTCGAAACGCCTTGATCACGTCTTCGCGCGTCTCGATATAAGGCCCGCCGATCAGGTCAATGCAATAGGGCACGGCGGCGAAAACGCCGTCGAGCGTTTCCTTGATCGCCTTCGGTTGGCCGGGCAGGTTGAGGATCAGCGATTTACCGCGGATCACCCCGACCTGCCGCGAGAGGATCGCGGTCGGCACATACTTGAGACTCACGGCGCGCATCTGCTCGCCGAAGCCGGGCATCAGCTTGTGGGCAACCGCCAGCGTCGCTTCGGGCGTCACGTCGCGTGGCGCCGGGCCGGTGCCGCCGGTGGTCAGCACAAGGTGACAGCCGGCAACGTCGCACAGTTCGATCAGCGTCTGTTCGATCACCGGCTGCTCGTCGGGAATCAGCCGCGTTTCCAGTTGCCAGGGCGTGGTCAGTGCGGCAGCAAACCATTCCTGCAGCGCCGGGATGCCCTTGTCTTCATAAACACCGGACGAGGCGCGATCGGAGATCGAGACCAGTCCGATCCGCAGTGGGTTATCCATGGCTGGCCTGCAATTCTTTCAGCACCCGATACAGTTCGCGGAAGGCGCGGGGCGGCTTGCCCAATTCCTGTTCCTTGAGCGCATTGCGCCGCAGCTGGCGCAGGTGCTGCAGGTCGGCATCCGGATGGGCCGCGGCAATCTCGCCGATCACCTTCTCGTCCTCGAGGAAGCGCGTGCGCAGGCGCTCCAGCGCATGCATGCGCGCCACGGCGGCGGCCGAGACGCCGTTGATCTCGTCGAGCGCGGCCCGGATCGGTTCGGCGTCCAGACTGCGCATCAGCTTGCCGATGTACTGGAGCTGGCGGCGATGCGCCTCATGCTGGGTGATGCGCTGTGCATCGCGCACGGCGACGCGGAGGTCGTCTGGAAGGTCGATCTTCTTGATCTGGTCGGCGGAAAGCGCGACCAGTTCCTCGCCGAGCACCTGCAATTCGGTCATTGCGCGCTTGACCGCACTCTTGCTGGGCCGCTCGTCTGCGTAGGCGTCGGAAGTTTCGTTGATATCCACGGGTAAGATTATAGCTTTGCGACTTCCCTGCCCGCCCATGTCCGCTTTCTCCTTCACCCAAGACCAACTGCGCGTACTCGCCGCCGACGTGCTGCGCCATGCCGAACGCCTCGGTGCCTCGGCCTGTGAAACCGATGTCTCCGAAGGCGTCGGCCAATCCGTGACGGTCCGCAAAGGCGAGGTCGAGACCATCGAGTTCAATCGCGACAAGGGCATCGGCGTCACCGTCTATCTCGGTCAGCGCCGCGGCCATGCCTCCACCTCGGATTTCTCCGCTACCGCCGTGAAGGCGACGGTCGAAGCCGCACTCTCGATCGCGCGCTTCACAGCCGAGGACGCAGCAGCCGGCCTGCCCGCACCGGAGTTGCTGGCGGGTCCGGAGCTCGCATCGATGAATCTTGACCTCTATTACCCGTGGGACCTGCCGGTCGAGGAAGCCATCGAACTCGCCCGGCGCAGCGAGCAGGCCGCCTTTGCCGTCAGCCCGCTGGTGAGCAATTCCGAAGGCGCGACCGTTTCGGCCCACACCGCGCATTTCATTTCAGCCAACAGCCTCGGCTTCATGGGCGGCTTCCCCTCCTCGCGCCACTTCATCTCCTGCGTGCCGATTGCACAAGGGGGCAAGGGGGGCAAGGACATGCAGCGTGACGACTGGTATTCGGGCTGGCGCGATCCGGCGGAACTCGCCGCACCGGAAGCGATCGGCGACTATGCCGCGCGGCGCGCGCTGTCGCGCCTCGGCGCGAAAAAACTCAAGACGCGCCAATGCCCGGTGATGTTCGAGGCACCGCTCGCCGCCATGCTGCTCGGCAGTTTCGTCCATGCCGTCAGCGGCGGCAGCCTCTACCGCAAGGCCAGCTTCCTCGTCGATGCGCTCGGCCAGCGGATCTTTCCCGACTGGATGCAGATCGAGGAACTCCCGCACGTCCGCAAGGGACTGGCATCGAGTCCATTCGACGACGACGGTGTCGCGACGCGTGACCGCACCGTGGTCAGGGACGGCGTGCTGCAGGGCTACTTCCTCTCGACCTACACGGCACGCAAGCTGGGCATGGCAACCACCGGCAATGCCGGCGGCAGCCACAACCTGATCGTCGCGCCGAGTCCCGACGCGCCCGCGGACTTCGCCGGCCTGCTGAAACAATTCGGGACCGGGCTGCTCGTCACCGAGCTGCTTGGCCACGGCATCAACTACGTTACCGGCGACTACTCGCGCGGCGCGGCGGGCTACTGGGTCGACAGGGGCGAAATCGCCTACCCGGTACATGAAATCACCATCGCCGGCAACTTGCGCGACATGTTTGCGGGCATCGCCGCAGTGGGCCGCGACACGGTCACGCGCGGCTCGCGCACGGTCGGGTCCATTGTGGTTAACCGCATGACCGTGGCGGGCAGCTAGCCCCTTTTCCGTCTGTCTTTGGGTGTAGTATTTCGCCATCGCCCCGCGCATTCGGGGCGTTTCCAATAACTATCAAGGAGAAGATGTATGGAACGTCGCAAGTTTCTGCAGAACGCCGGCATGGCCGGCATCCTCGCCGCCGGTGCGGCACCGGCGGTCGTCAATGCGCAAGCCGCCGTCAAGTGGCGCCTGACCTCCAGCTTCCCGAAGAGCCTCGATACCATCTACGGCGGCGCTGAAGTCATGGCCAACCGCGTGCGCGCCATCACCGGCGGCAAGTTCGACATCCAGGTCTTCGCGGGCGGCGAAATCGCCCCCGGCCTGCAGGCCCTCGACGTCACGCAGAACGGCACGGTCGAGTGCTGCCATACCTGCTCCTACTACTACGTCGGCAAGGACAAGGCCTTCGGCTTCGGCACTTCCGTCCCGTTCGGCATGAATTTCCGCCAACTCAACGCCTGGGTCTACTACGGTGGCGGCCAGAAGATTCTCGACGAGTTCTACAGCAACTACAACATCGTCTCCTTCCTCGGCGGCAACACCGGCGTGCAGATGGGTGGCTGGTTTCGAAAGGAAATCAACACGCTGGCTGACGTCAAAGGGGTCAAGATGCGTATCGCCGGCCTGGGCGGTACGGTGTTCTCGGCCCTCGGCATGGTCACCCAGCAGATTGCCGGCGCCGACATCTACCCCGCGCTGGAAAAGGGCACGATCGACGGTGCCGAATGGGTCGGTCCCTATGACGATGAGAAGCTCGGCTTTTACAAGGTCGCCAAGAATTACTACTTCCCGGGCTGGTGGGAACCGGGTCCCGGCATCCACTTCTACGTCAACAAGGACGCGTGGGCCAAGCTGCCCAAGGAATATCAGGAGGCCTTCCAAGCTGCAGCCTACGAGGCCAACGTGACGATGATGGCCGAGTACGACCACAAGAACCCGGCCGCGCTGGTGCGCCTCGTGCAGAACGGCGTCAAGCTCAAGAAATACTCGAACGAGATTCTCGAGGGTGCGTACAAGGCTGCCGTCGAACTGTACAACGACGAGTCCGGCAAGAACCCGGCGTTCAAGAAGATCTACGAGCCCTATCTCAAGTACCAGAAGATCACCAACCAGTGGTTCAGTGTCGCCGAACTCGGCATCGACTCTTTCTTACAGTCGCACATCAAGTAAGTCCTTAAACTCCAGAAAAAAGCCCCGCTCTCGCGGGGCTTTTTTCTTGGAATTGCCCGACGTGCTGGCTACTTGTTGGCCTCACGCAGTGCTCGAGTAATTGCATCGCCGGTATTGTCGCCCGCCTTCGCTTCCTCGCGTGCCGCATCGGCAGCAGCATCCTCCTGCAGCATTTTCTGGATATCGATCACCGGACTCTCTCCCTCGACATAGGTCGGCTCATCGTGCCCGACAAGTTCGGGGAAGGCGATGACGAGGGCGACCATGATGATCTGGATGACCACGAAGGGGATCGCACCCCAGTAGATCTGGCCGGTCGTGACCGGCTCGGTCATCTTGCCGGTCACGGTGTCCTTGAAGGGCAGGCTGGGCGCCACCGACCGCAGGTAGAAGAGCGCGAAGCCGAACGGCGGATGCATGAAGGACGTCTGCATATTGACCGCCATCAGGATGCCGAACCAGATCAGATCGATGCCCAGCTTTTCGGCCGCAGGCGCCAGCAACGGCAGCACGATGAAGGCGAGTTCGAAGAAGTCGAGGAAGAAGGCCAGGAAGAACACCAGCGCGTTGACGACGATGAGGAAGCCGACATCGCCACCGGGCAGGTTGGACAGGAGATGCTCCACCCACTTGTGGCCATCGACACCATAGAAGGTCAGTGAAAAAATGCGCGCGCCGACGAGGATGAAGACGACGAAGGTGGTGAGCTTGGCGGTCGAGTCCATCGCCTGCTTGAGCAGGCTGACGCTGAGGCGCTTGCGCGACAGCGCCATCAGAAATGCACCCACCGCGCCCATGGCGCCGCCTTCGGTCGGTGTCGCCACCCCGAGGAAGATCGTGCCGAGTACGAGGAAGATCAGCGCCAGCGGCGGGATCAGCACGAAGGTCACGCGCTCCGCCATTGTCGAAAGCAACCCGAATTTCAGCAGGCGGTTGATGATGGCGAGCACGAAGGCCGTGCCGAGGCCAACCATCATGCCGATGACGATCAATTCATCGAGCGGCCGGTCTACCGGTTGTGTCGAGCGCCAGCCGTAGGCGGCTGTCACGGAGAGCGCCAGCACGATGAGGAGCGAGATTGCACCCGATTGACCGTTTGGCTCGCGGAAGGTACGCGCCTCCTTGGGCAGTGCCGGGGCGGTTTGCGGCTTGATAATCGTCATGCCGACGATGTAAAGGACGTAGAGGCTGGTCAGTACGAAGCCGGGGATGAACGCGCCCTTGTACATGTCGCCGACCGATTTGCCCAACTGGTCGGCAATGATGATCAGCACCAGCGAAGGCGGAATGATCTGCGCCAAGGTGCCCGAGGCGGCGATGATGCCCGAAGCAAGTCGTCGGTCATAGCCGTAACGCAGCATGATCGGCAGCGAGATCAGGCCCATCGAGATGACCGAGGCTGCCACCACGCCAGTCGTGGCCGCCAGCATCGCACCGACAAAGACCACCGCATAGGCGAGGCCGCCGCGGATCGGCCCGAACAGCTGACCGATGGTTTCGAGCAGGTCCTCGGCCATGCCGGAGCGCTCGAGGATCAGCCCCATGAAAGTGAAGAAGGGGATGGCCAGCAGTGTGTCGTTCTGCATGATGCCGCCGAAGATGCGTTCGGGCAGCGCCTGGAAGAAAGCCGGATGGAACAGGCCGAGCTCGATGCCGATCCAACCGAAGATGATGCCGTTGGCACCCAGAGCGAAGGCGACCGGGAAACCGAGCAGCAGGAAGAAAACCAGGGAAACAAAGATGATCGGCGCCATGTTGGCGATGAGGAATTCCGTCATTTCGGTTCGCCTCCCTTCGGCCGCGCCATGTCATGGTTCATATGCACGATGTCGGCGACCTCATGGCCGACCTGGTGCTTGCGGATTTCCTCGGCCAGTTCCTCCTCGGCGCTCGGACCCGTATCCTTGGCCAGCACGTTGGGGCCGGCGCCGGTGAGGAAGGCAACGCGCTTGATCAGCTCGGAGATCGCCTGCAGGAACAGCAGCGCGAAACCCACCGGCAGCAGCAAACGTACCGGCCAGCGGATCAGCCCGCCGGGGTTGGGGGACCCTTCGCCGGAATCCCACGCATTCATGAAGACCGGCCAGGAGAGATAGGTGATCATGATCACCATCGGCAGCATGAAGACGAGGATGCCGAAGACATCGACCCAGTTCTGGGTGCGCTCGGAAAAACGGCCCACGATGATGTCGATGCGGATGTGCTCGTTCTTCTTCAGCACATAGGCCGCGCAGAACAGGAAGATTGCCGAGAACAGGTACCACTGGATCTCGAGCATCGCGTTCGAACTCCAGTCGATCGCATAACGCGAAACGGCGTTGCCGGCACTGATCAGCACCACGACGAGGATCAGCCAAAGCGTCGCCTTGCCAACGGCTTCGCTGATGGCATCGATCAGACGTGAAAATTGCAACAGGAAATTCATCGACTTCCCTCCTCAGGCGGGGGTACGTAGCGCGATAATGTAAACATTGTCGCGCTGCCTCCCTTGTTCATTAAGGGCGCAATGTTAAACGGCTTAGCCTTGGGTTGATCATCATATTGTGGAAAGCCGCAACAGGCGGCATTTATAACGAAAGCGCAAAATCGGCCAGGGTATTCCGCATCGGAAAGAGCACATGCAAAGACGCAAATTCATCGGATCCGCCGGCTTGGCCGGCATTCTTGCAGCAGGCATGGCGCCGGCCGTGCACGCCAATCAGGCCATCCGCTGGCGGCTGGGCACGCGTTTGCCGAAAATCCTGGATATTCCCCATGGGGGCCTGCAGGGCTTCATCAAGACAGTCAAGGAACTCTCGGGTGGGAAGTTCGAACTGTCCCTGCTGATCATCGAGGATGCCAGTCCTGGTGCGAACGTGCTCGAACTGGTGCAGCGCGGCGGCGTCGAATGTGGCTTCACCTCCCCGGCACGCTATATCGCCAAGGATGAGGTGTTCGCGCTCGACAGCGCGATCCCCTTCGGCCTCAACGGCCCGCAGATGGATGCCTGGATGCTGCACGGCCAGGGCCTCGACCTGCTGCGTGAGTTCTACGCCGGCTATGGGATCGTCAATTTCCCGATGGGCAACTCGGGCGCCCAGATGGGCGGGTGGTACCGCAAGCCGCTGCGCTCGCTCTCTGACATCAAGGGCCTGCGCATGCGCATCAACGGCCTGGGCGGTCGGATCATCGAACAGCTTGGTGGCCGGACCGTCAGCCAGAGCGGCGAGGAAACGCTGAAGTCGCTCGAACGCGGCAATCTCGATGCCGCCGAGTGGAATGGGCCGCATGACGATCTCCGGCTCGGCCTGCACGACGTGTGCAAGTATTACGCGCACCCCGGCTGGTGGAACGGCAGCATGCAGTACGCGCTGTACGTCAATCGCCGCGCGTACGGTGCGCTGACGCCCGAAAACCAGGCGATCCTCGAGGCCGCCGCGGCCCAGTCGCATCTCGACATCACGGCGCAATACACAGCCCGGAATCCCCTCGCGCTGGCCGAACTGGTCGCGACCGGCACGCGCCTCACCGCGACGCCCAAGGCTGTGCTCGACGCGGCGTGGAAAGCCGCCGAAGCCCTGTATGCCGACCTCGCGCAGAAGAACCCGCAGTGGAAGAAGATTCACGCCAGCTATGCGAGTTTCCTCAAGGCACAAGCCTGGAACCAGGCCGGCGTGGATTACGACGACTACCTGCACGGGCAACTGATGAAAGCGGCCGAAGCGGAACAGAAGGCCCGAAAGTCAGCGCCGGCGGGACGGCATAAAGCCGCAGCGCCGAAGAAATGACGCGTCTTTGCCTCGTGCGGCATGGCGAAACGGACTGGAATGCCGGCAAGCGCATCCAGGGCCAGATCGACATCCCCCTTTCGACGCTCGGACACGCGCAGGCCCGCGCCACCGGCAATGCCCTCCAGAACGAGGACTTCGCCGCGATCTACACCAGCGACCTGACGCGCGCGCGGCAGACCGCCGAAGCCACGGCCCATCTGGCGAAAATTCCGCTGCAGCTCGATCAAGGATTCCGCGAGCGCCATTACGGCGTCTTCCAGGGACTGACCTATACGGAATGCGAGGCGCGCTATCCGGCCGCCTACGCCTGCCACAAGTCGCGCGACCCGCGCTTCGCTCCGCAGGGCGGCGAGAGCCTGCTCGACTTCGCCGGCCGGCTCGCGCAGGCGTTCGACACCATCGTGCGGCGGCATCCCGACGAGACCGTGGCGATCTTCACCCATGGCGGCGTGCTCGATATCGCCTACCGGCAGGCGGCGGGTCGTTCGCTCACCGCACCGCGCGATTTCACAATCCCCAACTGCGGCATCAACTGGGTCGAGGTGGTCGCGGGTTGCTGGGACCTGCTGAGCTGGGCGGAACGGACCCATCTCGACAAATCGCTGGACGAGCTTTGACACAGGCGGACTGTTAGAATCTGGCTTTTCCCACCCATTTCACGGGATAAGCCCATGTTCTCAAAGCAAAACACTCTCGCCAAGTCCGACCCCGAACTGTTCGCCGCCATTGCCAAGGAAAACCAGCGGCAGGAAGATCACATCGAGCTGATCGCCTCCGAAAACTACGTTTCGTGGGCGGTCATGGAAGCGCAAGGTTCGCAGCTCACCAACAAGTACGCCGAAGGCTATCCCGGCAAGCGCTACTACGGCGGCTGCGAGCATGTCGACGTCGTCGAGCAACTCGCCATCGACCGCGCCAAGAAACTGTTCGGCGCCGATTGCGCCAACGTGCAGCCGAACTCCGGTTCACAGGCCAACCAGGCCGTGTTCATGGCCTTCCTCAAGCCCGGCGACACCATCCTCGGCATGAACCTCGCGATGGGCGGCCACCTCACGCATGGCTCGCCGGTCAACATGTCCGGCAAGTGGTTCAACGTGGTGCCCTACGGCCTGAATGCCGAGGAGGACATCGACTATGTCGCGCTGGAGCAGCTGGCGCATGAGCACAAGCCCAAGCTGATCATCGCCGGCGCGTCCGCTTTCGCGCTGAAAATCGACTTCGAGCGCTTCGCCAAGATCGCCAAGGCCGTCGGCGCGATCTTCATGGTCGACATGGCGCACTACGCCGGCCTCGTCGCGGCGGGTTTCTACCCGAACCCGGTGCCGCACGCCGACGTCGTCACCTCGACCACGCACAAGACGCTGCGCGGCCCGCGCGGCGGCCTGATCCTCATGAAGGCCGAGCACGAGAAGGTCATCAACTCCGCGATCTTCCCCGGCCTGCAGGGCGGCCCGCTCGAGCATGTCATCGCGGCCAAGGCCGTCGCCTTCAAGGAAGCGATGAGCAAGGAATTCAAGGACTACCAGGAACAGGTCATCGACAACGCGCAAGTCATGGCGAAGGTGCTGAAGGCGCGCGGCCTGCGCATCGTCTCGGGACGCACCGAGAGCCATGTCTTCCTCGTCGACCTGCAGGCCAAGAACATTACCGGCAAGGATGCCGAGGCCGCGCTCGGCAAGGCCCACATCACGGTCAACAAGAACTCGATCCCGCACGATCCGCAGAAGCCTTTCGTCACCAGTGGCATTCGCATCGGCACGCCGGCGATGACCACGCGCGGCTTCACGGAAATCGAGGCCGAGCAGGTCGCCGAGCTGATCGCCGACGTGCTCGATGCCCCGAACGACGAAGCGGTGCTCGCCCGCGTGCGCAACGACGTTGCGGCGCTTTGCAAGAAGTTCCCGGTGTACGGTGCATAAGCCATGAAATGTCCTTACTGTGGTGAGGACAACACCCAGGTCGTCGATACCCGGGAAAACGAGGAAGGCGACACCGTCCGCCGGCGTCGCCGCTGCCTCTCCTGCGACAAGCGCTTCACCACCTACGAGCGCGTCGAACTGCAGCTGCCGCTGGTGGTCAAGAAGAATGGCAGCCGCGTCGATTACGACCGGGAAAAGTTGCGTTCGAGCATGATGCTCGCCCTGCGCAAGCGTCCCGTCGCCAGCGAAAGCGTCGAAACGGCGCTCGACCGCATCGAGGAAAAGCTCGTGCAGCTTGCCGAGCGCGAGGTCAACTCGGACCGCGTTGGCGAACTGGTGATGCGCGAACTCAAGAAGCTCGACAAGGTCGCCTACATCCGCTTCGCCTCGGTCTATCGCAACTTCGAGGACGTCGACGAATTCTCCGACGCGATCCGCGAGGTGAAAACGCCGCGGCGGCGTACGAAATAACCCGCCCACCCCCAGCCCCGCCCTCGCGGGCGGGGAAACTTACAGTTCGCTCCGCTCGGAATAAATGACGTACTCTGCCGCCGACCACGCCTACATGGCCCGCGCGCTGCAACTGGCCGAGCGCGGCCTCTACTCCACCACACCCAACCCGCGCGTCGGCTGCGTGCTGGTCAGGGACGGCGCCATCATTGGCGAAGGCTGGCATGAAAAGGCCGGCGAACCGCATGCCGAAATCAATGCGCTGCGGAAAGTCAGCGCTGGCGGGACGGCAGGCTGCACGGCCTACGTGACCCTCGAACCCTGCGCGCATCATGGCCGCACGCCCCCGTGCGCCGATGCGCTCATCGACGCGCGCGTCGCGCGTGTAATCGCGGCGATGCAGGACCCGAACCCACTGGTCGCCGGACAGGGGCTGGCGCGCCTCGCCGCTGGAGGCATCGCGACCGAGAGCGGCCTCATGGCCGATGCAGCGCGCGAACTGAACATCGGCTTCGTTTCGCGCATGACGCGCGGCCGTCCGTGGGTCCGACTCAAGATCGCCGCCAGCCTCGATGGCAAAACCGCGCTCGCCAATGGCCAATCGCAGTGGATCACCGGTCCCGATGCACGCCGCCACGCCCACGGCTGGCGCGCCCGGAGTTGCGCGATGCTCACCGGCATCGGCACGGTGCGCGACGACAATCCGCGGCTCACGGTGCGCGATATCGATACGCCGCGCCAACCCCTGCGCATCGTCGTCGACAGCCGGCTGGAAATATCGCCCAATGCCGCGATTCTCGAGGGCGGCAACTGCCTGATCGCCTGTGCCGTGGCAAATGCTGACCAGGCATCACAACTCCGTGAACGGGGCGCCGAAGTCGTCGTTCTGCCCAATCCGCAGGGCAAGGTCGACCTGGCCGCCCTGTTCGGCGAACTCGGCCGGCGCGGGATCAACGAGGTGATGGTCGAGGCCGGCCTCAAGCTCAATGGCTCGCTGCTGCGGGAAGGCTGCGTGGACGAACTGCTGATCTACCAGGCACCCGTGCTGCTCGGCGACGCCGCGCGCGGCATGGCGGATTACGGCACGCTGACCGAACTGACGGCGGCAAAACGGCTGGCCGTCCTCGAGCGGCGTTCGGTCGGGGCCGACTTTTTCCTGCGGGCCCGGCTGGCCTGATTGCCAGAGCAGACCGACGAAAGTGCCTGGAATGCCGACCGGCGGCATGCCTAGGATTCAAGTTATATGATTGAATGCCGATATAAATTACGATAAGAATTAATCGATCAGGGACTCCACGTGTCACGATTGCAATCCGGCCTGACAACGATCGAACTCATGATTGGCGTGCTCATCGTCGGCGCGCTGGCCGCCATCGCCCTCCCGAGTTACCAGAACTATCGGGAAAGGGTGCGCATTGCCCAGGCCGTCTCCGACATGGCCGGCATGTCGATCAACCTCAAGGCCTATCAGCTCGACAACAAGTTCTTCCCGCCCACGCTGAATACGCTGCCGATGTACAACCCCGTACCACTCGATCCTTGGGGCCGGCCCTACCGGTATCTTGCCATCGACATCGACCCGGCCCCCAGCAAGGGCGCCCAGCGCAAGGACAAGAACCTCAACCCGCTCAACAGCGATTTCGACCTCTACAGCATGGGGCCGGACGGCAAGACGGCACTACCGCTAACGGGGGCAGCCGCCAAGGATGATGTCGTGCGCGCCGACAACGGCCGCTTCATCGGCGTGGCCAAGGATCATTGAAGAACTTGCTGACTGCCGGCTTGCGTAGCCGCGTCGCCCAGCGGCTGTTCCTGCTGTTCCTGCTTGCCGCGCTGGTGCCGGCCGCCGGTCTGGCGGTGCTTTCCTACCAGCAGGTCAGCGGCATGCTGGTCGACTTGAACTACCGGCGCCTGCAGCAGGATGCCAAGGCCATGGGCATGGGTCTCATCCAGCGGTTGATGTGGCGCGAGGAAGCGCTGCTGCGCCACCAGGCTGCGGATGCGACCGCAACGCGCAAGGTGCTCAAGGATGAGCACGGCGAATTCCTCGCGGTCGAAATCGTCGGTCCGGAAGCGCTCGTCACGCTTAAGCCCAACCAGATCAATCACCTGATGCGGGATAAGGTCCTGCTGGAGACGACACCAGCCGGCGAGGCCCGGATGACCACCGCGCTCGCCGGCACGTCCCGCTACGTGCAGGCCGTACTGCAAACGGCTTCGTTGTGGGCTGACGAGTTCGCTGGCGGAAACTACTGCTTCCTGACGCCGACGGGCAGGCCGTTGCACTGCTCGCCCGGCATGCCCGCACCCCCTGCCGAAAGCTGGGCAAACAACACAAGCGGTGAACGCAATTCAGGGATTTTCACGTGGCAGGTCAGTGATGAAGAGCACCTGGCCGCCTACTGGCGCATTCCCCTGCAGGCGAGCCTGGCCCACGACGGTTTCATCATCGTCGTCAGCGAATCGCGCAAGGACGTACTGGCCGTGCTCGACGAATTCCGCAAAGTCTTTCCCGCCTTCGTGCTGCTCGCCATGGGCCTCGCGGCCTGGCTGGCCATCGGCCAGATCCGGCGCCAGATGCGTCCCCTCGAGCAACTGGAACAGCATTCGCGGTTGCTCGCACAGGGTAATTTTGCCGAGCGGATCGAGATGCCAGGCAATGACGAATTCACCCGCGTGGCCGGTGCGTTCAACCGCATGTCGGCCAACCTCGACCACAAATTCCACCTCCTGCAGGCGCTTGGCGAGCTCGATCGCGCAATCCTGAGTGCCTCGGAGATGGATACCGTGGTCCGGCTGCTGCTGCACCACGTGCCGCAGGCCATCGCCTGCGATGGGGCAGGCGTACTGCGCTTCGAGGGCGACGACATCGTCAAGCTGTGGGCCTCGGAGAGCATTCCCGTGACATCGGAAAGCGTGCACCTGGTCTGCCAGGAAACGCACGGGATTCACGAGCCCGCGGATGCAGACGTCTATTTCAGGCTGGACCTGACCTCGCCCAAGGCGTGCAGCCTGCAGCATTTCGCCCGGCGCGGCATGTCCCACGCCCTCGTGTTCCCGGCGCGGGTCGGCAAGCGGCTGGACAGTGCCCTGGTGCTGGCGTTCCGGCAGGCGCCCGCGGAGACCGAGGAGATCGTGCAGGCCGGCCGCAGCCTGGCCGACCGGCTGGCTGCCGCGGCCTTCAGCATCGCCTGGGAAGTCAAGCTCTACCGCCAGGCCCACTACGACGGGCTGACCGACCTGCCCAACCGCACGCTGCTGCGCGACCGCGTGGATCAGGCGCTAATGCGGGCGGAACGCGAAAACCTCGCCGCCGCCCTGATGCTCATCGACCTCGACAAGTTCAAGGACATCAACGACAGCCTCGGTCACTCGGCCGGCGATGCGCTGCTGGTGGCCTGCGCCGGGCAACTCAAGAAGATCGCCCGCCACACCGACACGGTGGCCCGCCTCGGCGGCGATGAATTCGTCGTACTGATTCCCGACCTGCCCCGGGCCGGCGCCGCGGCCATCGTCGATCGCATCGCCAGCGAGCTGGGCGAAGCACTGGCGCAGCCGATCACGCTGAGTGATCGTCAGATTTCATCGACGGCGAGCATCGGCATCGCGCTCTATCCGGACAACGGGGACGAAATCGAAGAACTGCTGAAGAACGCCGACGCGGCCATGTACGAGTCCAAGCGTGAACTGCATGGCAGCTACCGTTTCTATTCCGACCAGATGAATCTCGAGATCAAGGTGCGCTTCGAGATGATGCAGGACCTGCGCAAAGCGATGGACCACGACGAGTTCTTCCTCGTCTATCAGCCCAAGGTGGACGCCGCGACCGGCCGCGTGGTCGGCGCGGAAGCGCTGATCCGTTGGGCCTCGCCGCGACTCGGGCTCGTCTCGCCGGCGCATTTCATCCCGATCATCGACGACATCGGCCTGGGCAGTCGGTTGGGACAATGGGTGATCGAAACGGCCTGCGCACAGATGCAGGCGTGGGATGTCGTGGGTCTGCCGCCGCTGACCGTCTCGGTCAATGCTTCGCCCGCCCAGTTCCGGTCCGAAGAACTCATCACGCAGGTACGCGCGGCGCTGGCCACCAACCATCTGGCGCCCGACCGGCTGGAACTGGAGATCCTCGAATCGATGGCGGTCGGCGATTCCGGCGGCATCAACGACTATCTCGAGGCATTCCGCGGCATGGGTGTCGGCATCGCGCTCGACGACTTCGGCACGGGCTATTCTTCCCTCGTCTATCTGACGCGCTTGCCCGCCAACGTGCTCAAGATCGACCGCGGCTTCATCACCGATGTCCTCAGTGATACGCGCAAGCAGGCCATCGTCGAGCGCATCATATCGCTCGCCAAAGTGCTCGATTACACCGTGATTGCGGAGGGGGTCGAGGAAGAAGCGCAAGCCACCCTGCTAGGCGCCATGGGCTGCGACCAATTCCAGGGCTATTTCTTCAGCAAGCCGCTGAAGCCGGACGACTTCCTTGCCTTCGTCCAGGCCCGCAATGCCGTCTCGCCAGCGCTGACTTTCGCGAAACTGGACTAGCGCTGCCCGCAAACCGGGCAGCCCGGATCGCGCGGCACGGTGATGCTGCGCCAGTCCATGGCCAGACCATCGAGCAGCAGCAGTCGGCCGGCCAGCGGCTCGCCGCAGCCGATCACGAGCTTGAGGGCCTCCGCCGCCTGCGTGGCGCCGACGATGCCGGTAATCGGCGCGAACACGCCCATCACCGCACAGCGAATCTCTTCGACATCCTCCGATTCCGGAAAGAGGCAGTGGTAGCAGGGTGCGTCGTTGCGGCGGATGTCGAACACCGCCACCTGGCCGTCGAAACGGATCGCAGCGCCGGAAACGAGAGGCTTGCGGAATTTCACGCAGGCACGATTCACGGCGTGGCGCGTGGCGAAATTATCCGAACAGTCGAGTACCACATCCGCCGCCGCGACCTCCTCCTCGAGTCGTGCGCCTTCGAGCCGTTCCTGCAGGGGCACGACACGGCAATCGGGGTTGATCTCGCCAAGGGTCGCCTCGCCCGACAGCACCTTGGGCCGGCCGATCGCCGCGGTGCGGTGCAGGATCTGCCGTTGCAGGTTGGTCAGGTCGACCGTGTCG
>CAZTWA010000011.1:0-4301 GCA_964617225.1 uncultured Methyloversatilis sp.
AGGGCGCGACCCTGATCGGCAACGGCCCCGATGTGCTGAAGCGCGTGTCCATGATTGGCAACGACCTTGCCCTCGACCCGGGCGTGGGCACCTGCGGCAAGGAAGGCCAGAGTGTGCCCGTCGGCGTTGGCCAGCCCACGGTGCGCATCGACGGCATGACGGTCGGCGGAACGGGTTAGCCCGCCCACCCCCAGCCCCTCCCTCGCGGGAGGGGAAACTGAGTGTGCGCTGCGGTAAAATTGCCCCCTTTTCGTTTGGGTCATCATCATGAAGCACATCGTCGACGACGTCCGCATCAAGGAAATCAAGGAACTCTCGCCGCCTGGCCACATCCTGCGCGAGTTTCCGGCGACCGAGTCGGCTGCGATGACCGCGTATGAAGCCCGCTCGGCGATCCACCGCATCCTGCACGGTGCCGACAGCCGCCTGCTGGTCGTCGTGGGGCCCTGTTCGATCCATGACTTCGATTCAGCCCTCGAATACGCGCAACGCCTGAAGCAGGAGCATGACCGCCTCAAGGACGACCTGCTGATCCTGATGCGTGTCTATTTCGAAAAGCCGCGCACCACGGTGGGCTGGAAGGGCCTGATCAACGATCCGCGCATGGACGGCAGCTACAAGATCAACGAAGGCCTGCGCCTCGCGCGCCGCCTGCTGTGGGAACTCGCCGAGATGGGCCTGCCCTGCGCCACCGAATTCCTCGACACGATTTCGCCGCAATACACCGCCGACCTGATCAGTTGGGGCGCCATCGGCGCGCGCACCACCGAGAGCCAGGTGCACCGCGAACTGGCCTCCGGGCTGTCCTGCCCGGTCGGCTTCAAGAACGGTACCGACGGCAACATCAAGATTGCTGTCGACGCAATCCGCGCCGCGCAGGCGCCGCACCACTTCCTGTCGGTGACGAAGGCCGGCCACTCGGCGATCGTGTCGACCAACGGCAACGAGGACTGCCACGTCATCCTGCGCGGTGGCAAGCAGACCAACTACGATCATGCCAGCATCGACGCGGCGTGTACCGACCTTGGAAAATCCGGCCTGGCGGCACGCGTGATGGTCGATTTCTCGCACGGCAACAGCCGCAAGGACTACAAGCGCCAGATGGAAGTGGCCGCCGATGTGGCGGGCCAGCTCGCTGCCGGCGAAGAACGCATCTTCGGCGTGATGATCGAGTCGCACCTCAACGAAGGGCGCCAGGATCTGAAGCCGGGCAAGCCGCTCCTGCACGGCGTCTCGATCACGGATGCCTGCCTCGGCTGGGATGACACCGTGGCCGTGCTCGACCAACTGGCCGAAGCGGTCAGGCAGCGCCGGGCAGCCCTCGCGACGCGCTGATTTCCCCTTTTTCCTTTGGCAAGCCCCGCGCTTTCCCCTGAACGCCTGTTTTACGTCGCCGCGGGGCTGACGCTCGCTTTTCGCCTCTGGCTGGCGATGGCGCTGCCCATTACCGGCGACGAGGCGTATTTCATCTGGTGGGGCAAGGTGCCGGATTGGGGCTTCTACGATCATCCGCCGATGATCGGCTGGTGGCTCGCGGCGCTGCTTACGGTCTCCGATGCCGAGGGGTGGCTGCGGCTGCCGCAGATCGTCCAGCCCCTGCTGCTCGCGCTGGCCGTGCGCTGGGCCTGGCCGCGGCTCTGGCCGGCACAGGCCGGCAACCGGGACTGGGTGGCGCTGCTGGTCCTGCTCGCCCCGGTGAACGTCTGGGACGTCTTCGTCACGACCGACACGGCACTCGTCTATTTTGCGGTGTTGTCCGGACTGGCCTGGTTGATGGCCGCACGCGATGACGATTGGCGCTGGTATCTCGTCGCCGGGGTCTTTCTGGCCGGCGCGGTGTTGTCGAAGTATTTCGCCGCCTTGCTCGGCTTCGCCTATCTGATCGATACCCTGCGCCGGCGTACGCCCGGGGCCTTCGCCGGCCTCGCCATCGCCTATGCCTGCTGCGTGCCGGCACTGGGGCTGATGGCCTGGTGGAACAGCGGACATTGCTGGACCAACTATCTCTTCAACTTCGTCAATCGGCATGGCAGCAGCAATACCGGCCTGAATTTGAAAACGCCGCTGCTGTATCCGGCGATGCTGCTCTACATCCTCACGCCCCCGGTGGTGTGGGCGCTGCTGCGGCGTCCGTCGTCGAGCCGTCTCGCCAGCGCTGACTTTGCCATCGACCGGGTCTTGCTGGTGCTGATGGCCGTGCCCCTGCTGCTGTTCGCCCTGCTGTCGCTGGGCAAGACCATCGGCCTGCACTGGGTACTCGCCTTCGTACCCTTCGCGCTGATGCTGGCGGCGCGGCGGCTGACGGCGCTCGGCCTGCAGAAGCTGGTGGTGTTCTTCTTCGGCTTTGCGGCGTTGCATGTCGCGCTGGCCTTCGCCGTCTCACGGCTGCCGCTCGAAACCTGGCGATCGACGAGCTACTACCCCGGTGCCGTGCTGACCTTCGATAGCCGGGCGCTGGTCGAACGCGCCGAACCCGGCGACAGCCTGCTGGCGTCGGATGGCTATTCCAATGCGGTGACCCTCGGCTACAACCTGCGCCGCTACGTGCCGGTGCTGGGGGCGGGGTCGGGCCATGCGCGCCACGACGACATCCTGACCGACTGGCGTGCCCATGATGGTCGGGACATCACCGTGCTGCGCAAGACGGCGCCGCGCAACGGGGAGTACGACGCCTGGTTCCGCAGCGTGCGCATCGACAGTTTCGGCCATCGGGGCGCCCGTTTTTGGGTAGTACGGGGCCACGGGTTCGATTACGCGCGCTATCGTGATACGGTGTTGACCGAGGTTCGGCAGCGCTACTATGCCGTGCCGACCTGGTTGCCGCTCTCCGGCTGCTATTTTTGCGAGCGCTACTTTCCGGACCAATCATGCACCCGTTGATTCAACTGCTCCGTCCGCACCAGTGGGTAAAAAACGGCTTCGTGCTGGTCGGCCTGCTGTTCGGCCATGCGTGGGCGTATCCGGACATGCGCACCCAGGCGCTCGCGGCCTTCGTCGCCTTCTGCCTCGTCTCGTCGGCCGTCTACGTGATGAACGACATCATCGATCGCGAGGCCGACCGGCGCCATCCCGAGAAGCGCAGCCGTCCCATCGCCAGCGGCCGGGTGAGCATCGGCATGGCGATCGCGCTCGCCGGGGTCTGCCTCGTCGCCGGCCTCGGGTTGGCCGCGGGGCTGTTCGCCGGCTTCGGGCTGCCGGCCTCGCAGGCACCGTGGATCTTCGTCGCCTACGTGCTGATGAACGTCGGCTACAGCCTGGGCCTCAAGCATGTCGTGATCCTCGACGTGTTCATCATCGCCGCCGGCTTCATGCTGCGCATCCTCGCGGGCACGCTTGGCGTGGGCATCCAGCCGTCGCACTGGCTGCTGCTGTGCGGCCTGATGCTGACGCTGTTCCTCGGCTTTGCCAAGCGCCGCGCCGAGGTCGATGTGCCGGCGGAGGCGGGCAAGCCGCACCGGCGCGTCCTCGACCAGTACTCGGCGCCGATGCTGGACCAGTTCATCACGCTGTCGGGCGGGGCGACGGTGATCGCCTACAGCCTCTACACCGTGAGCGAGGAAACCATCACCCTGCACGGTACGCCCTGGCTGATCGCCACCGTGCCCTGCGTGCTCTACGGCCTGTTGCGCTACCTGTATCGCCTGCATCGGGCCGGCGGCGGGGGCGATCCGGCGCGTGAATTGCTGAGCGACCCCCATTTAATGGGTGTATTCGGGCTTTGGCTTTGCTTGGTCATCTGGCTGCTCGCCGGCTAGAATGCCGCATCTCACCGGCCCGACCGCTGCCATGAATAGCCCCAACCCCGCCGATCCGTTCGCCAACCTGCAATTGCTGGGCAATGCGACCACCCACGTCGATCGCATCATGGAGATCATCGAGCACATCCGGCTGTTCGAAGATTTCGACCGTGCCGAGATCGAACACCTGGCGGTGTACATGCGCTGCTACCGTGCGGACATCGGCGTCGAAATCATCCGCGAGGAGGAGCCCGGTGACTGCATGTTGCTGCTGCTCGAAGGCAGCGTCGAGATCCTCAAGCGCGATCGTCAGGGCCTGCCGCAACGGCTGGCCGTCGATGGTCCCGGCAAGACGCTCGGCGAGATGTCGCTGATCGACGGCGAGCCGCGCTTTGCCAGTTGCGTCACGCTGGCGCCGACCATGTTCGCGGTGCTCGACCGGGATGCCTTGACCCGGCTGGTGGCCGAGGAGGCGAAGATCGGCGTCAAGATCCTCATGGAACTGCTGATGCTGCTCAACCAGCGCCTGCGGGCCGTGAGCGGCGAACTGATGAAGTGCCTGGA
>CAZTWA010000011.1:4401-27550 GCA_964617225.1 uncultured Methyloversatilis sp.
TCAGTAAAACTACCTCAGTAAAACTACGTAGGCGCCTAGCGTCCACTGCAGTAGACAACCCGGGAAAGACTACTAGAATGACCCGGAGAATCCAAAGCGAACGCAGCCCGCACTCAGCGCCGGATCTGTCCAGCCAGGCAGGATTGCCTGCCCAATAGCCAGCAATTAGCTCGCACCATATTTTCAACACAACACCAACAACACAGGGAGTTGGAATGGGCAAGCAGCTATACGATTTCCTCATGGCGGGGTCGATGGCGTACGCACGCTGGGACCTCGAAGTGTCGCGGGACATCATCCGCAACCGGCGCAAGTTGTTGCTGATCGGCCTGTTGCTGATCCCCATCATCGTGGTGTCGCTGGCCGAAGCGGCCGGCACCCCGATGCTCGGCGGCAAATCCACCTACGCGCCCTCGTTCTACTCCACCGAAATCTTCCTCGTCTCGATCGGCATCGGCCTTGCGGCGGGACTGATCACCGGCACGATCGGCGCCGGGGGCGGCTTCATCATCACGCCGGCGCTGATGGCGGTGGGTGTCAAGGGCATCATGGCGGTCGGCACCGACGTCTTCCACATCTTCGCCAAGGCGATCATGGGCACCGCCCTGCACAATCGCCTCGGCAACGTTTCGGTCAAGCTGGCGATCGCCTTCCTGATCGGTTCGGCGGCCGGCACCTTCATCGGCGGCACGATCAACCGCAGCCTCTACGATGCCGACCCGCTGCTCTCCGAAATGTTCATCAGCGTGATGTATGCCGTGCTGTTGGGCTTCCTCGGTTTTTACGCCGGTCTGGAATACTGGAAGGCGTACAAGGCAGGAACGCTGGCCAAGGCCGAAGGCAACGATCCCCACTGCCAGGCGGGTGAAGTCACCTTCCTGCAAAAGATCAACCTGCCGCCGATGATCACCTTCGACCGGCGCATGGGCGCGCCAAAGCGCATTTCCGGGGTGTTCGTCGCCATCGGCGGCCTGATCGTCGGCATCCTCGCCGCGATCCTCGGCGTCGGCGGCGGCTTCGTTACTTTCCCGATGTTCGTTTACGTCTTCGGCGTTTCGGGCGCAACCACGGTCGGCACCGACATCCTGCAGATCATCTTCACCGCCGGCATCGCTTCGATTTCGCAGTATGCGATCCACGGCTATGTCTTTTACACGCTGGCGATGGGCATGCTGGTCGGCTCGCTGGTCGGCATCCAGGTCGGCGCGCTGACCACCACCGTGGTCGACTGCCACCAGATCCGCGGCTTCTATGCGATCACCATCATCGCCGGTTTCATCAACCGCGTGACCGTGCTGCCGAAAAAGTTCGTCGAGCTCGAATACATCGACCTGCCGATGGCGCTGGTGAGCGGCATCGAGTTCGTCGGCAACATCCTGTTCTGGGCGATTGTCGCGGTGTTCGGCTTCTGGGTGTTTGCCAAGTTCTTCGGCAACATGCGCGCCCTGCGCTGGGAGGATTGACATGCTGATCCGCAACCGCCCCTCCTTCATCACCGGCATGCTCCTCACGATCAGCTTCAGCTGCGTGCTGCTGCTGATCTTCGCGCCGGTGTTCGGCGACGGCCGCAATGGCCTGCAGTACGCCGACGACATGTTCAACCGCCTGTCGAAGGGCTCGTCCTATTTCCTGCCGAAGATCCAGAAACACGCCGAGGCGATGGCCGGCAAGAGCTTCAAGCTCGAGCTGTCGCTCAAATCTGCGCCGGAGGCCGAAGCGGCCGCCGCGCAATTTGCCGCGGCCGGGCTGGCGGCGACAGCCACTGGTCAGGTGGTGCAACTGGGTGGTGACATCGGCAAGATGTTGACGGTTGTTCTGCAGGATGCGGAGGCCGGCTTCCGCAACGACGAGGGCGCGCTGCAGCAGCGCTATGGCCAGCCGGCCCGCGTGGTGCTGGCGAACTGGTGGAAGATGATGAGTCGGCTCGACAAGTCGCTCAAGCTGGAGAAGCGCGTGCCCGAAGCCAAGGCGGTGACCGAGGTGATGAAAAAGGGCATCGAACCGGCCCACAATTATTTCGGCATCGAGTCTGAACAAGTCTCCAACATGGTCACCGAGATGCTGGGCCTGCTGGCGTTCTACGTGATCTATACCGTCTGGTGGGGCTACGCGATCATGAAGCTGATGGAAGGCTTCGGGCTGGTGCTGAAGAGCCACTGAAGCTCTCAAGAAACACGCAGGGCCGCCCCGAGTTTTTCGGGGTGGGCTCAGGCGTTGACGCCCTTCTGCCAAAGCACGTCGCCGTGGCCGGCGTGCTTGTTGAGCCAGCGCGCCAGCACGAACAGCAGATCCGATAAGCGGTTGAGATACTGGCGCGCCGGTTCCGAGACGGCTTCATTGTGTGCGAGCGCCACGACCGCGCGTTCGGCGCGGCGGCAGATCGTGCGGGCGTGATGCGTCAGTGCGGCGGCACGCGTGCCGCCGGGCAGAATGAATTCCTTGAGCGGGGCCAGTTCGCCATTGAAGCGATCGATCGCCGTTTCCAGCCTGGCCGGCTGCGTCGCCTTGAGGAACTGGCCGCCGGGCACCGAGAGTTCGCCGCCGAGGTCGAAGAGATCATGCTGCACGCCGGTGAGCAGCGCATGCACTTCCGTCGGCAGGGGCTCGCAGAGCAGCAGGCCGATCACGGCATTCAGTTCATCGACGTCACCGAGCGCGGCAATGCGCGGCGCGTCCTTGCCGACGCGCGAACCGTCGCCGAGGCCGGTGGTGCCGGCGTCGCCGGTGCGGGTATAGATTTTCGAGAGTCGGTAGCCCATGTCAACAGTCAGCCCTGGCGGGACGGCATTGAGTAAGACGCCAAGTGTAAGCGAATCCGCTTACGCCTGATTGCGTACGGCCGCCACGAGGGCATCGGGTTCGGGCGGGCGCTTGACGACCAGCACCGCGCATTTCAGTCCGCCGACGATGCGGTCGGTGGTCTGGCCGACGAGCTTGCGCGACAAGCCCTTGCGCTGGTCGTTGCCGATGACCACCAGATCCGCACCGATTCCATCCGCACTGTCGATGATCGCCCGCTCGGGTGTGTTCTCGACAATCAGTGGCGTGCAGTCGATGCCTTCGATTTTCAACAGGCCAATTTTCTCGGCGACGTCTTCCTCCGCCTTTGCGCGGTTGCCGCCCGGCGGAACGGCCGCGAGCACGGTGACCGGCAGGTGCAGCGCCTTGGCGATCTCCGCAGTCACTTCGGTCATCGTTTCGCTGATGCGCGAACCGTCGCTGGCCATGAGGATGCGCTTCTGGCAGGGTTGCGATGGCCAGTTGGCGATCAGGACGTGACAGGGCGACCCAACGATGATCTGCAGCGCGTTGTCGCCGACGAGACGTTCTTTCATGTCGCCGCGCGGCGGGCGCCGGCCGATGACGAGCAAGTGGCTGTCCGCTTCTGCGGCGGCGGCCACGACTGCCTGAACCGGATGCTTGCCGTAGCGGACGATCTGCTCGCTGTCCACGCCGGCGATCAGCGCCTTGCGCTCGACCTGCGTCAGCCGCACCTTGGCGATCTCGTTCTCGGCCTCTGACTCGACGGCCGTCATGATGTCGAGCGTCACGCCGAAGCCCTTGGCCAAGGCAATCGCCACATCGGCCGGGGCATTACTGAACTCGGTGCCGTCGGTGGCGAACAGCAGCCGCTCGCGACGGAAGCCGTCGGGCAGAAGGCCTTTGTTGCATTCCTTGAAGATGCGCGTCTTGCAGTTGCGGCAGATGTCCGGATTGAGCGTCCAGTACAGGGCGCGCGTGACGTCGGTCATGACCGGGAAGAAGGCACCTTCGCCGATGTCATGGGTATAGCCGCCCTGGCGCAGGAACTCGTAATTGGAACCGCTGAGCCGGTAGAAATACAGCCCCCCGCCGAGGCGCCGGCGGCGGCGTGCTTCCTGCGCGAGAATCTCGCCCCCGGCAATGTCGATGCGGACGAGGCTGGCGGCATTGATCAGCACGGACTTCTGGTGGGGGTTGTCCTCGTCGATCTGCTGCAGGGCCGATTGCACGTAGCTCGCGGCACCGAAGTAGATCGAGCCGTTGATACGCACGATGCGCAGTTGCGGGCACTCCGGACGGCCCTTGGCGCGCACGAAGTGGTAGGCGCCTTCCTCGGGTGCCGGCACGACGGGTACGATCTCGGGTTTGGAGGTGCGGTAGAGGAAGACGATTAGTGAGAGGAACACGCCCAGGAAGATGCCGGCCTCGAGGTTGATGAGGGTGCCGATGAGCGTCGTCGCCAGGATCGCCGACTCGATCTTGCTCGTGTGCCAGATGTGCTTGATGTGATGGAAGTCGATCAGGCCCCAGGCGACCAGGAACAGGATGCCCGCCATCGCGGCATTGGGCAGGAAGGCGGCGAGGGGGGCGACCGCGAGCAGCACGATCACGAGGAAAACCGAGGCGAAGACCGAGGACAGTGGCGTCCGGGCACCGGCCTCGAAATTCACGCCACTGCGGTTGAAGGAACCCGAAGACGCGTAGCCCGAGAAGAAACTGCCGATGATGTTCGAGAGGCCCTGGCCGACGAACTCCTGGTTGCCGTCGATGCGCTGCTCGGAGCGGACGGCGATGGCCTTGCCGATCGAGACGGCTTCCGTCAGCGCCAGCATGGTGATGACCAGCGCGGGTCCGATCGTGTGGCGCAGGGATTGGAGGGAGAAGTCGGGCATCGAGAACGGGGGCAGGTGCGCGGGCAAGGCGCCCACCGTCTTGATACCGGTCGCGGCCTGGCCCTGCCAGAGCACCAGCGCCTCGGCGAACAGGCTGCCGACGATCATCGCCGCGATCATGTAGGGGATCTTCTTGGCGTAGCGCCGGGTCAGGATGCCGGTAGCGAGGGTGACGAGGCTGACGGCGAGCACCCAGGGATTGACGTCGTCGATTTGCGCGACCAGTTGATGCACGATCTCGTAGAACGGCGTGCCGCGCGGGATGGCGATGCCGAAGAAGTTCTTGACCTGGCTGGCAGCAATGAGGATTGCCGCGCCGGCGGTGAAGCCGATCACGACCGTGTGCGAGATGAAGTTCACCAGCGCGCCCATGCGCGCGAGACCCAGGATCAACTGGAACACGCCGACGAGGAAGGTCAGCGTCAGCACAAGTTGGATGTATTGCGGCGAGCCCGGGTCCGCCTGGTGGGAGAGGGCGGCGAAGACGGCGATCGAGATCGCGGTGGTCGGTCCCGAGACGAGGTGGAGGCTCGAGCCGAACAGCGCCGCGATGATCGCGGGCACCATCGCGGCGTAGAGGCCGTATTGCGGCGGCAGGCCGGCGATCGTGGCGAAGGCGACGCCCTGCGGCAGGACGATCAGCGCACCGGTGAATCCGGCGACGAGGTCGTCGCGGACGGTGCGCTTGCTGACCATCGGCCACCAGAGCAGAAAGGGAAACAGCTTGCGGAGCGTGAGGGAGGCGTGGTTCATGAATGCAGAAACTGCCGACAGCGGGTTTCCGACGGAAACGGCGAGCGGACTATTAGTTTCTGCTTATTCTACGCCGATGCGGCAGGACGGCTGTGCCGTCCTGCCAGCGCTGACTTTCCCGCGGACCTACTTGGCGAGCACGGGCATGCCAAATAAAGGCCAGATCGTGACCAGCGCGATGCCCAGCACCACGAGCAGGATGAGGCTCATGACCAGGCCGTGCTTGAAGAACTCGCCCGGCGTGAACTGCTTGGATTCGTAGGCGATTGCATTGGGTGCAGCGCCGATCAGCAGCACGAAGGGCATGCCGGCGGTGACCAGCGACGCGTAGAAGATCACGTCGGGCGCGACGCCGAGATAGCGGGCGATGACCAGCGAAACCGGCAGCGCGATGGCAATGGCGGCGACGTTCATGATGAAGTTGGTCATCGCCAGCACGAAGGCGGAAATGCCCATGACGAAGACCCACCAGTGCGCATCCTGGAGCGCGCCGAGCCAGGAAACCGCCATCCATTCGGCCGCGCCGGTCTTCCAGAGGCAGAAGCCGATGCTCATCGCGCCGGAGAACAGCAGGATGATGTTCCACGGCAGCTCTTCGAGATCCTGCACCTTGAGCACGCCGAAGATAAAGAACAGCAGGGTCGAGGTCAGCATCAGCGCGGCGCGGTCGATGGACTTCAGCGCCGGCACGGCCGACTGCATCGCCATGAGCAGCACGACGAGCGCGACGCAGACCAGCACGAAAATCTCGTTCTTGCTGATCGGACCGAGGCTGCGCGACAACTTGGCGACTTTCTCGCGCAGGCCGGGAATCGTCGCCTTGGAAGGCTTGAAGACGATCGAGAGGTAGAGCCAGATCACGAACACCATGCCCCAGCCGATGATCGCCATGTAGAGGGGGAGTTCGAAGAAGCTGACCTGCCGGCCGGTGAATTCGGTAAACATCGCCGCAGCGGCGGGACCGCGTGCGGCCCCGAGGAACGTGATGATGCTGCCCGCACCGGCTGCCCAGGCCATGCCCATGAACAGGCTCTTGCCGAAGCGCGAGGCGCCCTGGTCCTCCTTGTAGAGGGCCAGCACGGCGAGCAGGATCGGGAACATCGTCGCCGCCACGGCGGTGTGCGCCATCAGGTGGGCGAGCGCGGCCGTGACGACGAGGCAGCCGAGCAGGATGGTGCGCGTGTTCTCGCCGACGATCGCGAGCATCTTGTAGGCGATGCGCTTGGTCAGTCCCGACTTGGTAAAGGCCATGCCAACGATCATCGAGCCGAAGATGAACATCACCGACGGGTCCATGAAGTCGCGGAAGGCCTCCTTGGCCGGGCGGATCAGGAACAGGGCCTGGAACACGCCGATGGCGATCGCGGTGACGCCAATCGGAATCACCTCGAACACCCACCAGATGCCCGCCATCAGGAACAGGCCGATGGCGGCCTTGCCTTCCGGGGACAGGGTGAAGGCCTTGCCGCCCGGGTCGATCGCATCTCCCCAGGGTGGTGAAAAGTAGATCAGGAAGAAGATCGCCAGGCCGCCCAGCAGGGCGGCCCACTTCTTCCAGTCGAATGACGGCGCCGTGGCTTCGAGTTGGGCAACCTCGCTCATGCGGCGCACCTCTCGCTCAGGACTTCGATGACGATTTCATCGAAGACATCCACCAGGCGGATGACCCCGATCAGCTGCTTGCCCGCGACGACCGGCAGGACATTGACCTGGGACGTGGCGAAGAGGAAGGCCGCCTTGCTCAGCGGTTCGTCGGCGCCGACGGTCACGGTAATCGGGGAGACATGATCCTTGGCCAGAATCTTGTTCGCCTGGCGGCAGTTCTCCGCGCAGTCCTCCTGCCAGAGCACGGAGAGCGCCGTGATGTCCTGGTTGGCGCCCTGGAAGTGCGACGAGTCGTGCCGCAGGTAGTCCGGCAGCATGGCGCGCAGGACGTTCTTGAGGCCGAGCGTGCCGATCAGCCGGTCCTTCTCGTCGAGCACCAGGATGTTGCGGAACAGTTCGGACGAGCCGCTGGCTGCGTGCAGCTTGGCGAAGGCATCGCGCAGGCTGGCCTTGCCCTTGACATGGGGAAAGTTGTCCAGCGGCACCATCAGGTCGCGAACGATACCGGATATGGACATGGGAAGACCTCCGTTAATTGAACTTCAATCGTGGAGCGGGGTGGCTGCCAGCGCTTCCTTGCGCTGGGGCAGTCGCAGCGCATCGTCTTCACCCGCGTACTCGTCGCGGGCGTAGATGGCTTCCAGGGCTTCCTCGGCGGTGGCGAAGAAGCGCCTCTCGCCAATGAGGTCGCGCAGACCCGTGGCGCGCATGACGTCATGGACCTGCTTCTTGAGTCCGGAGAAGAGCACGACGACACCGTTCTCGTTGAGTCGTTCGACGAGATGGTGGATGACTTCCTCGCCCGAGGCGTCGATGCCGTTGATGGCATCGCCGACGATCAGCACGTACGGCGCTTCCGGGTTGTCGGCGACCGCGTTGAGCACGGCCTCCTCGAAGTAGGAGACATTGGCGAAATAAAGCCGGCCGTCGAAACGGATGGCGGTGACCACGTCGGATGACGGCAGGTTGTTGATCTTCGCGTCGCGCAGGGTGCCGTCGTGGTAGCGACCGAGGATGGCGACGCGTGGCTGCATCGTCTCGTAGAGATACATCACGATGGCCAGGACCGCGCCGATCATGATGCCCTTGTCGAGGTGGGGGGCGAAAATCAGCGTGGCGAAGAAGGTGATCAGCGCCGTCGCCCCGTCCTTGCGGCTGGCCATCCACGTGTGTTTGATCGCTCCCGGGGTGATCAGGCCGACCACCGCCAGCAGGATGATCACCGCCAGCACCGCCTTCGGCAGGTAATACAGCAGCGGCGTCAGGAACAGCAGAGTAACGGCGACGAAGATGCCGTTGAACGTCGAAGCCAAGCCGGTCTTGGCGCCCGCCTGCAGGTTGATCGCCGACCCGGTGAAAGAGCCGCAGGAGGGATAGGACTGGAAGAAGGCGCCGCCCATGTTGGCCAGTCCCTGGCCGATCAGTTCCTGGTTGGGATCGAGGCGCTGCTTGGTCTGGGCCGCCAGCGCCTTGGCCATCGAGATGGTTTCCATGAAGCCGACGAGCGCGATGATCAGCGCCGCGGAAAGCAGTGAAACGATGGCATCGAAGCTCAGGCCCGGTATGCGCAGGCTGGGCAATCCGGCGGGAATTGTGCCAACCACGTCGCCGCCACCCACGAGCTTCAGGTGGCCATTCTCGATCTTCTTGATGTGCCACTTGCGCCCATCCGTCTCGACACCTTCCGGCACTTCCCCGGCCAGGTAGATTTTCGCCGGCTGGTCTTCCGGTACCTTGGCCCGGGCCAGGTTGATCCGGTTGAGCTGCTGCATGCGCTCCTTGTTGTCCTGCTCCATGTTCGAGACGGCGAGCCGCATCAGGTCGAGCTGGTAGTTCAGGTCCGCGATGGCGGCTGTGTCGTCCTCTTCGAGCGTGCGCAGTTCGGCAGACTTGGTGGCGATGTCGACGGACATGTCACGGATATTGTCGTCGGCGACGACGTGTCCCATGACCAACGCATGAATTGCTTCGTTGGCGATGTCCCCGGGTTTGCCCTTGGCGTTGTGGGCATAGCCCGCAAGGTAACTGATCAGGGTGGTGACGACCACGACGATCAACACGCTGGGCTTGGCGAGCGCCTTGATCTTCTTGAAGATGAGCATCAGTGCCAGCGCAAAGGCCGACATGGCCAGGGTGGGCAGGTGGGTCTGCGGCAGGTAGCTGAGCATTTCCCAGATGTCCTTGAGGAAGGAATTGCTGCGCCCCTTCGGGATGCCGAGCAGCAGGTCGAGTTGGGAAAGGGCGATGATGATCGCGGCGGCGTTGATGAAGCCGAGGATGACCGGGTGGGAAACGAAGTTGACGATGGTGCCCAGCTTGAAGGTGCCCATCACGAAGAGGATCAGTCCGACCAGCAAGGAGAGCAGCAGCGCGAGGCCGATGTATTCCTCGCTCATCGGCACGGCCAGCGGCGCGACCGCCGCGGCGGTCATCAGCGAGATGATGGCGACAGGGCCGGTCAGCAGTTGCCGGGAGGAACCCCACAGGGCACCCAGGATGGCGGGGATGAAGGCGGTATAGAGGCCGAAATAGACCGGCAGGCCGGACAATTGCGCATAGGCCATCGCCTTGGGCACCAGCACCAGTGCGCCGACGATGCCGGCAACCAGGTCACCGCGCAGAATGGCGGAGTTGACGGGAAACCAGGACAGGAATGGAAATAGGCGCAGCAGCAGCGTGTTCGTGAACATCAATCCCCTCTTGATCTGGCGCGCAATGCCGTCTGCTGAAGCTTATTTTTTGAACTAATGGGCTTATGCCGGACTAAGCGCGCGTTATTGAAGCAATATCTTATCTTCTTCAGGGGGGTTCACGGAAAACAAGTTGCGTTATGCAACCATCACTGCAACCTATTTTGTTAGTGTCCTGTCAGTTGTTTTCGAGCTCAAAGCGCTTCAACTTGCGCCACAGCGAGACGCGGTCGATGCCCAGGATCTGCGCGGCGAGGGTCTGATTGTTGCCGGCCTCCTGCAGCACCCAGAGGATGTAATCCCGCTCCTGCTCTTCCAGCGAGGGCAGGCGGCCTTCCTTTTTGCGGAAGGTGCGGATGGACAGTTCGCGCAGGGCGTCGGGCAGATAGGCGGTCTCGATGGTGTCGCCGGTGGCGATGGCGACGCTGCGTTCGATGATGTTCTCCAGTTCGCGCACGTTGCCGGGAAAGTCGTAGGCCTTGAGGATGCTCAGGGCCTCGGCGGAAACTTCCCGGACCGGCTTGTTCATGCGCGCCGCGCATTTGGCGAGGAAATGGTAGGCCAGCAGCGGGATGTCCTCGCGGCGTTGCGCCAGCGGGGGGATGTGCAGGTTGACGACATTGAGGCGGAACCACAAATCCTGCCGGAACTCACCGTTCTTCATCATTTCTTCGAGGTTGCGGTTGGTGGCGGCGACGAAGCGCACATCCACCTTCGCTGGCGCGGTGGCGCCCAGCGGCAGCACCTCCCGTTCCTGAATGACCCGCAGCAACTTGATCTGCATGGCTGGCGACGTCTCGGTGATCTCGTCGAGGAACAGCGTGCCGCCATTGGCGGCGGCGAGCAGACCCTTTTTCTCGGCAAGCGCGCCCGTGAAGGCGCCCTTGACGTGGCCGAACAGTTCGTTGGCCAGCAGGTCCTCGTTGAAGGCGCCGCAGTTGATGGCCAGGAAGGGGCCCGCGCTGCGGTCGCTGTGGTGGTGCAGGTAGTGGGCGAAGAGCTCCTTGCCGGTACCGGACTCGCCCGTGATGAGCACGTTGCAGTCGGTCGGTGCGACCTGGCGCGCCATGTCCATCAGCCGCTGCATCTCGCCATCCTGCGTGATGATGCGTACCTTGCCCTGGAAGCTGTCCACCTGTTCGCGCAGCAGACGGTTTTCGCGGCGCAGGCGGATCTTCTCGATGGCCTCGGCAACGACCTTGCGCACCTCGTCAAGGCGGAACGGCTTGGCGATGTAGTAGTAGGCGCCATGCTTCATGGCCTCGACCGCCGATTCGAGCGACGCGAAGCCGGTGATGACGATGACTTCGGTATCCGGGCTGGTTTCGCGGCAGCGCTTCAGGATCTGCATGCCATCGACCTTCTCCATGCGCAGGTCCGTCAGCACGACGTCGAAAGGCTTCGCGTCGAGGTGGGCGATGGCGTTGCTGCCGCTTTGCGTGGCGACCACCTCGTAGCCTTCCTTTTTCATGACGTGTTCGAGGTTGCGGACGGCGACCTTCTCGTCGTCGACAATCAGTAGTCTTCCCTTGGTCATGATGTCTCCGTAGGGTTGTCCCAAGGAGACATGCGCCCCCCTGTGGGGGGCAGCGAGCCGATTCTGCGAGCGTGGGGGACCATTATTGTTTCTCCAGCGGCAGGCGGATGCGGAATGTCGTGCCTTTGCCAATTGCACTGTCGACGGCAATGCAGCCGCCATGCTCCTCGATGATCTCGAAGACGATGAACAGTCCGAGGCCAACCCCCTGGCCGACCTCCTTCGTGGTGAAGAAGGGGTCGAAAATGCGCGGCAGCACGTCGGCCGGAATCCCCGCGCCGTTGTCGCTCAGGGTGATCTCGACACTGTTCGCCTGGCCGGGGCACGCACCGAAGACCAGCTTGCCGCATTCGCATCGGGCGCTAACCTGGCCGGCCGCGATACGGATGGTGCCCTGGGGGCCCAGCGCCGCCAGGGCATTGCTGAGCAGGTTGATGAGCACTTGCTGCAGGCGCTGCCGGTCACCGGACACTGCCAGGTCGCCGGGGATGGCCACATCGACGCGCGCCTGGTCTGCGATGCGTCCCCGCATCAGGCGCAGGGTTTCATCCACGAGGGCGGCGAGTACGACCGGTTCGCGCTTGAAATCGCGGTCGCGCGCATAGTCGAGCAGCGAGCGGACGATATGCCGCGCGCGCCAGGTTTCGCTGTCGATCTGCTCGACCAGTTCCTTCTGGAATGCCGTCCCTTCAGCGCTGACTTCCTCGGCGAGGATCTGGGTGGAAGTGCCGATGTTCGACAAGGGGTTGTTCAACTCGTGCGCCACGCCGGAGAGCATCGTGCCTAGCGCGGCGAGTTTCTCGGAGCGCACCAACTGGCCTTGCCGAACTTCGAGTTCATTGATCACATGGTTGAACGCCTGCGTCAGCGAGGCGATCTCGCGATCTTCCGCTTTCATCTCGAGATGGGTCAGCCGGCCGGCGGCGACCGCTTCCATGTTGTCTTCCATTTCCTTGAGCGGTCGCCCGACGCGCCGCGTGAGGATCTGCCCGATGGCGATCACGAGGATGCCGACCGTGATGACCGAGGCGATCAGCAGGTACCGGTGCCGGTCGAGCATTGCTTGCAGGGCGGTACGCTCCGTGCCGGCCAGCTCTTCGGCGAACGTGATGATGTCCTTGCCGACACGTCGGATGTCCTCCGCTACGGGTCGGTCGGGTTGGTTTTGGCCATAAGCGGACATCAGTTGCCCATAGGTCTCGAGATCGCCGGCCAGGCGGGCGAAGCGAGCGGGTCCCGCCAGGGTTTCGAACTGCTTCGCGTGCGCTTGCAGCAGCGCTTTGCCGCGCGCCACATAGGTGCTGTTCTCGGCCAGATCGGCCCTTTGGTGGTAGAGGAAGTAGTTTTTCTCGAAGCGCCGGATTTCGAGCGCGGTATCGAAAAACTCCCCGATTCCCTTGCCGGCGGCGATGCGCTGCTCCATCAGGCGCAGTTCAAAAATGGAAAACAACGACAGGCTCACCACCAGTACGGCGATGATCGAGTATCCGACGGTGATCTTGCGGCGCAATGACGGCATGGTTGCAGTATGCAACACTTGGCGGGGAGAGTGCAACCCGATCAGGGTATTCCGCAAGCGACCGGAAGAAAGGTATATTTAAAAACGCAACAAGATGCCAGGATAGTTGAGTTGCATTATGCAGCGAAACGTCGCGCGTTCTGTTGCTCTTTCGGTGGGAAATCCTGTGAAAATAAACACTTGTGCCGCAAGCGCTGGCGGGTGCGCTGTTTGCTTATGGTTTTATCTTCTGACCTAAAATTCCACAATTTATGTCCGGTTATTTAGCCTCGATCCTGTCACCCAAGGCATTCTTCCCGTTCCTCAACTGGTTTCCGCTCAAGGGCGCCAACCTGAGGGTCGATTTCATTGCCGGCCTGACCGTCGCGCTGGTTCTGGTTCCGCAGTCGATGGCGTATGCGCAGCTCGCCGGCCTGCCGGCCTACTACGGCCTGTACGCCGCCTTCCTGCCGGTCGCGGTGGCGGCTTTGTGGGGGTCGTCGCACCAGCTCGGCACCGGGCCTGTGGCGGTGGCTTCACTGCTGACGGCGTCGTCGCTGGCACCGCTCGCGACACCGGGCTCCGGCCAGTTCGTCGCGCTGGCCATCATGCTTGCCCTGCTGGTGGGCATCGTGCAGCTGGCCCTCGGCCTGTTCAAGCTGGGCGTGGTGGTGAACTTCCTTTCGCACCCTGTCATCGTCGGCTTCACCAATGCGGCGGCCATGATCATCGGCCTGTCGCAGGTCAACAAGCTGATGGGCGTGTCGATGGGCCGTTCGGAGTCTTTCGCCCGCGACATCTGGGAGGTGTTCAAGCAGGTCGGCGATGCCCATTGGCCGACGCTGGCGATGGGGCTCGTCGCGATCGCCATCATGTTCGTCGTCAAGCGCAAGGCGCCCAAGCTGCCCGGCGTGCTGCTGGCCGTGGTGGTCACCATCCTGCTGAGTTATTTCACGGGCTTTTCTCAGAAGGCGCAGGGCAAACCTGACGATATCGTCAATCCGGGCATCCGGGCGCTGGTCACGGGCCACGTCGTGGCCGACGACAACATTCGCGACATGATGGCGGAAATTACGGACCGGTCGGCGGAACTGCGCACTCTCGATAAGCAGAAGAAGAATCGCGACAACGCCGAGATCGCCGACTTGCATTACCAGCTCGAGCTGATGCGGCTCGGGGTCGCCAACATGGAAAAGGAAAACAAGGAACGCGAGCAGGGTTTGCACCGTGTCCACTTCCTGCGCGTCCCGGCCACGGGGGAGGCGCCGGCGAAGCTCTACCTGCCGGACGAGCTGCCCGAAGGCCTGGCCACCGATGGCCACAAGTGGCGCATCAAGCGGATCGTGAAGGGCGAGATCCGCCTCACGGGCGGCGGCGAGGTCGTTGGCGACATTCCCGCCGGCCTGCCGTCCTTCGGCGTGCCCCAGATCTCCTGGGAACTCATCGGTACCCTGATGTCGACGGCCATCATCATCTCGCTTGTCGGCTTCATGGAGGCGATCTCGATCGCCAAGGCGATCGCCGCGAAAACGCGCCAGCGCATCGATCCGAACCAGGAGCTGGTGGGGCAGGGCCTCGCCAACATTGTCAGCAGCCTCACGCAGGGCTTCCCGGTCTCGGGCTCGTTCTCGCGCTCGGCGGTCAACATGAATGCCGGGGCGAAGACCGGCATGTCCTCGGTGATCACGGCCGGGTTCGTGCTGCTCACCCTGCTGTTCCTCACGCCGTTGCTCTACCACCTGCCGCAGGCTGCCCTCGCGGCGGTCATCATCATGGCGGTGATCGGCCTCATCAACTTCAGCGCAATCAAGCATGCCTGGCAGGCCAACCGCCATGATGGCGTCGCCGCCGTGGTGACTTTCGTGGCCACCCTGGTCTACGCGCCCCACCTCGACAAAGGGATCATGATCGGCGCGGGGCTCGCCATCATCCTCTACCTGTACCGCACCATGTCGCCGCGCGTCGCGATCCTCGGGCGCTACCATGACGGCACGCTGCGCGACGCCAAGATCAACAACCTGCCTTCGTCGGATGTGGTGACCGCCGTGCGCTTCGACGGCCGGCTGTACTTCGCCAACGTCTCGTACTTCGAGGACGCCATCCTCGAAGCCGTGGCCGACAATCCCAAGGCGCACTACCTGCTCGTCGTCGGCGATGCGATCAACGAAATCGACGCGTCCGGCGAGGAAGTTATCCACCACCTCGTCGAGCGCCTCAATGCCAACGGCGTCGTCATGCTGTTCGCCGGGCTGAAGAAGCAGGTGCTGGATGTCATGCAGGCCACCGGCCTGCGCGAGGTGATCGGCGACCAACGGTTCTTTTCCAACGCCGAACAAGCGCTGGAACGCATCTACGCACGCGACGAGTATGCCGGGGAGGACGATGCCCTACGCAAGCAGACGGATTGATACAATCCGTCCCGGAAAACGACAATAACCATGCCATCCCTGCTGAACATCGATCTTCTCCTCATCGCTACTGGCGCGTGGCTGTTGCTCGGGTTCGCTGGACTTTTTCCCTCGCGCAATAAGCGCTTCATCAGTTCGCTGCTCTTTCCGCTTGGCGCTGTCGTTGGCGTAATTGTCGGCCTGGTGGCCATCGCTGCGCTTGGCGATGCACCGCAGACGGCGGTGCTGGCGATCGGCCTGCCCAACCTGCCGTTCCACTTGCGTCTGGATAATCTGGCAGCAATTTTCATTCTGCTGCTCGGCATCGTTTCCGCTGGTATCTCCGTCTATGCGGCCGGGTATTTCCGTCACGATCACGGCATACCGCTGGGCCTGCTCTGCCTCGAGTACCACATCTTTCTTGCCAGCATGCTGGTGGTGCTGCTGGCGGATGACGCCTATGCCTTCATGGTGGCGTGGGAGACCATGGCCTTGTCGTCCTTCTTCCTGGTGACCACCGATCACCGCCATGAAGCCATTCGCCGTGCCGGTTATCTCTATCTGCTGATTGCCCATATCGGCGCGATCGCCATATTGTTGTCCTTCGGCGTGATGACGTCGGGTACGGGCGATTACAGCTTTGCCGGCATGCGTGCGCAGCAGCTTTCCCCGTTCTGGGCGTCAACCGCCTTCCTGCTCGCACTCTTCGGTTTCGGAGCCAAGGCCGGTTTGTTGCCAGTTCATGTCTGGTTGCCCGAGGCGCATCCGGCGGCACCTTCGCCGGTATCGGCCCTGATGAGCGGCGTGATGCTGAAGACGGCCATCTACGGCTTGCTCCGCGTGAGCTTTGATCTGGTGGGAACGCCGCTGTGGTGGTGGGGCGTCGTCGCGCTCGCAGTCGGATTGCTCACCGCACTGTTCGGGGTGCTCTATGCCACAGTGCAGTCGGACATGAAACGATTGCTGGCTTACTCTTCGATCGAGAACATTGGTTTGATCGCAGTCGGCATCGGCCTGACGCTGATATTCCACGCCTACCGCATGGAAGCACTGGCAGCGCTGGCGCTGACGGCGGTCTTCTATCACTGCATCGCGCATGCCGGATTCAAGAGCCTGCTGTTCCTCTGCACCGGCTCGGTGTTGCATGCGACCAAGGAACGCAGCCTCGGCAAACTGGGCGGACTGATTCATCGCATGCCTTGGGTGGCGTGGCTCGCGCTGGTCGGGGTGCTTGCCGGGGCTGGCCTGCCGCCATTGTCCGGTTTCATTTCCGAGTGGCTGCTGCTGCAGGGGTTCCTGTTTTCTCCCGGCTTGCCCCATCCGTGGCTCAACATGCTGGTGCCGGTTGCCGCTGCGGCTGTAGTACTCGTTGCGGCGATGGCGGGCTTCGCCATGGTCAAGTTCTACGGCATCATCTTCCTGGGCCAGATGCGTGAACCGGCGCTCAAGGATGCGCATGATGCCGGCCTATGG
This sequence comes from uncultured Methyloversatilis sp., assembly GCA_964617225.1. Classification (GTDB taxonomy): domain Bacteria; phylum Pseudomonadota; class Gammaproteobacteria; order Burkholderiales; family Rhodocyclaceae; genus Sulfuricystis. The sequence goes on from CAZTWA010000011.1 coordinate 21,000, forward strand.
GAACGTCTGGGCCTCGTTTTGCTGACGTTGATGACATTGCTGCTTGGCGTACTGCCTGGCACGGTCATCCTGCGGCTGGATGCCGCCACCCAACAGTTGCTGGGCAAGGGGCTGGCCGAACGCGTTGCCGAACAGGGCTGGTGGATGCTGGCGCCGATTTCGCCGGATCGTGCCAGCTATGAGCCGCTGGTCTTCCTGGCGGTGATCGCGGTGACGTTGCTGTTGGGCGGCTGGGTGGTCAAAAGCCTTTATCACGGCCGGTTGCGGCGCACTCCGGCATGGGATTGTGGCTACCACTTCCAGGGACCGCGGGCGCAGGATACGGCCGAGGGCTTCTCGCAGCCGATCCGCCGCATCTTCGAGCCGATGTTCCGCATGGATCGGCATTTCCCGAGCATACGCGACAGCCAACCGTATTTCGAGGTGAAGGTCGAGGATCATTTCTGGTATTGGCTCTATTTGCCCGTAGCGCGACTTGCCGGACGCATTTCCACGCTCGTGACCACCCTGCAGGGCGGTCGCATCGCTGTTTATCTGATGTACAGCTTCCTGACCTTGATCCTGCTGATTCTGGTGGCCAGGCCATGACCGTATCCGGGCTCTTCGGCCAGGTCTTTGCCATCCTCTTTGCGCTGGCGCTTGCGCCATTGTTGACGGGCTGGGTCAATCAGTGCCGCGCCTGGCTGCAGAACCGCAGTGCGCCGCCGCTCCTGCAGCCCTACCACATGCTCCACAAGCTGTTCAACAAGGATGTCGTGCTTGCGCATGGCGCATCGCCGCTGTTCCGTTTTGCCCCTTATGCCTTGTTCGGCTGCATGATGCTCGCCAGCGCGATCATTCCGAGCCTGTCGACCGATCTGCCGCTGGCCCCGGCAGCGGATGCACTGGCGCTGGTCGGCGTTTTCGGTCTGGCGCGCGTCTTCATTTCGCTGGCGGCCATGGATATCGGCACCTCTTTCGGCAGCCTGGGTGGCCGGCGCGAGATGCTGGTCGGCTTCCTTGCCGAGCCGGCCCTGCTGATCGTGATTTTCACCGTGGCACTGATCGCCCAATCCACATCGGTTGCCACCATTGTCGAGACGCTCGCGCATCGCGAGTTCGTCATTTACCCAAGCATCGCCTTCGCCGGCATTGCCTTCACCATGGTGTCCCTAGCCGAGAATGCGCGGGTCCCGGTGGATAACCCGGCGACACACCTCGAGCTGACGATGATTCACGAAGCGATGATCCTCGAATATTCCGGCCGCCACCTTGCGCTGATCGAATGGGCATCGAGCCTCAAGCTCTACGCCTACTCCTGCCTGGGTATCGCGCTGTTCTTCCCCTGGGGTATCGCCGAGCGTGACAACATCCTGGCGCTCGTGACCGCCATTCCGATCCTCCTTGCCAAGCTGGCGATCGGTGGCTTCCTCGTTGCGTTGATCGAGACGATCAACGCCAAGATGCGCATCTTTCGCGCGCCGGAGTTCCTGGGTACGGCTTTCCTGTTGGCGGTGCTTGGCATGTTGGTGAACCTGCTGCTGGAGTCGCGCATATGAGCGGACTGATGGCTTATTCGGGGCAACTCATCAACCTTTGCGCCGCGGTGATCCTGCTGCTCGCCTTCGCCATGCTGGCGCAGCGCCGAGTCATCCACTTGATCGACCTGTTTGCCTTGCAGGGATTTACCCTGTTCCTGTCGACGCTCATCATGGCGCTCAAGACCGGCCAGACGCACCTTTACTACTCGGCCGGCCTGACCCTGATGCTCAAAACCCTGTTATTGCCCTGGATCCTGCATCGACTGGTCCGCAAGCTGCAAGTCAAGAGCGAGGTCGAGGCATTGATCAACATCCCGACAACGATGCTGGTCGGCATCGTGCTGGTCGTCATCGCCTTCAACGTCGCGCTGCCGATTTCCAACCTGTCCAGCTCGATCGCGCGCGGCATGCTCGGCATCGCGCTGGCGACGGTAATGCTCGCCTTCCTGATGATGATCACGCGGCGCAAGGCGATCACCCAGGTGGTCGGGTTCCTGGCGATGGAGAATGGCTTGTTTCTCGCCGCGACCAGCGCCACCTACGGCATGCCGATGGTGGTCGAACTCGGCATCGCGCTCGACGTGCTGGTCGGCGTGATCATCCTGGGCGTGTTTTTCTTCCAGATCCGTGACCAGTTCGACAGTCTCGATATCCATCACATGGAAAAGCTCAAGGAACACTGATGGATGTCTTCGTACTGACACTCGCGATCCCGCTGATCTCCGGCATCCTGCTGAGCGTGCTGGGCGAGCGCGACTGGGCGCCACACCTCAACATCTTCGCCAGTGTCGGCACCTTCCTCGCGTCTGCCCTGCTGACGATGGAGATCATCGCCTCCGGGCCGCGCTTTGCTTTCGGCGAACACTTCTTCATCGATTCACTCAACGTGTTTTTCGTCACGCTGACCGCCTTTGTCGGCATGACCACGAGCATATTCTCAGACCCCTACATGAAGAACGAACGCGAGCATGGCAAGCTGACCAAGCCGCGCCTGCGGCTCTACAAGAGCATGTTCCAGCTCTTCATGTTCACCATGCTGGCGGCACTGACGACCAACAACATGGGCATCCTCTGGGTGGCGATGGAGGCCGCGACGCTGACCACCGTGCTGCTGGTGTCGCTCTACCGCACCCCGGCGTCGCTCGAGGCGGCCTGGAAATACTTCATTCTCTGCGGTGTCGGCATCGCGCAGGCGTTGTTCGGCACCATACTGCTCTACTTCGCGGCCGAACGCGTGCTGGGTGAGACAGGCACCGCATTGCTCTGGACCCACCTTGTCGACGTCAAGGACCAGCTGGACCCGTCCATCATGGTGCTGTCCTTCATTTTCCTGCTGGTCGGCTATGGCACCAAGGTCGGCCTGGCCCCGCTTCACAACTGGCTGCCGGATGCCCACGCCGAAGGTCCGACGCCGGTCTCTGCGGTGCTGTCCGGACTGCTGCTCAACGTTGCGCTTTACGCCATCCTGCGCTGCAAGGTGCTCGCCGACGGCGCCATCGAAAGTGGTTTCGCCGGCAACCTGATGATGGGTTTCGGCCTGTTCACCCTGCTGGTCGCTGCCTTCTTCCTTGCCCGGCAGAAGGACGTCAAGCGCATGTTCGCCTATTCGTCGATCGAGCACATGGGTCTGATCACCTTCGCCTTTGGCATGGGCGGGCCGGTCGCCAACTTCGCCGGCCTGCTGCATATGACCATGCACTCCCTGACCAAATCCGCGATCTTTTTCGCGGTCGGCCATGCCGCGCAGAAAACGGGCACCCAGATGATGGCGGACATTCGCGGCCTGATCCGCATCAACCCCCTGATCGGCTGGGGCCTGATGCTGGGCACGCTGGCGATCCTCGGCATACCGCCGTTCGGCGTGTTCGCCAGCGAGTTCATGATCCTCACCCACGCGATGAAATACTATCCGTGGGCGACACCGATCCTGTTGCTCGCGCTCGGCGTTGCCTTTGCCTCGATCTTCGGCAAGGTGCAACCGATGGTCTTCGGTGAGACCGAAGCGAAGCGCTTGCCGCACGCACCGGCAATTACACCGGTTTTCCTCCATCTGGGCATTGTGTTGATGCTCGGTCTGTACATCCCGCCCTACCTCACCCATTGGTTCCGCGAAGCCTCGCGGATGCTCGGCTAGCCATGTTCCTGTTCGACGACGAACCTATCGACTTCACGCTGCAGCCTGGGATCGGTGCCCGTGTCTGGCGTGGGCGAACCAACGACCCCGACGAACTGAAGGATTTTGCCGCTGCCGTCCATTTGGCGGGCGGCCGAATCGCGGCATTGTGGGGTTCGGACTGCCGCACCGAAGGGAAGGGATACCGCATTGATTGCGTCTTTGGCCTGAACGAAGGGCATGCCTGGGTGCGCCTCGACCTGCCCGAGGATGCACCTGCCTACCCGGACCTGTCGGGTATCTTCCCCGCCGCGAACCGCATGCAACGTGCGACGCGCGACCTCGTCGGCATTGCCACGCTTGGCGGCGATCAGCGGCCCTGGTTGCGCCACGGGGCCTGGCCGGCTGAGTGGTATCCGCTAAGGCATGATGCCAGCGACCCGTCCGGGTTCGGCAATGCACCGAGCGACTATGCTTTCGTTCCGGTGGCGGGCGAGGGTGTGCACGAGATTCCGGTGGGACCGATCCACGCCGGCATCATCGAGCCCGGCCATTTCCGCTTTTCCGTGATCGGCGAACGCGTTTTGCGCCTCGAGCAGCGTCTCGGCTACCAGCACAAGGGCATCGAACAGCGCTGCAGTGGCGCCGATATCGCCACGGGAAGCAAACTCGTGGGCCGGGTATCCGGCGATAGCACCTGTGCGTTCGCCTGGGCTTACGCTGCCGCCATCGAGGCGGCATGCGGCGTTGAACCTTCGCCCCGCGCCCTGGCCTTGCGTGCCTTGATGTTGGAGCGCGAGCGTGTGGCCAATCACCTCGGCGACTTGGCGATGCTCGGCAACGATGCGGCCTTGTCGTTCGGTCTCAGCCAGTTTTTCCGCCTGAAGGAAGACTGGGTTCGCCTCAATGCACAACTTTTCGGCCACCGCTTCCTGATGGATCGCATCGTGCCCGGCGGTGTTGCCAGCGACCTCGATGCCGCGGCACTGACGGCCCTCGTCGCGCAGTGTGACACGGTCGAGGGCGAGGTCAGGGAGCTGCGCAACATCTATGATGAACATGCCGGACTGCAGGATCGCTACCTGACGACCGGCATCATCGATGCTGCCCTGGCGCGCGAACTGTCACTGACCGGCATGGCCGTGCGCGCCACCGGCGTCCTTCTCGATGGCCGCGTCTATCGCCAGGGCTATACCCCGCCACCGCCCTATGCGGCGCTCGGGGTGCGTCCCGCGACCGATGAGCGTGGCGATGTGGCCGCGCGCGCGGCTGTGCGTTTCGACGAAGTGTTCGAGTCGCTGAGGCTGTTGCGCCTACTGGCTGTGGGCATGCCGGCCGGGGAACTGCGTCGCACGGTTCCTCCTGTCGCAGGCGGAACCGGAGTCGGCGTGATCGAAGGCTGGCGCGGCGAGGTGGTGGTCGGTGTTCGCCTTGATACGGCCGGCCAGCTGGCACGGATGCATCCCCACGATCCATCGTGGCAGGCCTGGCCGGCGCTCGAGCATGCCGTGCTCAAGGACATCGTGCCGGACTTCCCGCTCATCAACAAGTCGTTCAATCTTTCCTACTCGGGGCAGGACATATGATCAGCCTGCTCAAGCGCATCTTCAAGACCGGCATCGTTAGCGAAGCACCGCCGCCGGAAGGCGGCATGCAGCGCGAGATGGATCGCCTGCAGGACGAGGTGCTGAAGATTCTCGGCCGCGCGCTGACGATCCGTGAGGTCGATGCCGGCTCGTGCAATGCCTGCGAGCTGGAAATCCACGCGCTCAACAATCCCTACTACAACATCGAGGGGCACAGCATCAAGTTCGTCGCCAGCCCGCGCCATGCCGACATGCTGCTGGTCACCGGCCCGGTGACGAAGAACATGGAAAATGCCTTGAGGATTGCCTACGATTGCACGCCCGATCCCAAGCTGGTCGTTGCGGTAGGTGATTGCGGGTGCGGTTGCGGCGAAGTCGGAGCACTGTTCGGCCCGAACTACGCAACCTGCGGTGCCGTGGAGAACGTTATCCCTGTCGATGTGCGGGTGCCGGGCTGTCCGCCGACGCCGCTCGCGTTGATGCAGGGAATTCTCGCTGCAATAAAAACCCGCTGAGGCTCTCTCAACGGGAGAGACAAACCGGCCGCCGGGGAGAGCGGTTGGGGGAAGTTATCCTGATCAGTGGGCGTCTTTGTGTTCGGCTTTACTCGCAAGGCGGTCGTACATCTTGTGCTGCAGCAGATGCGACTTGCGGCGTGCGGAGAGCAGTTCGCCGGACTCGCTGGCGAGCAATTCGGCGACCGAGCGGAAGAAGGACTTGATGACGCGTGGCATGTGAGGTCTCCGTCAGGTGAGGGGGTACCTGATTACCCGCATAAGTCATGCCACGGCGAGAAACTCAAATAACCTATTGAATAACAATTGATTATTCAAATTGCAGCTACAAGCGTATGTTGCGGAATGCAACTGGCTTAAGGGGTTATTGCAACAGCCGCGCGCGGCTGTTGGCCTTAATGATGCGAATGCTGATGGTGATGATGACGAGCGTGCTGCGCAGCTTTGGCGAGGTCGATTTTGCTTGTAAGGTGCTTGTCGAGACGCGAATGCATCTTGCCTTTGAGCATTTGGGACTTGCGGTGGGCTGAAAGCATATCACCCGATTCGAGCGGGATAAAGGCGGATAGTGAGCGGAGTACGGTGCTGAGCATTCTTTTCATACGCTTCATGGCGATTTCCTTTGATCGAAACCGCTTATATACGCAGGAGTCGTGCCTAACGGATCGTATGTGCAAGCATATGATTAATAATAAAATAGTTACTACTCATATTAATGGTTGTTGCGATATGCAACTTTGCGCTCAAAGCGTGCAACAGTGAGGCGCCGTCCTGCCAGGGCTGACTTTCAGGGCGAGAGCAGTTCAAGCTGGCGTGA
>CAZTWA010000012.1:0-25728 GCA_964617225.1 uncultured Methyloversatilis sp.
CAACATGGGCATCGCCAGCCAGCCGCGGGGCCTGCGAGAGTTTTCCCCTGTCGTGACGGTCGCCATCGTATTGCTGCTGGCGACGTCGCTGCTCGTCTTGTGGCACTTCTTTGGTCCGACGCAGTCCGTCACCACGACGATGACATCGGCGCAGCCAGGACCGGTCGAACCGGCACCGGTGCAGGAACCGGCCCTGCAGGCGACCCCTGCGGTCACCCCACCCGCGCCTGCCTCCCTTACACCTGCCGGCGAGAACGTGATGCCCCCGCCGGCAGGCCTGCCCGCCGAAGCCGCCGTACCGTCCTTGCGCTTTGAGTTTGCCGAGCGCGCATGGGTCGAAGTAACCGATGCAAGCCGCCAGTTGCTGCACAGTGGCGAAAACCCGTCCGGCACCCAACTCGTCGTGACGGGCAAGCCACCGTTCGAGATCGTTATCGGCAATGCCAGCAAGGTGAAACTCACGTATGGCGATAAGGCCGTCGAACTTGCGCCCTACATGCGTGCCGAAGTGGCACGGCTGACCCTCGAATAATGGGCGCGACGGGTATTCCTGTGCGTCGGCCGACACGGTGCGTCATGGTCGGCAAAGTCAGCGTTGGCGGGACGGCCCCCGTCGTTATTCAATCCATGACCAACACCGATACGGCCGATGTTTTCAATACGGCGCAGCAGGTGGCCGAGTTGTATCGCGCCGGATCGGAGATCGTGCGCGTCACGGTGAATACCCGCGAAGCCGCCGCCGCCATACCGAAGATCAAGGAACGACTCGCGCAACTCAATATCGACGTGCCGCTGGTGGGTGACTTCCACTTCAACGGCCACAAGCTGCTGACTGAAGTCCCGGAGTGTGCTGCCGCGCTCGACAAGCTGCGCATCAACCCGGGCAACGTCGGCAAGGGCGCAAGGCGCGATGAACAGTTCGCCAGCCTGATCGAGATTGCCTGCAAATACCGAAAGCCGGTGCGCATCGGCGTGAATTGGGGCAGCCTCGACCAGAGCCTGCTCGCGCGCCTGATGGACGAAAATGCAAAACGTCCGGAGCCAAAGGACGCCACCGGCCTGATGCGTGAGGCGATGGTCGCCTCCGCCCTCGAGTCTGCCGCGCGCGCCGAGGAACTCGGCCTGCCCGGCGACGCCATCATCCTCTCCTGCAAGGTCAGCGGCGTGCAGGACCTGATCGCCATCTACCGCGACCTGTCGGTGCAAAGCGACTATCCGCTGCATCTCGGCCTCACCGAGGCCGGCATGGGCAGCAAGGGCATCGTCGCCTCGACGGCGGCGCTGGCGGTGCTGTTGCAGGAAGGTATCGGCGACACCATTCGAATTTCGCTGACGCCCGAGCCTGGCGGCGACCGTACGCGTGAGGTCATCGTCGCGCAGGAAATCCTGCAGACGATGGGCCTGCGTGCCTTCGTCCCGATGGTGGTCGCCTGTCCCGGCTGCGGCCGGACGAGCAGCACCGTGTTCCAGGAACTCGCGCAGGACATCCAGAACTACGTCCGGGCGAAAATGCCCGAGTGGCAGCTGCACCATCGTGGCGTCGAGGACATGACCTTGGCCGTGATGGGCTGCGTGGTCAATGGCCCGGGCGAGAGCAAACACGCCAATCTCGGCATCTCGCTGCCCGGTACCGGCGAAGAACCGGTCGCGCCGGTCTACGCTGATGGTGAACGCATCACCACGCTGCGCGGTGAAAATATCGCCGCTGAATTCCGCCACATCATCGACACCTACGTCGAGAAGCAATACGCCAAGTATTCATGAGTCAGACATTGCAAGCCATCCGCGGGATGAACGACATCCTGCCCGCCGACGCCGAGCGTTGGGAAGCCTTCGAGGAACTGATCCGCGACTGGTTGTCCGCCTACGGCTACCGGCCGATCCGCATGCCGCTGGTCGAACCGACACCGCTCTTCGCGCGCGCCATCGGTGCCGTGACCGATATCGTCGAGAAGGAAATGTATTCCTTCACCGACAGCCTCAATGGCGAGCAACTGACGCTGCGCCCCGAAGGCACCGCCTCCTGCGTGCGCGCCGTGCTGCAGCACAATCTCCTCTACGATGGCCCAAAGCGGCTCTGGTACATCGGCCCGATGTTCCGCCACGAGCGTCCCCAGAAGGGCCGCTACCGCCAGTTCCACCAGGTCGGCATCGAGGCGCTCGGCCTGCCCGGTCCGGACATCGACGCCGAGCAGATCATCATGTGCGCGCGGTTGTGGGATGACCTCGGATTGGAAGGGATCAAGCTCGAGATCAACTCGCTCGGCGAAGCCGAAGAACGCGCCAAGCATCGTGCTGACCTGATTGCTTATCTCGAAAAGCACCAGGATCAGCTCGACGAGGAAGCGAAGCGGCGGCTGCATACGAATCCGCTGCGCATCCTCGACACCAAGAATCCGGCACTGCAGGCGATCGTCGAAGCCGCGCCGAAGCTCATCGACTATCTCGGTGACAATTCACTCAAGCATTTCGAGGGTGTGCAGCAACTGTTGAAGGATGCGGCGATTCCCTACCGCATCAACCCGCGCTTGGTGCGCGGCCTCGACTACTACAACCTGACCGTGTTCGAGTGGGTCACCGAGGCGCTGGGCGCGCAGGGCACGGTCTGTGCCGGCGGCCGCTACGATGGCCTGGTGGCCCAGCTCGGCGGCAAGCCTGCGCCGGCCTGTGGTTTCGCGATGGGCATCGAGCGCCTGATGGCACTGCTCGAGGCTCAAGGCGGGGGCATCGATACGCCCGTGCCCGACATCTATGTCGTGCATCAGGGCGAAGCTGCGCAACGGCACGCCTTCAAGGCGGCGGAAATGCTGCGCGACATCGGCTGTGCCGTGTTTACGCACATGGGCGGTGGCAGCTTCAAGTCGCAGTTCAAGCGTGCCGACGCTTCCGGTGCGCAGCTGGCGCTGATCGTCGGCGAGGACGAGGCGGCGGCAAATGCGGTGACAATAAAACCGCTGCGCGTCGAGGCGGAACAACAGCGCGTGCCGCTGGAAGAATTGGCTGATCGTGTCGGTATCTGGCTGTACGGCGCGGATGAAGAATTTAGCGAGGAATGAACCATGGCAACCTATGATCTGGAAGAGCAGGAACAGATAGAAGAACTGAAAACCTGGTGGAAGATGCACGGCACGGTGATTACGGCGGTGATCGTCGCGCTCGCCGTTGGCGTGGTCGGCTGGCAGGCCTGGCAATGGTGGCAGCGCAGCCAGGCGGGGCAGGCGGCCCAGCTCTACGGCAACCTGCAGCAGGCGCTGATGCAGCAGGACGTCAAGCGCGTGCGCTTGATGGCCGGCGAACTCATCGACAAATACTCCGGCACGGCCTACGCCGGCATGGCCGCGATGCTCTCGGGCAAGGTGCTGCTTGAAACCGGCGATTCCAAGTCGGCGCAGGCGCAGTTCAGCTGGGCGGCGGAACACGCGACGGACCAGGGTACGCGCGACCTCGCACGGTTGCGCCAGGCCATCGCACTGACCGAAGAGAAAAACTACGATGAGGCGCTCAAGCTGCTCGCCGTGCCGCCCTCGCCGGATTTCATGTCGCGCTATCTCGAAGTGCGCGGCGACATCCTCGTTGCCCAGGGCAAGGGGGGCGAGGCACGCACCGCCTACGACGAGGCGATCAAGGCGCTGGAAAGCGGTCGCAAGGCCGAAGGCCTGCCGCCCGGGCCCTATCGCGACATTCTGCAGGCCAAGCGTGATGCAACCGGAGCCGCGTCGTGAGACTGCACACATTCATGCTGGCCGGGGCGGTGCTGGCTGTCGCGGGTTGTTCGACCCTCAGCAACACCGTCGACGCCCTCAACCCGTTCAGCAAGGCGGCGCCCAAGGCCAAGCCGGCGCAATTGCCGGTCATCCAGTCTCGCGCTGAAATCGCCCGCCTGTGGCAGGCGAGCATCGGCACGGCGGGGGACCATGTATTCACGCCAGCCGTCGTGGGTGACCAAGTGTATGTCGCGGCGCGCGACGGTGCGCTGGCGCGCCTCGACAACGGCCGGCAGGTCTGGCGCATCAACGCCGGGCAAGTGATTTCGGGTGGCGTCGGCGCCAGTGACAAGCTGGTGGTCGTCGGTACGCCCAAGGGCGAAGTGCTTGCCTTCCATGCCGAGGATGGCCGGCCCGCCTGGCAGACACGCGCCAGTTCCGAGGTTCTCGCGGCCCCCGCCGTGCAGGGCGACCTGGTCGCGGTGCGCAGCGGCGATGCACGGATCTTCGGTTTCGATGCGGCGGACGGCAAGCGGCGCTGGGTCTATCAGCGCACGACGCCGACCCTGGCCCTGCGCTCGAATGTCGGCGTCGTGCTGACCGACAAGGCACTCTACGCCGGCTTTCCCGGCGGCAAGCTGGTTGCCGTGGCGCGCAACAACGGTGCGGCCTTGTGGGAGTCGGCCGTGGCCTTGCCGCACGGCACGACCGAACTGGAACGCATCGCCGATGTGGCCAGCGACCCGGTCGTCGAGGCTGGTGCCATCTGTGCCGTCGCCTATCAGGGGCGCGCCGCCTGCTTCGATGTCGATACCGGCCGGCAGCTATGGGCACGCGAGGTGTCCTCCGTCGTTGGCCTCGATATCGGCAATCGTGCCGTCTACGTTACGGATGACAAGGGTGCCGTGCTGGCCTTCGACCGCAATTCCGGTGCCAGCCTCTGGAAGCAGGACAAGCTCGCCCTGCGCGGGGTGAGCCGCCCGCTCGCGTTGGGACGCCGTCTCGCCGTGGCTGACTTTGAAGGCTACGTACACCTCCTGTCGGAAGATGACGGTGCCTTCGTCGGGCGCCAGGCCACCGACGGGTCGGCCATCGTCGCTGCCCCCCAGCGACGCAAGGGGGCTGACGACATGCTGGTGGTGCAGACGAAGAACGGTGGCGTCGTCGCGCTGCAAGTCAAGTAGATGCTACCTACGCTTGCTCTCGTCGGTCGACCGAATGTCGGCAAATCCACGCTGTTCAACCGACTGACGAAAACGCGTGCCGCGCTGGTGGCCGACCAGCCGGGACTGACGCGCGACCGTCACTACGGCCATGGCCGGCTCGGCAAGCGGGCTTTCCTCGTCGTCGATACCGGTGGCTTCGAGCCGCAGGCGAAGGAAGGCATCGTCCATGAAATGGCGCGCCAGGCCGAGGCGGCGATCGCCGAAGCCGATGTCCTGCTGTTCCTGGTCGACTGCCGCGACGGACTGACGCCGCAAGACAAGGTGATTGCCGAGCGGCTGCGCCGTTCGGGCCGGCCGCTGCATCTTGTCGTCAACAAGGCCGAAGGCATGAATCGCGATGTCGTCGCGGCGGAATTCCACGAGCTCGGCTGTGGCGAACCGCGCGTCATCTCGTCGGCGCACGGCGAGGGTGTGCGCGAATTGCTCGAGTTCGTCCTCGCGGACTTTCCCGAAGATGAACCCGATGAGGATGCGGAAGCCGGACCGCGCGTCGCGGTGGTGGGTCGTCCGAACGTGGGCAAGAGTACGCTGATCAACACGCTGCTCGGCGAGGAGCGCATGATCGCCTTCGACATGCCAGGCACGACGCGCGACGCCGTCGCGACCCCCTTCGAGCGCAATGGCAAGCATTACACGCTGATCGACACCGCCGGCTTGCGCCGCAAGGGCCGGGTCTTCGAAACCATCGAGAAGTTCTCGGTGGTCAAGACCCTGCAGGCCATCGAGGCCGCCAACGTCGTCGTCCTCATGGTCGATGCCAGCCAGGACATTTCGGACCAGGATGCGCATATCGCCGGATTCTGCATCGAGGCCGGCCGGGCGCTGGTGCTGGCGGTGAACAAGTGGGATGCCGTCGATCAATATCGCCGCGAGCAGGTCAAGCAGGATATCCAGCGGAAACTCAACTTCCTCGGCTTTGCCCGCACGCACTACATCTCGGCCTTGAAGGGGCAGGGGGTGGCGAGCGTGCTGCAGTCGGTCGACAAGGCCTATGCCGCCGCCATGGTCAAGCTGACGACGCCGAAGCTCACGCGGGTGCTGCTCGACGCCGTGCAGAAGCAGGCGCCGCCACGCCATGGCAACGTGCGGCCCAAGCTGCGCTACGCCCACCAGGGCGGCAGCAATCCGCCCGTGGTGGTCATCCACGGCAATGCACTGGAGCATGTGCCGCCCGCCTTTGTGCGCTACCTCGAGCATGTCTTTGTCGAGGCGTTCAAGCTGCAGGGCACGCCACTGCGCATCCAGTTCAAGATCACCAAGAACCCCTACGTCGACAAGGGCTGAAAGTCAGCCCGGGCAGGACGGCCCGCTATACTTCATCGAAGGGAGCGGGGATGAATACGAGGAGCGTGCGATGACCTATGTCGTCACTGAAAACTGCATCAAGTGCAAATACACCGACTGTGTGGACGTCTGCCCGGTCGACTGCTTCCGCGAGGGGCCGAACTTTCTCGTCATCGATCCGGAGGAGTGCATCGACTGCACCCTGTGCGTGCCGGAGTGCCCGGCCGAGGCGATCTTTGCCGAGGACGACGTGCCGGCTGATCAGCGCGACATGATCGCGCTGAATGCCGAACTGGCCAAGCAATGGCCCGCCATCATCGAGCGCAAGACGCCGCCACCGGACGCGGATGAATGGCGCGGCAAACCGGGCAAGCGCGCCCTGCTGGAAAAATAAACGCCAGCCGCGACAGGCTAGCTTTCGTTCGTCGGATCTGCGGGCCGGCCGAAGCACCAGGTGTCGAACTCCGCCCGCGGCATGGGCTTGGCGAAGTGGTAGCCCTGCAGGTAGTCGGCGCCCATTGACTTGAGCAGCGTGGCGGTTGCCTGGTCTTCCACGCCCTCGGCGATGGTCTTGAGCCCCAGGGCCTTGGCGAGCTGGATGATCGCCTGCACCATCGAGTGGCCGGAGGGTTCCTGGATGCGGCGGATGAAGGAAATGTCAATCTTCAGCTCATCGACCGGCATTTCATGCAACTGGGAGAGTGCCGAGTAACCGGTGCCGAAGTCGTCGATGGCGACATGGAAGCCGATGTGGTGCAGGTCTTCCAGCCGTTCGGAGGCATTGGCGACATCGAGCAGCGCGATGCTTTCGGTGACCTCGAGCACGACATCGTCTGGGGAAAGCCCTTCCAGGGCGAGTTCGCCGATGAGCTGCTCGGCGAAATGTCCCGAGAACAGCTGGCGCTTGGAGACGTTGATCGCCGCACGGAGCGCGTGGCCGCGCTCACGCCAGTCCTTGATCGCGTGCAGTGTCTGCAGCCAGATCTGGTGCCCCAGTTCGCGGATGGCGCCGGTACTTTCGGCGATCGGGATGAAGGTGGCCGGACTGACCCAGCCGAACTCGTTGTCGTGCCAGCGGGCCAGGACCTCGACCATCTCGCAGTCGCCGGTCTGGGCATTGACGATCGGCTGGAACCAGGCCTGGATGCGCTCCGCCTTGACCGCTTCGACCAGCCGGTTCTGCAGGTAGAGGTCGCGCTTGCCGCTGCCTTTCTCGGCGATGTCCCCGAAAAAGCAGGTCTGGTTGCGCCCCTGCGTCTTGGCGTAGAACATCGCGCGGTCGGCATGCGAGAGCAGGGTTTCGACATCGACGGCATCGTGCGGGAACAGGGCGATGCCCATGCTGAAGGTAATGAGGTATTCGCTCTCGTCGAGCTGGATCGGGTGCCGCAAGGCGTCCTCGACCTTGCGGGCGACTTCGCGCACGGATTCGGTGTCCGCGAGTTCCGGCAACAGCAGGACAAACTCGTCGCCGCCCCAGCGCGCCAGCGTGTCGCCGGCGCGCAACTGGGCGCGCAGCGTCCGGGCGAAAGCCACCAGCAGCCGGTCGCCGGCCTTGTGGCCGAGGCTGTCGTTGATCTTCTTGAAGTGGTCGAGGTCGATGAAGCAGACCGCGACGCTGCGCTCGCTGCGGCTGGCCATGCGCGTGGCGATTTTGATGCGGTCGTCGAGCAGTACCCGGTTGGGTAGGTCCGTCAGCGCGTCGTGCAGTGCCATGTGGGTGATCTGCTGCTCGTGCAGGTAGGTCTGGGTGATGTCGCGCAGGATGCCGCGAATGCCCAGCAGGTTGCCCTGCGGATCGGTCTGGGCGATGAGTCGGCATTCCGCCCAATGCTCGTTGCCATCGTCGTTGCGCAGGCGCAGACGCAATTGCGCCTGGCGTTTTTCGCCGCGTTGGAAGGCGGCGCAAATTTCCTGCATCGTCTCGATGTCAAACTGGTGGATGAACTCGGTAATCGAGCAACCCTGCAGTTGATCGGGGCAGCGCGTCAGTCGGTGCCAGCCGGGACTGGCATGGACGATGCGCCCTTCGCAGTCCAGTTCGAGCACTGCCTCCTCGAGCATGGCCAGCGTGTCCAGATAGGTCTGCTGTTCGAGGTCGCGTGCATTGACCCGTCGCATCATGTCTTCGAGGGTGTCCGCGACATCGTCGATCTCGTCGTGCGTCGCATGCGCGGGGGTCAGGATGCGCGAGGCATCTTCGACCTGACGATGTTCGGTGAAATGTAGGGCAGCGAGCTCGAGCGATTCGATGCGCTTGACCGAGCGGGTGAGCCAGCGGCCAAGCCCGAGCCAGATCATGACGCTGACCAGCACGATGGCGGCAAGCGGACGCAGCATGAATTCGACGAAGGAGATGCTGTCCGTGAAGTTGCGGTGTACGACCAGCGTCGGTGCTTGCGGGTTTTCATGGGGCCAGGGCAGGTTAACCTGGATGGCGCGGGGCTCAAGATCCGCGCGCAGGCCGGGCTGGCCGGGCAAGGGCTCGATTTTCAGAAGTTGGTGTGAACTCGCGATGTGGGTGCCATAACCATAAAGATGGAGGTGGGTTTCCGGGGTGATCAGCGACTGTAGTGCGCCGGGGTTCAGTGACTTGAACACAACCAGGGTTCCCTGACCCTCATTGCCCATCCAGATGGGCACCTGGATGATCCGGTAGAGCGCTTTCGCTCCCGAATCAAAGTGCCAGCCGGCGGCGGCAGCTTCGGGGGAAGCGGGCAGGCGGGAGATTTCCGACCCATAGCGATAGAGCACCTGGCCATCGGGGGCCAGCAACAGCAGGTTGGAGAAATCGATGAATTCCCACTGTGCCGTCAGGAACGTGTTCAGCTTGGCCCAGCGCAGCTGGTCGCCCTCTTCGAGGATGCGGGTGTATTCGATGCGCGACCGCAATTGCGACGTTTGCAGGAGCCAACTGGCCTCGATCTTGGGCAGCTGTTCAGCGTAGAACTCCCGCGTGATGTCGAGTTTCTGGGCGACTTCGTGATTCTGCCGTGTATAGAAGGCATTGAAGCCCAGCAGGGAAATGCCGATCGTCAGGACCACCATGACCAGCGACAGCCGGACGAGGGCCTGGCGACGAATCGTCTGCTGGACCGGAGCGGGGATGGGCGCGTCGCTCACCGTTTATATCCTGCCCAGCGGTCATCGACCACGCTCGCGGCCGGTACAAGCTTCACGTTGCCCAGCGCTGCCTGCAGAAACGCGTCGGTGGCATTGACCTGCCGGGCATCGAAGCGCGCATCGGTGCTGTAGATGCCCGGATGCTGTCGAAGCAACAGGGCGATTTCATTGCGCTCTTCCTGGGTGCCCGCCTTTGACTGGTTGGCAATGGTCTCGGGAGGCATCGTCTGGAGCCAGACCAGGGTTCGGCGCAGCATGCGCACCATGAGGTCGGCCTTGGCCTGGCCTTCGGGCTGGCCGATCAGCTTGCGTGCTGCCGTGATTGTGCTGCGCTGGGCATCGATGCCCGCCACCCTGGACTGCACGCCTGGTTCGCCGAAGTCGACCAGGGAAACACCAAGCCCGGTTTGTTGCAAGCGCGTCGGGAAAGGCTGCTCGCACAATGCGGCATCCGCCGCCTTGCTGATGAAGGCGCCACTCATGCTTTCCCAGTTCTGCCCGGAAGGCAGCCAGCGGACCTGATGCCCGCCGATGCCATGACTCGTCAGCAGGATTTCGGCGAGCATTTGCATGTAGGTCTTGCTGTTGGGGCTGCCAGTCGAGATGGCGATGGTTCGCCCTTTCAGGTGTTCGACGCGCGTGATTCGGCGAGCCAGATCTTTTCTGACCATGAGATGGAACGTGTGACGGGCACCGGAAATCGGCGCGATGGCGACGGCATCCCGGCCACGCGCTTGCATCACGGGCAGTGTCGGAAAACCGAGGGCCGCAAAATCGGCATTGCCGTCCAGCATGTCCTCCAGTGAGCGAATGCCGCTCGGGTGGTAACGCAGGAGGAGCCGGGCACCCATTTCGCGGTCGAACCCGAGGGCAGTGATCAGCTCGAGCGGCAGGAAGGCCAGAGACCCGGGACCCGGCAGGTTGAGCCGGATGAGCGGCAGCGTTTCATTGCTTGCTGCGCGGAGGGCAGCGGGGGACAGGAATGCGCCCGTGAACACGCCTGCCAGCGACAGCATCAATCTGCGACGTATCGGCTGCATATGGCGAGTGACCTCCTTGCCTCATTGTTGTTATGCCGGAATCGACCTGCCAGTCCGGGACTGTTTTTCGCCATGGTAAACTGGCCGCAAATATAATTCAAAGGCATTTCATGTCCGGCAATACCCTCGGCACGCTGTTCTGCGTCACTTCGTTCGGCGAGTCGCATGGTCCGGCTATCGGCTGCGTGGTCGAAGGTTGCCCTCCCGGGTTAGCGCTGTGTGAAGCCGATATCCAGGCTGAACTCGATCGCCGCAAACCGGGTACGTCGCGCCACGTAACTCAACGGCGCGAAGCCGACGAAGTTGAGATCCTGTCCGGTGTATTCGAAGGCAAGACCACCGGAACCCCGATCGCCTTGCTGATCCGTAATACCGACCAGCGCAGCAAGGACTACGGCAATATTGCCCAGACCTTCCGGCCCGGCCATGCCGATTACACCTATTGGCAGAAGTACGGCATCCGTGACTATCGTGGTGGCGGACGCTCATCGGCGCGTGAGACGGCGGTCCGCGTCGCGGCCGGTGCCATCGCCCGCAAATGGCTTCACGAACGGTACGGCGTGACGATTCGCGGCTGGATGAGCCAGCTCGGCCCGATCGAGATCCCCTTTCTCGACGCGGCGGCGATCGATGCCAATCCCTTCTTCGCACCGAACGCGGCGATCGTCCCCGAACTGGAAGCCTACATGGACAAGCTGCGCAAGGAAGGTGACTCGGTCGGCGCGCGCATCGACGTGATGGCGGCCGGGGTGCCCCCGGGCTGGGGCGACCCGGTATATGACCGCCTCGACGCACGCATCGCGCATGCCATGATGGGCATCAATGCCGTCAAGGGCGTGGAGGTCGGCGCGGGCTTCGACTGCGTGGCCCAACGCGGCAGCGAGCATGGCGACGAATTGACGCCCGAAGGCTTCCTGAGTAACCACGCTGGCGGCATCCTCGGCGGGATTTCCTCGGGCCAGGACGTGACGGTCAGCATCGCCATCAAGCCGACCTCGAGCATCCGTCTGCCACGCCGTTCGATCGACCTGGCCGGCCAACCGGCCCTCGTTTCAACCGAAGGGCGCCATGATCCCTGCGTCGGCATCCGCGCCACGCCCATCGCCGAGGCGATGCTGGCGCTGGTATTGATGGATGCCGCGCTGCTGCACCGCGCGCAGTGTGCGGATGTCCGTTGCCCTACACCGGCTATCCCCGCCGCGGCCGGGAAGCCCCCGGGAATTGCCTGATAGAATTCGATCAAACTCTATAAACACGCTACACAGTACACAGGGAAGAAAAGCCATGCACGTCGATCACCATGATCTCTATACTGAATTTCCGGACATGAGCGACGCTATCGACGCGCTCAAGGCTGATTACGGCTATTTTGCCGCCATGGTCGGCCGCTATGACCGCCTGACCGGGCGAGTCGAGGACCTCGAAGAGCATGACATGCCCGTCGGCGATTTCACGCTCGAGGACATGAAAAAGGCGCGCGTCAAGCTCAAGGACGACATCTTCCATTACCTGCAGGCTTTCCGCGTTGGCCAGAAGCACGCAGCCTGAGGCCTGAGCAAGGCCAAAGTGGCTTGACGGCACCACAATCCAGCCAGCCAGGGTCTCAGTTGAGGCGACTGGCCGGCTGGTACTTTTTCTATTTCGCCTTCGTCGGGGCCTTCGCGCCCTATTTCACGCTTTATTTGCAGGACATCGGCCAGTCGGCCTGGGAAATCGGCGTCCTGATGTCGGTACCCCAGGTCATGCGTCTGCTGGCACCCAATCTCTGGGGCTGGCTGGCCGACCATCTCGGCCGCCGCGCGGCGGTGGTGAAATTCGCCGCACTCGGCTCGGTCGTGGGGTTCTGCGGTTTCTTCTTCACGCGCGACTACACCGCGATGCTCGCCGCCATGGCGCTCGTCTGGTTCTTCTGGAGCGCCGCGCTCCCGCTGGTCGAAGCGATGACGCTCGACCGGTTGGCCGGCCAGACCGAGCGCTACGGCCGGGTGCGCCTCTGGGGGTCGATCGGCTTCGTCGTCAGTGTGCTCGGCCTCGGCGCGTTGCTCGACTATCTGCCCATTTCTGCAATCCTGTGGGCCTGCCTGCTCATCCTGGCCAGCGTGCTGGCGAGCGCCCTGGCCCTGGCGGAAACGAAAGTCAGCGCTGGCGAGACGGCATCGCCGGTGGGCGACCAACTGCGCCGTCCCGCGGTGCTGGCCCTGCTGGCCGCCTGCTTCTTCATGTCGGTGGCGCATGGGCCGCTCTACGTCTTCTACTCGATCCACCTCGTCGACCACGGCTACGACAAGCTGGCGGTCGGGATGCTCTGGTCACTTGGGGTTGTCGCCGAGATCGTCGTATTCATGACGATGCCCCGGCTGATGAAGCACTTTTCCTTGCGCGCCATCCTGCTCGCCAGCTTTGCGCTGGCGGTGCTGCGCTTTCTGCTTATCGGCTGGGCGGCGGATTATGTGCTGGTCCTCCTGTTTGCCCAGGTCCTCCATGGGGCGACGTTTGGTGCCTACCATGCCGGGGCCATGGCCGCCTTGATCCGCTGGTTCGATTCCACGCAGCAGGCCCGTGTGCAGGGGATTTATGGCAGTATTTCCTTTGGTGCCGGCGGCATGGTGGGCGGATTGATCAGCGGCCAGGCATGGGAAAGCCTGGGCGCGGGACTGACATACAGCCTGGCGTCGATCTTCGCCGCGTGCGGACTGTTGCTGGTCTGGCGCGGCCTGTCATCGGATTCGCTCGCAACGCGTTGAGGTCAAAATGAAAAACTATCTCTTGTGGGGCTTGGGTGCGCTGTTGTTGGCCGGTTGCGGAAACGTACCGGTAACCGGGCGTTCCCAGCTGCAAATGGTTTCCGAGGAACAGGAAATCAAAATGGGCCTGACCAGCTTCAAGGAGATCCTCGGCAAGGAAAAGCTGGACCCGGATCCCGTGATCAATGCGCGGGTGCAGCGTATCGGACAGCGTATTGCCGCGGCGACCGGGCGCAACGATTACCAGTGGGAATTCAAGGTGATCGACAACGACAAGACCCTGAATGCCTTTTGCCTGCCTGGTGGCAAGGTGGCCGTCTATACCGGCCTGCTGCCTGTCGCGCAGGATGATGCCGGACTGGCGGCGGTCATCTCGCATGAAGTGGCGCACGCGATTGCCCGTCACGGCGGAGAACGCTTGAGCCAGGAAATGGTGGTGGCCGGTTTGAGTGTGGCGACGGTTGTGGCGACGAACGATTCGCCCAATCGTGACCTCTATGCCGGCCTGCTGGGCGCC
This sequence comes from uncultured Methyloversatilis sp., assembly GCA_964617225.1. GTDB lineage: Bacteria > Pseudomonadota > Gammaproteobacteria > Burkholderiales > Rhodocyclaceae > Sulfuricystis. Next base: position 13,639 of record CAZTWA010000012.1, read on the forward strand.
GGGGCGGCGGTAGGCTTCCTTTTGCCCTATTCGCGCCTGCACGAATCCGAGGCGGACCGCATGGGGCTGATCTACATGGCCAAGGCCGGTTATGACCCGCGTGCGGCGCTCGGTTTGTGGCAGCGCATGGCGGCGACATCGAAGGGCAAGTCCAAACCGCCGGAATGGCTGTCGACCCACCCGGCTGACGAGACGCGCATCAAGGAGATCGAACGTTGGCTGCCCGAGGCCTTGAGCTACTATCGGCCGTCAGCGACGCACTGAGCCTGTGCGATAATTTTCTTTTTTTGGAGACGACCATGAAAAAGCTGCTGTGCTTTATTGCCGCCGCCGCATTCCTTGCCGGATGCAACACCGTCCAGGGTATTGGCAAGGACATCGAAAAAGGCGGAGAAGCCATCCAGAAGTCAGTCAAGTAAACAGCGTCTAGCAACAGGATTCCATCATGAAAATTTGTGTTTTGCCCGGTGACGGCATCGGTCCGGAAATTACTGCCGAAGCGGTGCGCGTCCTGAATGCGCTCGGTTTGAAATTCGAAATGGAAGAAGCGCTGCTCGGCGGCTGCGCCGTCGATGCCACGGGCAATCCTTATCCCGAGGCCACCCAGAAACTGGCACGCGCGGCCGATGCCGTGCTGCTCGGTGCCGTTGGCGGCCCGCAGTGGGACAACAACCCGCGCGAGCAGCGCCCCGAGCGCGGCCTACTCGGCATCCGCAAGGATCTCGGCCTGTTCGCCAACCTGCGCCCGGCTGTTCTCTATCCGGAACTCGCCAATGCCTCGACCCTCAAGCCCGAAGTGGTTGCCGGTCTGGATATCCTGATCGTGCGTGAACTGACGGGCGACATCTACTTCGGCCAGCCACGCGGCATCGAGACGCGCACGGTCGATGGCCAGTCGCAGCGCATTGGCTTCAACACGATGATCTACTCCGAGAGCGAGATCCGCCGTATCGCCCGTGTGGCTTTCGAGGCCGCGCGCAAGCGCAGCAAGAAGGTGTGCTCGGTCGACAAGATGAACGTGCTCGAATGCACCCAGCTCTGGCGCGACGTCGTGATCGAGGTGGCCAAGGAATATCCGGATGTCGAGTTGTCGCACATGCTGGTCGATAACTGCGCGATGCAGCTGGTGCGCAATCCGAAACAGTTCGACGTCGTCGTGACCGGCAACATGTTCGGCGACATCCTCTCTGACGAGGCGTCGATGCTGACCGGCTCGATTGGCATGCTGCCGTCCGCTTCGCTCGACGAGAAGAACAAGGGACTCTATGAGCCCAGCCATGGCTCGGCGCCCGACATTGCCGGCAAGGGCGTAGCCAACCCGCTGGCGACGATCCTATCGGCCGCGATGATGTTGCGCTATTCATTCAATAATGAAGAGGCTGCGTCACGTGTCGAAAACGCGGTCAAGAAAGTGCTGGCGCAGGGCTTCCGCACGGGCGATATTTTCGAACCGGGCATGAAGCGCGTAGGCACGAAGGAAATGGGCGACGCCGTGCTGGCAGCGCTGTAAGTTTCAATTATCGAGGTAAGCAACATGAGAAAAGTAGGTCTGGTGGGGTGGCGCGGCATGGTCGGCTCGGTGCTGATGCAGCGCATGCGCGAGGAGGGCGATTTCGCCCTGATCGATCCGGTGTTCTTCACGACATCGAATGTCGGCGGCAAGGGCCCGGCCGAGGCCGGCGGCGTGCCACTCAAGGATGCCAAGGATATCGACGCGCTGAAGCAGATGGACGTGATCATCACCTGCCAGGGGGGTGACTACACCAAGGAAGTCTTTGGACCGTTGCGCGCTGCCGGCTGGAACGGTTACTGGATCGATGCGGCATCGAGCCTGCGCATGGTCGACGACGCGATCATCATCCTCGACCCGGTCAATCTGGACGTCATCAAGGCGGGTTTGTCCAAGGGCGTCAAGAACTACATCGGCGGCAATTGCACCGTTTCCCTGATGCTGATGGGCCTCGGCGGGCTGTTCCATCACGACCTCGTCGAGTGGATTTCGGCGATGACCTACCAGGCCGCATCCGGCGCCGGCGCACAGAACATGCGCGAGCTGCTGGCGCAGATGGGCACGTTGCACGATGCCGTCAAGGCCGAACTGGCCGACCCGGCGTCGGCAATTCTCGACATCGACCGCAAGGTTTCCGAAACCATGCGGTCGAGCGCCATGCCGACCAAGAACTTCCGTGGCGTGCCCCTCGCTGGCAGCCTGATTCCCTGGATCGATGTGCCCGTCGAAGGTGGTCAGTCCAAGGAGGAATGGAAAGGCGGCGCCGAGTGCAACAAGATTCTTGGCCGACCGGCATTCCGCTCGCCGGGCAGCATCCCGATCGACGGGCTGTGCGTGCGCGTCGGTGCAATGCGCTGCCACTCGCAGGGCCTGACCATCAAGCTCAAGAAGGACGTGCCGCTCGACGAGGTCAGCGACATCCTCGCCAAGGGCAATGACTGGGTGAAGGTCGTCCCCAACGATCGCGAGATTTCCGAACGCGAGCTGACGCCTGCCGCGGTCACCGGCACGCTGACGGTGCCGGTTGGCCGACTGCACAAGCTGGCGATGGGGCCGGAGTACCTCGGCGCCTTCACGTGCGGCGACCAGCTGCTGTGGGGTGCGGCCGAGCCTCTGCGCCGGATGTTGCGAATTTTGCTCGGATAATCATATTCGGCATATAAAGCAAAGGTCGAGCTTGCGCCTTTAAGTACATGATGTTATTTTGAATACCGTCCTACCAATGCGCGGCGGGGTTAATCGTGAATAAAACACTCAAATCATCGATATTCAAAACGTCCTTGATGGCCTTGCTGCTGACGAGCGCGTTCAGCGCGCAAAGCGCCGGCTTGGGCAAATTGAGTGTCTATTCGGGAATCGGCCAGCAACTGAATGCCGAGGTCGGGCTGACCGCAACGCCGGGCGAGATGGGCTCCATGTCGGCCAAGCTCGCTTCCCATGAGGCATTCCGCGAGGCCGGCATCGAGTACATGTCCGTGCTGTCGGATGTCCGTATCACCTTGGACAAGAATGCCGCGGGGCAGCCCGTGCTGAAGCTGACGACGCTGCGTCCAATCAGCGAACCCTTCCTGCATTTCCTGGTGGAGTTGAGTTGGACCTCTGGGCGCATGGTCAGGGAGTACACCTTCCTGCTCGATCCGCCCGAATTGCTGCAGGTCGCCAAGCCAGCTTCGGTGGTCGCGCCAGCCGCGCCGACGGGAAAGGCCCTGGCGCCCAGCCCGGTAGCTGCGCAACCCAAACCAGTGGCGGTCGCCGAAAAAAAGTCCAAGCCATCGACCGGTGAGTATCAGGTCAAGACGGGCGATACGCTTGCGAAGATTGCGCGCGAAACCCGTTCCGAGTCGATCACGCTTGACCAAATGCTGGTTGCCCTGTTCAACGGCAATCAGGACGCCTTCTCTGGCAACAACATGAACCGGTTGCGTGCGGGAAAGATCCTGCGTGTACCTTCAGCCGAGGAGGCGGGCAAGGTCGATCCAGTTGAAGCGCGCAAGCTGGTCATTGGCCATATTGGCGAGTTCAACGCCTACCGCAACCGGCTGGCAGGGGCTGCTGCGGAAATGCCGGCATCCGAAGCTGCTCCCAAGCAGCAGGTCAGCGGCACGATCAAACCGCAGGTGGAAGACAAGGTGCCTGCACTTGCGGCCAAGGACAAACTCGAAGTGTCCCGTACCGAGTCGGTCAAGGCGGGGAAGGCAACGGGCAGCAGCATCGAAGAGGATTTGATCGCGCGCGACAAGGCGCTGCGCGAGGCATCGGAACGCATTGCGCAACTCGAAAAGAATATCGAGAATCTCAAGAAGCTTGTCGAGGTGAAAAGCCAGACGGGCACCAAGCTCCAGCAGGAAAGCGAAGCGGTTGCGCCCAAGCCGGTGGAACCGGCCAAGGCGGAAGCCCCTGTGACGCCTGTACCCCCTGCACCTGTTGCAGCCACGGAGCAGCCGAAACCTGAAGAACCCAAGCCCGCAGTCCCTGCGGAGGCACCCAAGCCTGCCGAAGCGGCACCGCCCGCGCCTCCGCCTCCCGCACCTCCGGTGGCCAAGAAGCCACCCGTGACGCCGCCACCACCGCCGGAACCCAGTTTCATCGATGAGAATCCGGAAATCGTCTATGGTGGGGGTGGCCTAGTTGCCCTGTTGTTGGGCTATCTCGGGTATTCCTCCTGGCGGCGCAAGAAGGCGCAGGAAGAGGATCTGTACGATTTGGCCGCTACGCCTTTTGCAGCCGAGGCAGGCACGCCAGCAGGGAAGTCTGAGCCTGTTGCCGGTACGCCCGCGACCAGCTTCGATACGGGCGACATCTCGATTCAGGGCGACTTCAGCGAAAGCGGCCTCCTGACGAACGAGGAAATCGTCGATCCGGTCGCCGAAGCCGATGTGCTGATGGCGTATGGGCGTGACCGTCAGGCTGAAGAGATACTTCAGGAAGGCCTCAACAAGGATCCCTCCCGCCCAGCCATCCACATGAAGCTGCTCGAGTTGTATGCGAAGCAGGAAAACATCGCCCAGTTCGAATCGGTGGCCAATAAGCTCCACGACCTGAGCAATGGCCGTGGCGCCGACTGGGAAAAGACCCTTGCGGTCGCGCGTACGCTGGGTTTGTCTGGCGGCGTGTTTGCGGGTGCGGCAGCGCTGGCTGAGGCCGCAAAGTCGCCGGCGGATGCCGTGGAGCCCTCCGTGACCGTGGAGTCCCTGCAAGCAGATAACGTGGCTGCCTCCGGGATGCAGTCGCTTGCAGTGGATCTGGGCGAGGCGAATGTTGAAGCCAAGGCGCCCGCTGAAGAGGAAGAGCCTTCGCTGGAGTTCGACCTGGATTTGGGGACGACCACCGGTTCCGATATCGCTGCAGCAGCGGAGCAGGCGGTTTCCGCGCCAGTCCCCGCAGAGGACATCGGGCTCGATTTTGATTTCGATTTGGGAACCCCCGAAGCCAAGGAGGCTGTCGAGGCTGTCGTGGAAAAGGCCGAGGCCGCAACCGACGCACGGCTATCCCTGGACGAAATGGATTTCGATCTGGATCTCGGTTCTCCCGTCGAAACCGAAAAGCCGGAGACGACGGATGTTCCCCTGTCCGATATCGATATCAGCACGGACCTGCCAATGACCGAAGGTCTCGCGGAGGATGCGAGCGTGACCGGTGGCATGGCCGATCTGAAACTCGACTTCGATCTGGAACTCGAGCAGGAACCGGCCGCTGAAGCGCTTGCGGCTGGATCGGCGGCAGGTGAAACGATCGGCCAATCGGAGCCTGCCGACGTGGCGCCTCAAGGCAAACCCGATAATCCCGAAGTGGCGACCAAGCTCGAACTGGCGCAGGCTTACGAGGAAATGGGCGATCTCGACGGCGCACGCGAGTTGCTGAACGAGGTCGTCAATGAGGGCAGCGATGCCCAGCAGGCCGAAGCCCGAGCCAAGCTCGACCAGTTGAGCGCCTGATTCCGGCCACGACATCGGCTCGATGTCGTGGCTTGTTCATCCCATGTTCCATCCTGCCACACTCTTGCTCGCGTGGATCGTTTACGCGGCCGGCCTTACTTGGCTGCCGGTTTTATGGTTGATTACTTTTTCGGCAGTTTCCCTGGTTGCCGCATTGGTCTGGGCAACTGAGCGCAGCCGGCGACTCCTGTACCGGACGCGCTGGCTGTTCCTGGCGTTGGCGGCTCTCAACTTGTTTGCCACGCCCGGCGAATATCTGCCGGGAAGTGCGGGGGATATCGGCCTGACCTTCGAAGGCCTTTGGCAGGGACTTGGGCACACCGGGCGTTTGCTCGCCCTGCTAAGCAGCCTTGCCTTGTTGCATCAACGCGTGGGCAATACCGGTCTGGTTGCGGGCTTCTACACGCTGATGAAGCCTCTTCCTTGGCGCGAGGCAACGGTCGTGCGATTGATGCTCGTGCTGGACTATGTCGAGCACGAGAAGGTTGCCGGCTGGCGGGACTGGCTATCCCCCGGCCCAGCGCTGGCACAAGAGCCCCAGCGTATCCATTTGCCACGTTTTTCGTTCAGTTGGCGCGACACCTTGGTATTAGGACTGGTGCCACTCATGATCATGGGGTTCTACTGCGTGTCATGAGAATCGCTCTCGGCCTCGAGTATGACGGTTCCGGCTTCTCCGGCTGGCAGTCGCAGTCCGGCGGGAATACCGTGCAGGATGCGCTGGAGGGAGCCTTGGCCGCGATTGCCGATCAGGCGGTTCGTGTCGTGTGTGCGGGCCGCACGGATGCCGGCGTACATGCGACGGCGCAGGTGGTGCATTTCGATACCGAGGTCGACCGTCCTGTCACGGCATGGGTGCGCGGCGTCAATGCCCATCTCAACACTGCCGTAGCGGTGCGCTGGGCACGGCCGGTGGATGAAACGTTCCACGCCCGGTTTGCCGCGCAGGCGCGCGCCTATCGCTATGTGTTGCTGAATCGGCCCGAGCGCCCCGGGTTGCTCGCCGGCAAGGTCGGTTGGTGTCATCGGCCGCTGGATGTGGCAGCAATGCAGACTGCCGCCGCCTGCCTGCTGGGCGAGCATGATTTTTCGTCTTTTCGGGCCGCGGAATGCCAGGCCAAGTCCCCGGTCAAGACGCTCTATCGCTTCGACATCGTCCGCACGGGTGATCTCGTGAATTTCGACTGCCGTGGCAATGCCTTTCTGCACCACATGGTGCGCAATTTCGTCGGCGCGCTGGTCTATGTCGGCATGGGGCGCGAGACGCCGGCGTGGTTTGCCGGCCTGCTCGCTGCGCGTGACCGGCGGTTGGGTGCGCCAACATTTGCCCCGGACGGTTTGTACCTGACGGGCGTGGAATACGACGCGAAGTGGGCATTGCCGCAGCAGGGACGTATCATGGCGATTCCGCAACTGCCGGTCAGCTGAGACGCAATGCACCGAACCCGCATCAAGATCTGCGGCATCACCCGCGGGGAAGACCGCGATGCCGCCGTGCAATGCGGGGCTGACGCGATCGGGTTCGTTTTCTATCCGCCCAGCCCGCGATTCCTCCCGCCAGAGCAGGCAGCGGTTCTGTCCAAGGATATACCGCCGTTCGTCACCCGGGTCGGCCTGTTCGTGAATGCCGAGCCTTCGACGGTACGGGAATTACTGGCGCATGTTCCCATCGACCTGCTGCAGTTCCATGGCGACGAAGATGCGGGCTACTGCGAGCAGTTTGGCCTGCCCTACCTCAAGGCGGCGCGGGTGAAGCCGGGACTCGATCTGCTAGAATTCGCCCGCGCTTATCCGTCGGCGCAAGGGCTGTTGCTCGATGCCTGGGTTGAGGCATTTGGCGGGGTCGGGCAGTCTTTCGACTGGTCGCTGATTCCCGAGCATCTCCCCTTGCCCGTGGTGCTGTCCGGCGGGCTGCATGCGGACAATGTCATCGAGGCCGTCCTGAAGACGCGCCCGTGGGCAGTGGATGTGAGTAGCGGTGTCGAAGCCGCCAAGGGCATCAAGGATGCTGAAAAGATCGCCGCCTTTATTGCGGCAGTGAGAAAGGCAGATGGCAGACAATAACTACAAGATGCCCGATGAACGCGGGCATTTTGGTAAATATGGCGGAATCTTCGTCGCCGAAACGCTGATTCCGGCATTGGCGGAATTGAACGCCGCCTATGAGGCGGCCTGCAACGATCCTGCTTTCAAGGCGGAATTCGAGTACGAGTTGGCCCATTACGTCGGCCGGCCGAGCCCGATTTACCATGCAAGGCGCTGGTCGGGTCAGCTTGGCGGGGCGCAGATCTACCTCAAGCGCGAAGACCTCAACCATACCGGCGCGCACAAGATCAACAACTGCATTGGCCAGGCCTTGCTGGCGCGTCGCATGGGCAAGCCCCGTGTCATCGCCGAAACCGGCGCCGGCCAGCACGGCGTCGCCAGCGCGACGGTCGCGGCACGCTATGGAATGGAATGCGTGGTCTACATGGGCAGCGAGGACGTCAAGCGCCAAGCCGCCAACGTCTATCGCATGAAAGTGCTGGGCGCCACGGTCGTGCCGGTCGAGTCGGGCTCGAAGACGCTCAAGGATGCGCTCAACGAGGCGATGCGCGACTGGGTGACGAACATCGGTAATACGTTCTACATCATCGGCACGGTGGCTGGCCCGCATCCGTACCCCATGCTGGTGCGCGATTTCCAGTCGGTGATCGGCCGTGAGTGCATCCCGCAAATGTCAGCGCTGGCAGGACGGCAGCCCGATCAGGTGATCGCCTGCGTCGGCGGCGGTTCCAACGCGATGGGCATCTTCTACGACTACATCCCGCATGCCGGCGTGAAACTGGTCGGCGTCGAAGCGGCTGGTTTCGGCATGGCGACGGGCAAGCATGCCGCTTCGCTCACCGCCGGCACCCCCGGCGTGCTGCATGGCAATCGCACCTACCTGTTGCAGGATCCGAACGGCCAGATCATCGAGACGCACTCGATTTCGGCCGGCCTGGACTATCCGGGCGTCGGACCGGAGCATGCCTGGCTCAAGGATTCCGGCCGCGCCGAATATGTGACGGTGACGGACGACGAGGCACTGGTGGCGTTCCACGACCTCTGCCGCAATGAAGGGATCATCCCGGCCCTTGAGTCGAGCCACGCACTCGCCTACGCGGCGCGTATCGCGCCGACGCTGCCGAAGGACAAGATCCTGCTCGTCAATCTATCGGGCCGCGGCGACAAGGACATGCACACGGTCGCCGATAAAGCCGGGATAAGGTTCTGACCATGTCGAGAATAGCCGCGAAGTTTTCCGCATTGCAGGGCCAGAACCGTAAGGCGCTGATCCCATTCATTACCGCCGGCGACCCCGAACCCGGTCAGACCGTGCCGCTGATGCATGCGCTGGTCGCGGGAGGCGCCGACATCATTGAATTGGGGGTGCCGTTTTCCGACCCGATGGCCGACGGCCCGACGATCCAGCGTGCCTCGGAGCGTGCGCTGACTTATGGCGTGTCCCTGCGCATCGTGCTCGGCATGGTGCATGAATTCCGCAAGACTGATGCGACGACGCCCGTCGTCCTGATGGGCTATGCCAACCCGGTCGAAGCCTACGGACAGGAAGCGTTTGCGCGTGATGCGCAGGCAGCCGGCGTCGATGGCGTGCTGACGGTCGATTATCCGCCGGAAGAGTGTTCCGGTTTTGCCGACCTGCTGCAGGCACACGGCATCGATCCGATCTTCCTGCTCGCGCCGACCTCGGTCGAGAAACGTTTTACCGACGTTGCCGAACTCGGCAGCGGCTACATCTACTATGTGTCGCTCAAGGGCGTCACCGGTTCCGCCGCCATCGATCTCGACGAGGTCGCGCGACGTATCCCGGTAATTCGCGACAAGGTTGGCATGCCGGTCGGCGTCGGCTTCGGCATCCGCGATGCCGTGAGCGCGGCGCGCATCGCACAGGTCGCCGATGCGGTCGTGATCGGCAGCAAGATCATCGAGACCATCGAGCAATCTCCGGCCGGCGAAGCACCGGCACGCGTGACGGCCTTCCTGCGCGAGGTGCGCACGGCCATGGATGCAACGAACAGGGGAGGGCAAGCATGAGTTGGCTCCAGAAACTGCTGCCACCGAAGATCAAGCGCGCCGAAGGCGCCAAGAAATCGATTCCCGAAGGCCTTTGGCGCAAATGCCCGTCCTGCGAGGCGGTGCTCTACGCGACCGACCTCGAGCAGAACCTCAGCGTATGCCCGAAGTGCGGTCACCATCATCGCCTCAAGGCGCGCGAGCGCCTCGACCTGCTGCTTGATCCGGAAGGACGGTTCGAGATCGGCAGCGAAGTCGTGCCACTGGATGCGCTGAAGTTCAAGGACAGCAAGCGCTACCCGGATCGTCTCGCAGCCGCCGTCGAGGACACCGGCGAATCGGATGCGCTGGTCGTGATGCAGGGGGCGGTGAAGACGCTGCCGCTGGTCGTCGCCGCTTTCGAATTCGAATTCATGGGCGGCTCGATGGGCTCGGTGGTGGGCGAGCGTTTCGTGCGCGGCGTGAATGTCGCCGTCGAGCACCAGTTGCCCTTCCTGTGCATCACCGCTTCGGGCGGCGCACGCATGCAGGAGGGGCTGCTGTCGCTGATGCAGATGAGCAAGACCACCGCGGCCGTTACGCGGCTGGCCCGTCACAAGCTGCCGTTCATCACGCTGCTCACCGACCCGACCATGGGGGGCGTCTCGGCGTCCTTCGCATTCGTCGGCGATGTCGTGATGGCCGAACCGGGCGCGCTGATCGGCTTTGCCGGTCCGCGTGTCATCGAACAGACCGTGCGCGAAACATTGCCGGAGGGTTTCCAGCGCGCCGAGTTCCTGCTCGAGAAGGGCGCGATCGACATGATCGTCGACCGCCGCAACCTGCGCGACCAGCTGGCTGCCGTGCTGACGCTGTTGCAGAGGATTCCGGCCGTTTGAAACCGGGCGATCCGGGCCGCAATCTCGACGACTGGCTCGCGCATCTCGAAGCCTTGCACCCGCGCGGTCAGGCGGGTATCGAACTGGGGCTCGAGCGGGTTCGCCACGTCGCGCAGTCCTTGGGGCAACGTCAGGACTGTCCGGTCATCACCGTCGGCGGTACCAACGGCAAGGGCTCGACCTGCGCGCTGCTCGAGTGCATCCTGCTGGCGGCGGGCTATCGCATCGGCGTCTACACCTCGCCTCACCTGTTGCACTACAACGAGCGCGTCCGGCTCAATGGCAAGCCGGCCGAGGATGCCGCCTTCTGCACCGCCTTTGCCCGTGTCGAGGCAGCGCGCGGGGCGGTGCCGCTGACCTACTTCGAATTCGGCACGCTGGCGGCCTGGGAAATGTTCGCTACCGCCGGCCTCGATGCCATCATCCTCGAAGTCGGGCTTGGCGGGCGGCTCGACGCGACCAACATCTATGACGCGGATTGCGCGATCGTCACCACGGTGGCGCTCGACCACCTGGACTATCTCGGTCCGACGCGTGAGGCCATCGGTGCCGAGAAGGCCGGCATCTGCCGTCCCGGCCGGCCGCTGATCTGCGGCGATGCCGATCCGCCGGCCAGCCTGGTCGAGGCATGCCGTCTCGCCAGCGCTGACTTTCGGCAAATCGGGCGGGACTTCGGTTTCCTGCGTCAGGAGGGCCAGTGGCAGTATTGGGGACGGGATGGTCGCTCGCTCGGCGGATTGGCGTTCCCGGCGCTGCGCGGCGCCGGACAGTTGCACAATGCGGCCTGTGCTTTCGCGGCACTGGATGCACTGCATGACCGCCTGCCGGTGACGGCGCAGGATATCCGCCGCGGCCTGGCGGAGGTCGAGGTGGCGGGGCGCTGCCAAGTGCTGCCCGGGCGGCCGCAGATCGTCCTGGATGTGGCCCACAATCCGCAAGCGGCGCAGGAACTGGCGCACAGCATCGCTGACATGGGGGTTGCCCGGCGCAGCTGGGCAGTCTTCGGCATGATGGCCGACAAGGACATTGCCGGCGTGGTCGAGGCCCTGCGGCACCGTGTCGATGAATGGCTCGTTTGCGGCTTGCCCGGCCCGCGGGCGGCGCCCGCCGCCGACCTCGCCGCAATTATCGCGAAAGTCAGTCCTGGCGCGACGGCAAGCTGCTTCGATTCGCCTGCCGCAGCGATGCTGCACGCGCAGGAGAATGTGGGCGTCGATGATAGAATTTTGGTGTTCGGATCATTCCTGACCGTGGCAGGGGTGATGCGCTTCCTGAACCGCGGCGATAACTGACATGGCGCAAGAGGACAAAGAGGCACGAGAGGCAGGCCGGGGCGTGCAGGTGGACGAGGCCACGCTGATGAAGAAGCGTGCGCGCCGGCGTTTGATTGGCGCCGTCGCCTTGGCGCTGTTTGCAGCGATCATCCTGCCGATGGTGATGGATCACCAGCCGGCACCGCCGCTCAAGGACATCCAGATTCGCATTCCCAGCCCCGACGAAGGCGTGACGCAGAAGGTGGCACCACCCGCGAAGTCCGTCGCCAAGCCGATTGCCAAACCCGAGGCCAAACCAGAATCCAAGGATGAGGCCAAGCCGGAAAGCAAGCCGGACCCCAAGCCGGAACTCAAGCCCGAGTCGAAACCTGAACCCAAACCGGAACCCAAGGCTGAACCCAAGGCTGAACCCAAGGCTGAACCGAAGCCCGATTCCA
>CAZTWA010000012.1:25828-27300 GCA_964617225.1 uncultured Methyloversatilis sp.
GAACCCAAGGCTGAACCCAAGGCTGAACCCAAGGCTGAACCGAAGCCCGATTCCAAGCCGCAATCCAAGATCGAAGCCAAGCCGGAATCGAAGCCTGCATCTGCCGCGAGCGGCGATGGCTGGGAAGTGCAACTGGGCGCATATGCCGAGCCCGGCCGGGTCAAGGTCCTGCAGGCCAAGCTCAAGGAACTGGGCATCCCGAGCTATACGGAAAAGGTCGACACTACCAACGGGCCGCGGACCCGTGTCCGCGCCGGTCCCTTCAACAGCCAGGAGGCGGCCGAAAAAGCACGGGCCCGCATCAAGATCATCGGCGTCGATGGGCCGGTGGCCCGGAAACCGTGATTCGCGGTGAGACGACGTGACGCCCTTCGATTATTTTGTGCTGGCCGTCATGGCCGTTTCCCTGCTGGTCGGCGTCACGCGTGGCGTGGTCAGCGAAATACTTGCCCTGATAGCGTGGGTGGCGGCCTTCATCGCGGCGCGCATGTGGGCCGTGTCGACCGGGGAACTGATCCTGGCCGAGTTGCCCGATCCCTTGTGGCGGCAGCTGGCGGGCTTCGTGCTGGTGTTCGTCGCCGTGCTGATCCTGTTCGCCTTGCTGCGCTGGGTGACGAGCCTTCTGCTCAAGGCGGCGGGATTGCGGCCGCTCGATCGCGTGCTTGGTGCGATATTTGGCGTCGCGCGTGGCGTGTTGGCCCTGCTGGTGCTGATCTTGCTGGCGGGACTGACGCCCTTGCCGCAACAAAAATGGTGGCGGCAGGCGATGTTCGCGCCGCCGCTGGAAACCGGTGTGCTGGCGGTCAAGCCCTGGCTGCCGCCGGAGCTGGCGAAACGGATTCATTACCGATAGGGTGAAACGATGTGCGGCATTCTAGGGGTGGTCGCGACCACGCCCGTCAATCAGTTGCTCTACGACAGCCTGCAGGTCCTCCAACACCGGGGGCAGGACGCGGCCGGCATTGCGACGGCCGAAGGCGGACGTTTCCACATGCACAAAGGTCCGGGCATGGTGCGCGATGTCTTCCGCACGCGCAACATGCGCAACCTGCTCGGCAACTGGGGCATCGCGCATTGCCGGTATCCGACGGCCGGTTCGGCTTACAACGCCGCCGAGGCGCAGCCCTTCTACGTCAACTCGCCGTTCGGCCTGATGCTGGCGCACAACGGCAACCTGACGAATTCCGAGCAGCTCAAGCGCGACATGTTCCTGCAGGACCTGCGGCACATGAACACCAACTCGGATTCCGAGGTGCTGCTCAACGTGCTGGCGCATGAACTGCAGGAAGCCTCGACGAAATACCAGGTCGATGCCGAAACGATCTTCAAGGCGGTGGCCGGCATGCACAAGCGCGTGCGCGGCGCCTATGCCGTGGTGGCGATGATCGCCGGCTACGGGCTGCTGGCTTTCCGCGACCCCTACGGCATCCGGCCGCTGGTGATCGGCAAGAACGAAACACCCGAAGGCACGG
>CAZTWA010000013.1:0-16709 GCA_964617225.1 uncultured Methyloversatilis sp.
TTGAGCTTCTTGATCAGCGTGTTTTCGAGGATCAGCGCCTCGGCCTCGGAACGCGTCGCCGTCGTCTCCATGCCCGACACCTGCTGCAGCATCAGCGCGATGCGCGGGCTGTGGCCGGTCTTTTGAAAGTAGGACGAAACCCGCTTCTTCAGGTTCTTTGCCTTGCCGACATAGAGCACCGCACCATCGCCCGCCAGCATGCGATAGACCCCCGGCGCCTCGGTAAGCGTGGCGAGAAAGGTCTTGCTGTCGAAGGCGGGAGAATCAGACATAGCGCAGTAGGATATCGCCATGGGCCCCATTTCCTGCGACATTTTCTGCGCCGTCATCGACAACCTCGGCGATGCCGGCGTGTGCTGGCGACTGGCCCGGCAACTGGCATCCGAGCACCATTGGCAGGTCCGATTGTGGATCGACGACCCGTCGCTCATCACCCTCCTTGCGCCGGGTCAAGACACGGTCGAAATACGCCAATGGGAAGGCGATTTCATCGGCGTCGAGACGGCGCAGGTCGTCATAGAGGCTTTCGCCTGCACCCTCCCCTCCGCCTATGTCGCGGCAATGGCGAAGCAAGCTCGCCCTCCGGTCTGGCTCAACCTCGAATACCTGTCGGCCGAGGACTGGGTGGCCGGCTGCCACGGCCTGCCTTCGCCCCACCCACCGCTGGTCAAACATTTTTTCTTTCCCGGTTTCGTTTCCGGCACCGGTGGGCTGATTCGGGAACGGGACTATGCCGTCCCACCAGCGCCGAGTTTCTCAGGACCGCTGGAAGTCTCCCTGTTCTGCTACGACAACCCGCAACTGCCCGCGCTGCTCGCCGCGTGGCGCGATAGCGACCGGCCGATCACCTGCCATGTCTGCGCCGGCCTGCCGAGGCGACAGGTCGAAGACTGGCTTGGCGCAGCCTTTCCGGAAGGCGCCACGGTACGGCGCGGCAATCTGACCCTGCACGCCCTGCCCTTCCTGCCCCAGACCGAGTACGACGCCCTACTGGCCCGCTGCCACCTGAATTTCGTACGCGGCGAGGATTCTTTCGTGCGCGCCCAGTGGGCCGAGCGGCCTTTCGTCTGGCAGGCCTATCCGCAGGCGGAAAATGCCCATTTGGCCAAGCTCGACGCCTTCCTGAACCTGTATGCGAAAGTCGGCGCTGACAGGACGGCACTGCGCAGCTTCTTTCATGCCTGGAACGGCGACGGCTCCCTGAACTGGCCGGAATTCGCCGCCAGCCTGCCCGCGCTGTCCGCCGTTGCGCCCGGGTGGGCACGGCAAATCGCGACGCCGGACGACCTCGCGACAAATCTGGTCAAGTTCTGCCGGGAAAAGCTATAATCCGCGCCTTTTATTTTCCCCAATCAGGCATTTACCATGAAAACCGCACAGGAACTCCGCGCCGGCAACGTCGTGATGATCGGCAACGATCCGCTGGTCGTCCAGAAGGCCGAATACAACAAGGGCGGCCGCAGCGCCGCCGTCGTCAAGTTCAAGTTCAAGAACCTGCTGACCGGTAACCCCTCCGAAGCGATCTACAAGGCCGACGACAAGTTCGAGCAGGTCGTGCCCGAGCGCAAGGAATGCACCTATTCCTACTTCGCCGATCCGATGTACGTCTTCATGGACGCCGAGTACCACCAGTACGAAGTCGAGGCCGAAAACATGGCCGACGCGATCCCCTACCTCGATGACGGCATGGAAGTCGAAGTCGTGTTCTACGAAGGCAAGGCGATTTCGGTCGAAATGCCCAACAGCGTCGTGCGCGAAGTCGAATACACCGAACCGGCCGTCAAGGGCGATACCTCGGGCAAGGTGCTGAAGCCGGCCAAGATCAAGCCGAGCGGCCTCGAAGTGATGGTGCCGATCTTCGTCGTCACCGGCGACAAGATCGAAATCGACACCCGCACCAACGAGTATAAGAATCGCGTTAAGTGACGCTCAGCAAGAACCACGTCAAGTAAGTAAAGTCTGACAGGCAGACCGGCCGGCTGAGCACAGCCGGTCGAGTTCGGCCCGATCCGGTGCAGGCCGCGCCGGTACCAGGCGCGCGATGCGCGCCGAACTTTGCCGGTTCCGCTCCGAAGACGTGCTCGGTCGCCACGCGTCGAGCACCTTGACCACGGCGTCCGGCACGTTGCTGACCGGCATCATGTCGCAGCCGGCCTCCCAGCCCGCATCCACCCGTCCGACCATGTCGCCGGCGATGGCCGCGCCTTCCATCGACAAGTCATCGCTGAAGATCGCGCCGTCGAAGCCGAATTCCGTGCGCAACTTGCCAAGCCAGACGGGCGAGAAACCGGCCGGCCGGTGATCCACGCGCGGAAAGAGCACGTGGGCCGCCATCACCGCATCAAGTTTCAGCGCGCGATAGGGCGCCTGGTCCTCGGCCATCGCGGCCATCTCCCGTTCGTCGACCGGCAGGGCGAGGTGCGAGTCGGCGCGGATGAAGCCATGCCCGGGAAAATGCTTGCCGCAGCAGGCCATGCCGCCCGCATGCAGGCCGTCGATCAGTGCGCCGGCCAGGGCGATGATCGCCTCGGGACGCCGGTGGAATGCACGGTCGCCAATGATGCCGCTCGCGCCGTAGTCGAGATCGAGCACCGGCGTGAAAGACAGGTCGACCCCGCATACACGCAACTCGGCAGCAAGCGTCAAGCCGATCTCATGTGCCCCCGCGACCGCCGCCTGCGGATCGTGGTCCCACCAGTCGCCAAGCCGGCGCATCGGCGGCACGCGCGTAAATTCATCGCGGCAACGCTGCACGCGCCCGCCTTCATGGTCGATGGCGATCAACAGAGGCGGTGTGCGCAAACCATGAATCGCCGTGCACAGGTCAGCGAGTTGTTGCGGATCGACATAGTTGCGGGCGAACAGGATCGCGCCACCGACCAGCGGATGGCGCAGGCGTTCACGTTCTTCTGCCATCAATTCAGGGCCGGCGATGTCGATCATCAGGGGGCCGTAATCCACTCGGTTCATGTTTTCTCCACACTTTCTACAATGGCGAAGGCCAGCGCGTGTTCGGTCTCGTCGCTCAGCGACAGGTGACAGGTCAGACTTTGCTCGGCGATCCAGCCCGTGAGCTCCGGTGCGAACGCAAATCCCGGCTTGCCGTATTCATCATGGGTCACGGCGATCGCTGGCAGCAGAACTGGTGTACGAATGCCCGTGCCCAACGCCTTGCCGAGCGCCTCCTTGGCGGCGAAGCGTTTGGCGAGGAAACGTCCGGGATCGCTGCTCGCTCGGCAGTCTGCCCTTTCCTCGGGCGCGAGCAGCTTTTCGAGCGCGCGCTCGCCATGCCGCTCCCAGAACGCGCGCATGCGTCCAATCGCGACGAGATCGGTGCCGATACCATGAATCAAGACGGGGCAGCCTCCCGGATCAGGGCCTTCATCTCACGCACCGCTTCGCGCAAACCCACGAAAACGGAACGGCTGACGATGGCATGGCCGATATGCAGTTCGCAGATGCCGGGCAGCGCGGCGATCGGTTGCACATTGACGTAGTTCAGCGCATGGCCGGCGTTGAAGCGCATGCCGAGGTCGATGATTGCCGTCCCGCCAGCGCTGACTTTCCGCAGTTCGGCCTGCGCGGCGGCGCTCTCGATGTCGCGGCCGTTTTCGTGGAAAGCATGGGCGTAGGGTCCGGTGTGGATCTCGCAGGCCTGCGCGCCGACGCGGGCGGCCGCCTCGATCTGGCGCGGGTCGGCGTCGATGAACAGGCTCACGTAGATGCCGGCATCCTTCATCCGCGCGACGATGTCCTTGAGGCGGGGCTCCTGGCCCGCTACGTCGAGCCCGCCTTCGGTGGTCACCTCGTGGCGGCCTTCCGGCACCAGTGTCGACATTTCAGGCTTGATGCGGCAGGCAATGCCAACCATTTCGTCCGTCGCGGCCATTTCGAGGTTCAGCTTGGTCTGCACCGTCGGCCGCAGCAACTCGACATCACGGTCGACGATGTGACGGCGGTCTTCGCGCAGATGCACGGTGATGGCGTCCGCGCCCCCCAGGTGCGCTTCGCCAGCTGCCCAGACGGGATCGGGCTCGTAGGTCCGGCGCGCCTGGCGCAGCGTCGCCACGTGATCGATATTCACTCCAAGGTAAATCATGTCGTTCTCCACTCAGACATCTTGTAATTCGATGAAGACCCGGCGGGTCTGCAGCGGCTGCCCCGCAAGATAGTGCGAAAGCAGGTAGCGCATCAACTGCTTGCTTTCCTTCAGGCTGCGCGCATCCGCGAACTGGTCGGCCGCCAGTTCGATCAATGTACTGCCGCTGACCGCTTGTCCGGACTCGGTTTCGCGGGCATCCACCGGACCATGCTCAACCTGGTAGCGGTAGAGCATGCCGGCATCGATCGGTTGGCCGCCCGAATCATGGGTCAGCACCAGTCCATAACCCAGTTCACGCAACAGCGTTTTCTCGAAGCGGCGCAGCTCGGCGGTTTCGGTGGCGCCCCGCGACAAGGCAGCCAGCGCAGCCGCATAGGCGTCGAAGAGGACGGCGTGCGCATCCTCGCGCGGCAGCAGCTTCAGCAGCAGTTCGTTGAGGTAATAACCGAGCAGCAACCCTTCGCCGCCCAGCAGGGGAAGCCCACCCAGCCATTCCGCCTTGGCCAGCGTCTTCACTTCGCCACCACCGAACCAGCCGAGCTCGAGCGGTTGGAATGCATGCAAGACGCCACGCAAGGCGGAACGCGGACGGCGTGCCCCGCGTGCCAGCAAGGCGAGGCGGCCATGATCGCGGGCGAACACTTCGAGAATCAGGCTGGTTTCGCTGTAGGGATAGGCATGCAACAGATAGGCGACAGCCTCGTCGATGCGCTGACGTGCACCACTCATTCGTAGCCGAGGCTCTTCAGGGCGCGTTCATCGTCGGCCCAGCCGCTTTTCACCTTGACCCAGGTTTCCAGCCAGATCTTGCCGCCGAACAGCTTTTCCATGTCCTTGCGCGCATCGCTGGCCACGCGCTTCAGCCGCTCGCCACCCTTGCCGATCACGATGGCCTTGTGCGCATCCCTATCGACGATCACGGCCGCGTGGATGCGTCGGATGCCATCCACTTCTTCGTATTTCTCGATCTCGACGGCGATGCCGTAGGGTAGCTCTTCGCCGAGATTGCGAAACAGCTTTTCACGCAGTAGTTCCGCGGCAAGAAAACGTTCGGAACGGTCGGTCAACTCGTCCGGCGAGAAAATCGGTTCCGCTTCTGGCAAATGACGGCCCGCCACCTTGAGCAGGGTATCGAGGTTATCCCCGTTTTCGGCGCTTACCGGCACCATGTCGGCAAAGGCATGCCGTTCCGCCGCCGATGCCAGGAAGGGAAGCAGTGCGTTCTTGTCCGCAAGGCGATCGACCTTGTTGATGACGAGAATGACCGGCCGGTCGGCCGGCAGCTTGTCGAGGACCGCCTGATCCTCGGCGCGCCAGCGGGTTCCCTCGATCACGAACAGGATCACATCGACATCCGCCAGCGCGGCATTCACCGTGCGGTTCATCGCGCGATTGAGCGCCGTGCGATGCTGGGTCTGGAACCCCGGTGTATCGACGAATACGTACTGGCAGTCGTCAGTCGTCAGGATGCCATGGATCCGGTGCCGGGTCGTCTGTGCCTTTCTGGAGGTGATGCTGAGCTTCGCGCCGATCAGGCGATTCATCAACGTCGACTTGCCTACATTGGGACAACCAATGATGGCGAGGTATCCGGCGCGAAAAGGTTCTGGCAATGTCATGGCTGCGTCAACTTTCCCAAGGCAGCCTGGGCTGCTTCCTGCTCGGCGGCACGGCGACTGGGGCCGCGACCTACCACCTGCAAATCGACAGATGGAATGCTGCAATCCACCACGAATTCCTGCGCATGCACTTCGCCATGCGTTTCAACCAGGCTGTAGTGCGGCAACGGCAAGCGCCGCCCCTGCAGCCATTCTTGCAGGGCAGTTTTGGCATCCTTTACCGATTTGCGTGGATCGATCGTTTCGATGCGCTGGCGGTAGAGATGTTCGATCGCTGACCGCGCGCTTTCAAAGCCGGCATCGACATAGATGGCACCGAAGATCGCTTCAAGTGCGTCGGCCAGAATCGACGGTCGCCTGAAGCCCCCGCTCTTGAGTTCGCCTTCCCCCAAATGCAAGACATCACCCAGACCCAAATCGGCGGCAATTTCCGCCAGGGATTCCTGCCTCACCAGATTGGCACGCAGGCGCGACAGTTCCCCCTCCCTAAGACTTGGAAACTGGTCGAAAAGCAGTGCGGCGATGACGCAATTGAGCACGCTGTCGCCGAGAAACTCCAGGCGTTCGTTATGGGGTGTGGAATGGCTTCGGTGTGTCAGCGCCTGCCGCAGCAGTTCCTGCCGTTTGAAACGATATCCGAGCGCGTTTTCCAGCCGGGAGGACAAACCTATTCCTTGGACGTACCCGTGAAGTCGAGCAGCAGGCTGACATTGGCGAACAGCGGGATACGTTTCTCGTAGGCAAAGGAGACTACGATCGCGCCGCCTTCCTTGGTCACCTCGAGATCGGTTCCGGAAATTGCCGTGATGTAGTCCACATTGGCCTGCCGATCGAATGCGCCACGCACTTGGGCTACGCTGGATCCCTGATCGGCCCCCGCAGCAACCTTCTTGATGGCGCTAACGATTTGCCGATGCTCCATGTACTCGGGGAAGACCTTCATGCCCAACAGCGCAACAATGGCAATAACGAAGGCTGCACCCAGCAGGCCGGAAAGCGTTATGCCACGTTGCTGTCGTTTCATGTCAATCCTCCGTTGGTACGAATCTCGTCAGCGAAATCCGCCAATGCGTTTCAGGTCGCCAAAATTGAACCAGATGTAGAAAGCCTTGCCGACAAGATTTTCGTCCGGCACGAACCCCCACACCCGGCTGTCCTGCGAGTTGTCCCGGTTGTCACCCATGACAAAATAATGTCCGGCAGGTACCTCGCAACTGAAGCCCTCGGTATTGTAGAGACATTTGTCACGCTGCGGAAACTGCATCACGTGGGGCACATAGGCCGGCGCATCATCTTCGATGAGCAGCATATGTTCGCGGTTGCCCAGCTTTTCCTCGAAACGGGGCGTGTAGAACATCCGCTCGGCATCGAAGTAATCACCGGTCCGGGAAATGGGAACCTGCTCGCCGTTGATCGTCAGCCGCTTGTTTCGGTAGGTCACCCGATCACCCGGCAGTCCTACGACGCGCTTGATGTAATCGAGTGAAGGATCGGGCGGATAACGAAAAACGACCACGTCGCCCCGTTCCGGGGAACCCAGTTCGATGATCTTCTTGTTCAGCACCGGCAGGCGGATGCCATAGGTGTATTTATTCACTGCGATGAAGTCGCCGACGAGCAAGGTCGGAATCATTGAACCCGAAGGAATCTTGAAGGGTTCGACGAGAAAGGACCGCAGCAGGAAAACGATCAGGATCACGGGAAAGAAGCTGGCACCGTACTCGACCCAGACCGGCGGCTTGGCCTCCGGTGCGCGGCGTTTGCGGAAGACGAAATGGTCTGCGACCCAGAGCACGGCGCTGATCACCAGCAGAATGAAAAGAATCAGGGCAAAGTTCATGGGGTATCCAGTTATTTGTCATCCACGCGCAGCACGGCCAGGAAGGCTTCCTGGGGAATCTCGACGCTGCCTACCTGCTTCATGCGCTTTTTGCCCGCCTTCTGCTTTTCGAGCAGTTTCTTCTTGCGCGTTATGTCGCCGCCGTAGCACTTGGCCAGCACATCCTTGCGCATGGCCTTGACGTTCTCGCGCGCGACGATCGTCGAGCCGATCGCCGCCTGGATCGCCACGTCGTACATCTGGCGCGGAATCAGGCTGCGCATCTTGGAAGCGAGTTCGCGCCCGCGGTAGTTGGCATTGGCCCGATGCACGATGACCGACAGCGCATCAACACGATCACCATTGATCAGGATATCCAGCTTGATGACATCGGCAGCACGATATTCCTTGAACTCATAATCAAGCGAGGCATAACCGCGCGACACGGACTTGAGTTTGTCGAAGAAATCGAAGACAACTTCGGCCAGCGGCATCTCGTAGGTGACATGCACCTGCCGGCCGTGATAGCGCATGTCGACCTGCGAACCACGCTTCGACTCGCACAGCGTGATGACCGCGCCGAGATAGTCCTGCGGAACGAATATTGCCGTCGTGATGATCGGCTCGCGGATTTCCTCGATCTTTTGCAGATCCGGCAGCTTTGACGGATTTTCGACGAGGATTTCCGTGCCGTCACGCAACCGGACCTGATAGACGACGGTTGGTGCCGTGGTGATCAGGTCCTGGTCGAATTCGCGCTCCAGCCGCTCCTGCACGATTTCCATGTGCAGCAGGCCGAGAAACCCGCAGCGAAAGCCGAAGCCGAGCGCCTGAGAAACCTCGGGCTCGTAATGCAGCGAGGCATCGTTCAGCTGAAGTTTTTCCAGTGACTCGCGCAACTGGTCGTACTGGTTCGACTCAACCGGGTAGAGGCCCGCGAACACCTGCGGCTTGATTTCCTTGAAACCCGGCAATGACGCAGTGGCAGGGCGATCGGAGGCCGTCACGGTATCGCCGACTTTCGCGGCCTGCAACTCCTTGATGCCGGAAATGATGAAGCCGACTTCCCCGGCAGAGAGGCGCTCCTTGGGCTGCCCCTTGGGCGAGAACACACCCACTTGCTCGCACAGATGCACCGCACCCGTCGACATCAGGCGGATCTTGTCCTTGGCTTTCAACGAGCCATCGACAACACGAACCAGCATAACGACACCAACATAATTGTCGAACCACGAATCGATGATCAATGCTTTCAGGGGAGCGGACGGATCGCCCTTGGGCGCAGGAACGCGCGCGATCACCGCTTCGAGTATGTCGTCGATGCCCATGCCGGTCTTGGCCGAACAGGGAATCGCGTCGGTGGCATCGATGCCGATGACCTCTTCGATCTCCTCGCGCGCACCGTCCGGGTTCGCCTGCGGCAAGTCCATCTTGTTGAGGACCGGCACCACCTCGACGCCCAGATCGAGGGCGGTGTAGCAGTTCGCCACCGTCTGCGCCTCGACGCCTTGCGAGGCATCGACGACCAGCAGTGCGCCCTCGCAGGCCGACAGGCTGCGCGACACCTCGTAGGAAAAGTCGACGTGACCCGGGGTGTCGATCAGGTTCAGGTTGTATTTCTGGCCGTCACGTGCCTGATACCAAAGCGCCGCCGTCTGCGCCTTGATGGTAATGCCGCGTTCGCGTTCGATGTCCATCGAATCCAGCACCTGCTCGGACATTTCGCGGTCCGACAGGCCGCCGCAACGCTGGATGATGCGATCCGCCAGCGTTGACTTGCCGTGATCGATGTGGGCGATGATGGAAAAGTTTCGGATGTGCTGCACGAAAGAAAGGCGCCAAACCTTGTCCGTCAGGCGCCTAGTTGATTGAAACGGTGGATTTTAGCGAAAGCGACTTAAAACCTCACGCACTTTCGCAGGATCAAGGAAGTAGTGGCAGATTTCCATATCCCCATGCGTCAGTACCGGAACCCACTGGTCGTACTGCGCCAGCTTTTCCGGGTAGGCGTCGATATCCACCAACTCGACAGTGAAGTCATGCTCGCCATGAAACATCTCCAGCGCGGCGAGCATGTCATCACATAGGTGGCAATAGCTTCTGCCATAGAGGGTCAGGACCGGCTTACTTATCCTGACCACCCTTGATCGTGACGAAAGTCTGGCTGTCGCCGCGCTTGATCAACAAGGTCACATTGGTGTCCTTGTCGGTCTTCGACAGCAGGCTGTTGAACTGGTCAACTGTCCGAATCTCCGTCTGCACGCCTTTCTGAATCAAAGCCAACAGGATATCGCCCTGCCGCAGGTCGGTACGGGCACCATTGCGCACTTCCTCGACGATCAGGCCATTGCGGACGCCCAACTGGCGCTTCTGCTCGGCGGTCGGTTCGATCAGGATGAGGCCAAGGCGGTTTGCCGGCGCAGCCTCGGCAGGCTTGCCACGTTTGGAGCTTCGTCCGGTCGCCAATTCATCCGGCATTTCACCGACGGTCAGGCTCAACTCTTTGGTGGCGCCATTGCGCCACACTTGCAGGGTCGCCCGGGTTCCCGGCTTGGTGTTGCCGACCTGGCGCGGCAGGTCGGACGACTGGATCACGGGTTTGTCGTTGAATTTCAGGATGACATCGCCCGCTTCGATACCGCCCTTGTCCGCCGGGCTGCCCTTCTCCACCGAAGCCACCAGCGCGCCCTGGGGCTTGCTCAGGCCGAACGAGTCAGCCAGTTCCTTGGTGACTTCCTGAATCGCGACGCCGAGCCGCCCACGGCTCACCTTGCCCGAGGCACGCAGTTGCGACTGCACCTCCATGGCCACATCGATGGGAATGGCGAAGGACAGGCCCATGAACCCCCCGGTGCGACTATAGATCTGCGAGTTGATGCCGATCACCTCGCCCTTCATGTTGAAGAGCGGCCCCCCCGAGTTGCCCGGGTTGATGGCCACATCGGTCTGGATGAAGGGCACGAAGTTTTCCTGCGGCAGCGAACGCCCCTTGGCGCTGACGATGCCGGCCGTCACCGTGTTCTCGAAGCCGAAGGGCGAGCCGATCGCGACAACCCACTCGCCAACGCGCAGCTTGGTGGGATCGCCAAGGCGTACGGTCGGCAAACCGCCCGCCTCGATCTTGATCAGGGCGACGTCGGTCCGCTTGTCGGCACCGATCACCTTGGCTTTGAATTCGCGCTTGTCGGTCAGTTTGACGATCACCTCGTCCGCGGCATCGACCACATGCGCGTTCGTCAGGATGTAGCCATCCCCACTGACAATGAAGCCGGAGCCGAGTGACTTGTTCTCGAACTCCCGCGGCATGTTTGGAATATTTGGAAACTGGCGCGGCGCAAAACGACGGAAAAATTCGAAGGCCGGGTCGTCCTCGTCGAACGGGAACCCGCCGATGCGCGGATGGCCGCGCAGAACTTGCGTGGCGCTGATATTGACGACCGCGACACCCTGTTTTTCCGCCAGATCGGCGAAATCGGGCAAATCGCGGGTTTGCGCCTGGGCGAAAGCCGCCAGCAGGCCCAGACAAAAAGCGAACAACCAGTTCTTCAACATGTTTCCTGACCCTTGACTGAAATGATCGAAGATTGTTTGAACCTTAAAGACAGGATGGGTTCCCCGCGGCCCGGTTCAAGACGGCGCCGTTTCACCATGATGAAGCCGCTGGCCAGTCCGATGAGCAAGCCAGACAGGGCAACCAGGCCATCGCCCCAGAGCGCCGTGGCAACCATCGCACCACCAATGCCCAGCAGGAGAGGAACCCCATAGGCCAGCCACACGGCCCGCAAGACCATGCCGTCTGGTGCGCGAATCACCACGCTGTCACCGGGTGCGGCATGGATGGTATTCGGCAATCGCAGCAGCGGCTGCTTGCGCGAACTGCCGGTCGCTGCATTCACGGGAGTCGCAAGCCCGGCAGAACTGCAGCCCTCTTTCTGCGCGCAAGCGCCACAGGCCGGACCGGGACCCACAGCACGCACCCAGGCATAGTCGCCTTCGAGCCGCACGACAACGGCGTCGGTCTCGTTCACTTGCCGCGGACTCCGATACCGTCGGCGAAAGACCGGATGACGGCCGGGGGCAGGTCACCCATGACGACGATTTGATACCCCGCGACGACCCGTTTCAAAACGCTGAGCGCTCCCATCGTCTGGAGGCTATCCTCACCGGCACCCTCATCGGGCGGTACCGGCGAAATGAAGACCGAGAGCGCGACCAGTCCATCGGAAAACACCCAATGCAGCATATCAACGTCATCGCCGTGCTTGGCAGTGCTGCGCTTCATCGCCGCCTGTTTCCTGAAGCCGGGCACTTCGGTGCGGAACTGCCACTGGGCATCGTCGCGCATGTCGGTCAGTTTGGCCCGACGGATCTTCCATGACTCCTTCGCCACCTTCGCATAACTGGACTTGACGGCATCGGGTGCGAGGCCATCCCCGATGCGCAAGTCCGTAAAGGCCATGGATTCAAGCGACTCACCTGACGCGTCGAATATCTCGGCTTTCAGCAGCAGTCCGGAACCGATATCCACCCACAGCTGATGACCATAGCGCCATTTGTCACGGGGCTCGAGGCGGACGATCTGGCTGTCGAAACCGGCCACGCGCGCTGTTGCGCCCTTGCGAACGAGGTAGTGGTCGCCCAACCCCGCCAGGCTGGCCGGCAGCAGCGAGGGAAATCCCCGGCGCACGCTGCGCTGTTCGATGATCACCAGGCGCTTCTCGGGCAGGTAGCAGCTCACCTCGTTGTTGTCGCGAATGACTTCACGTGGGCTGCCGTCGAGCACCTCGACCTTTTCCAGTTGTCGCCCGTTCTCGGCAATATGGGCGATGCGCGAGATTTCGCTGCGCGTGCCGTTGCGATAGATGAAGGTGCCGCTGTAACTGAGTTTTTGGGCCGCTGTCGAAATCCGCTGCAGCCATTGAATGCCTTCCGGCTGGGCGGGAATACCTTGACCCCAGGCCAGCGGGCTGACCAGCCCGGCAGCCAGCCAATAGCAGGTCAGCGCGACCTGTCTCATGGGCGACCGACACCCAGCGCGACAGTGCGCACCTGTTTGGTACTGTCGCCCAAGCGAACCGTTGCTGCCTGGGCGTGATGCGCCAGCAGGTACTCGTTGAGGTCACCCTGCGTAACGACGACTGCCGGCTTTTCAGGCGTTGCCGCCAGCACCGGACTCGCTCCGCTGACCGGCGTTTTCACGAAAGTCAGCGCTGGCGAGACGGCAAGGTTCATCTTGTTTGATGCCGCAGCCAGTGAGTTGTCGGATAGGGGTGCCTGCGGATTGCCCGTCAGCGCCAGCCAACCGACCACCGCGACGCCCGCCACCGACGCAGCCAGGGCCAGCAGGGGATGATGGCGCGCCGGTCGCTTGAGGTTGCGGGGCGCCAGCACCACCGGTTCTTCGTTGATCCGCGCCATCACGCTGGCGGTCATGTCGGGCGTATCGGGACATTCTCCACGCAAGCCGTCGCTGATCACTGCATAGGCATGCCAGTGCTGCGGGTTGTTCAAGCAGCCCTTGATTGCGGCACGCACCTCATGGTCTTCAAGTTCGCCATCGAACAGGGCGGAAACTTCCGACATACCGGGTTCTTTCATCATCTTCTCCATGACTACCATCTGCGATCGGGCGCGGTATCGAGCAATGGGCGCAAACGCACCGCGATCGCCTCGCGAGCGCGGAAGATCCGCGAGCGCACCGTTCCGATCGGACAATCCATCACCTGTGCAATTTCCTCATACGACATGCCCTCGATCTCGCGCAGGCTGATGGCCGTACGCAAATCCTCGGGCAAGGCATCCATGGCCGCATTTACCGTTTCCCCGATCTGGCGCGACATGAGCACGCGGTCCGGCGTTTCGTCATTGCGCAACAGGACACTTTCCTCGATGCCTTCCGTATCGTCATCGCTGATGTCGCTCACGGTGGGCATGCGCCGCCCATGTGCCACCAGCCAGTTTTTCGCCGTATTGACGCCGATGCGGTACAGCCAGGTGTAGAACGCACTCTCGCCACGGAAGTTCGGCAGCGCGCGATAGGCCTTGATGAACGCCTCCTGCGTCACATCCTCGGCCTCGGCCGGATCCCGCACCAGACGCATGACGAGGCGCAACAGCTTGCGCTGGTACTTGCTGACGAGGAGCCCGAAGGCTTCCCGGTCGCCGGCCTGTACCCGCTCGACCAGCAGCAAATCGGCTTCGCGCTCTCCCATGACGTGGCGATTTTATTGTTGAAGTAAATTGGCGCATCAGTATAGCCGCCTTCAATATCCCGTTCATCCCGACCGCTGTCCGGCCCAACCGCTTCAAATGACTCGGGAAACCCGGATTAGTTCCATGACCATCGTGATATAGTCGATCGCGCCATGCCCAAGACAGACTACTTGCGGACCTTCGATGTCATCGTGATCGGCAGCGGCCTCGCCGGCCAGACGCTCGCCTTGCGCCTCGCGGACACGCATCGGGTGGCGATGGTGACCAAGCGGCTGATTGATGACACCGCGACCAATTACGCGCAGGGCGGCATCGCCGCCGTGCTGGATGGCACCGACTCGGTGGAATCGCATATCCAGGATACCTTCGTTGCCGGCGCCGGCCTCTGCGACCCCCGCGCCACCCGCTTCGTCGTCGAACATGGGCGCACGGCGATCGACTGGCTGATCGAACAGGGCGTGCCCTTCACCCGCGACAGTAGCGGCTACCACCTGACGCGCGAAGGCGGCCACAGCACGCGGCGCGTCATCCACGTCGCGGACGCCACGGGTGCTTCCGTCCAGCAAACCCTCAGCCGCAAGGTGCGTCAGCACCCGAACATCACCCTGCTGGAACGCCACATCGCGATCGACCTGATCACCGGTCACAAACTCGGCCTCAAGACCCAGCGCTGCTGGGGCGCCTACGTTCTCGATCTCGACAGTGAGCGCGTTTTGACCCTGAGCGCACCCAACACGGTCATCGCCAGCGGTGGTGCCGGCAAGTCCTACCTGTTCACCTCGAACCCCGACACCGCGACAGGCGACGGCATCGCCATGGCCTGGCGCGCCGGCTGCCGCGTAGCGAACATGGAGTTCATCCAGTTCCACCCGACTTGCCTCTACCATCCGCGCGCCAAGTCCTTCCTGATCACCGAGGCCATGCGCGGCGAAGGCGGCATCCTGCGCCTGCCCGAGGCATATGGTGGCGAGCGCTTCATGACCGCGCACGACCCGCGGCTGGAGCTCGCACCGCGCGACATCGTCGCCCGCGCCATCGACTACGAGATGAAGAAGCTCGGCCTCGACTGCGTCTTCCTCGACATGACGCACAAGGGCGAAGCTTTCCTGCGCGAACACTTCCCCAACATCTACGCCCGCTGCCTCGAACTGGGCATCGACATTGCAAAAGAAGCGATTCCGGTCGTCCCAGCAGCTCATTACACCTGCGGCGGAATCGTCGTCGATCTGGATGCGCGTTCCGACGTTCCTGGTCTGTACGCGCTAGGCGAAGCCTCCTGTACGGGCTTGCATGGCGCCAACCGGCTGGCGAGCAACTCGCTGCTCGAATGCCTCGTCTACGGCGAAGCGGCGGCGAACGACATCCGCGCCCAGAAACCCGCCAAGTCGCCAAAGTTGCCCCATTGGGACGAATCGCGCGTCACCGACGCCGACGAGGAAATCGTCATCTCCCACAACTGGGACGAATTGCGCCGCTTCATGTGGGACTACGTCGGCATCGTGCGCACCACCAAACGCCTCGAACGCGCGCGGCACCGCATCCGGTTGCTGGAAAGGGAGATCGACGAGTTCTATGCGAACTTCCGCGTCAGCAACGACCTCATCGAGTTGCGCAACCTGGTGCTGACTGCCCACCTCATCGTGGAATGCGCCCTGCGCCGCAAGGAGAGCCGCGGCCTGCATTTCAGCCGCGACTACCCGGACATGCTGCCGAAGGCGCGCAATACCGTCCTCACCCCGAAGCGCTAGCGCGCCACTTCAACCACACGCGCAGCTGTCGGTGGGCATCGTTACCCAGTGACGAACGCGGCAGGACAAGCGATTCGCTGCGGCCGCCGACACGAAAGCGCAACACCACGAGCGAATTGAAAATGGTCGTTCGGGAGTCGACGGCAGCTTCGTCTCGCGTCCCATTCCGGCGCTCGATGCCCAGTCGCCCCTCGGTTCCAAGCAACAGCGCAACGATGTCGCCACGACAAAGCAGCCGCGCGAGCGGCTGCTGTCGATCGATGAGTACGGTGATGGGCAGCTGCACTGCCCGCTGCCTCTAACTACACTCGCTTGAAGGCGAGTGTTCCATTCGTCCCGCCGAACCCGAAGTTGTTCTTGATGGCAATGTCGATCTTCAGGTCACGCGCCTGGTTGGCACAGTAATCGAGATCGCACTCCGGATCCTGCTCGAAGATGTTGATCGTCGGCGGCGAAACCTGATGATGCACCGCCAGCGCGGTCAGCACCGACTCCAGTCCACCGGCGCCCCCGAGCAGGTGGCCGGTCATCGACTTGGTTGAATTCACCACGAGCTTGCGCGCAGCATCGCCAAAGGCCAGCTTGATCGCCTCGGTCTCGTTCTTGTCACCGAGCGGCGTCGAGGTGCCATGGGCGTTGATGTACTGCACCTGGTCGGGATTGATGCCGGCGTCCTTGAGTGCATTGACCATGCTGCGGCGCGGCCCATCAGTATCCGGTGCGGTCATGTGATAGGCGTCACCGCTCATGCCGAAGCCGGCCAGTTCGCAGTAGATATGCGCGCCGCGTGCCTTGGCATGCTCATACTCCTCGAGCACCATCACGCCGGCACCTTCCCCGAGGACGAAACCGTCGCGCCCCTTGTCCCACGGGCGACTCGCCGTCGCCGGATCGTCGTTGCGCGTGGACAGCGCCTGCGCGGAAGCGAAGCCACCCACGGCCAGCGGCGTGACGGTCGATTCGGCGCCACCGCAGACCATCGCATCGGCATCGCCGTACTGGATCATGCGGAAACTGGTGCCGATGGCGTGCAGGCCCGTCGTGCAGGCGGTCACCACGGCGATATTCGGCCCTTTGAGGCCCAGCATGATCGAGAGGTTGCCCGAGATCATGTTGATGATCGTGCCCGGGATGAAAAAGGGCGAGATCTTGCGTGGACCACCGGCGAGAAAATCGTTGTGGGTGTCCTCGATCATCGGCAGGCCGCC
>CAZTWA010000013.1:16809-26686 GCA_964617225.1 uncultured Methyloversatilis sp.
GCAAGAATGGCATTCCAGGATTCGGCAACGTTGTTGCCGACCGGCGAGACGAGTCCCAAACCGGTCACGACGACTCTGCGACGCGACAAGGCAATCTCCTAGGGCAGAGGGATTTCGGAAAACGGGAGAAACAAAAAGGGCCCGGCGTAAACGGGCCCTTTGGGAGATTACTTCTTGAGGTTGTTGTTGACGTAGTCGATCGCCTGCTGGACGGTGGTGATCTTCTCGGCTTCCTCGTCCGGAATCTCGCACTCGAACTCTTCTTCGAGGGCCATGACCAGTTCGACCGTGTCGAGCGAATCGGCGCCCAAGTCATCGACGAAGGACGAATCAGTCTTGATGTCGGCTTCGTTCACGCCGAGTTGTTCGGCAACGATTTTCTTGACGCGCTGTTCGATGTTATCCATTTGTGTTGCTCCTTCCCTATGAAGGCGGGTGTTTTGATCCCGCGTAGTTTACCAAAAGCCGCGCCCGAATGATTTTCGGCCGCGAATTTGAATCCAGTTCAGACCATGTACATGCCGCCATTGACATGCAGCATGGTGCCGGTGATGTACGACGCTTCCGGGCCCGCCAGGAAAGCGACCGCATTGGCGATGTCCTCCACCTGGCCCAGTCGCCCCAACGGAATCTTACCGATCAGCGCATTGCGCTGTTCATCCGACAACGCGCGAGTCATGGCCGTATCGATAAAACCGGGTGCGACGCAATTCACCGTGATGTTGCGGCTGCCGACTTCCTGCGCCAGCGACCGCGACAGGCCGGCGACCCCGGCCTTGGAGGCTGCATAGTTGATCTGCCCCGGGTTGCCGGAAGACGCAACCACCGACGAGATATTGATAATGCGACCGGTACGCGCCTTCATCATGCCGCGCAGCACCAGTTTTGAAAGACGGAATACCGACTTGAGGTTGGTATTGATGACGGCATCCCACTCGTCGTCTTTCATGCGCATCGCGAGGTTGTCGCGCGTGATGCCGGCATTGTTGATCAGAATGGTCACGGCGCCGTAGCGCTTCTCGACCTCGCCGATGACGGCTTCGCAGGCTGCACCATCAGTCACGTCGAGCACGGCACCCCAACCGGGAAAGCCGGCGGCATCGAGCGCCTTCTGGATTTCGGCCGCGGCAGCCTCGTTGATGTCGGCACCCACGATGGTGGCACCGCGCTGACCGAGGGCCTGCACGATCGCCGCGCCGATGCCGCGCGAGGCGCCGGTCACGAAAGCAACTTGCCCCTTCAGTGTGTCCTTCATGATCATCCTTTCACAAGAGCGAGCGTCGCGTCGACATTCGCGAGGTCGTTCATGGCGCCGCCGGCCAGACCGTCGGCACAACGTTTCGTCAGTCCGGCCAGCACCTTGCCCGGACCGCATTCAAACACATGGGTTATACCCGCAGCCTGCATCGCGCGCATCGTTTCGACCCAGCGTACCGGCGCGGCGGCCTGGCGCACCAGCGCCGCCTTGATGTCGGCCGGTTCAGTCACAACCGCGACATCAACGTTGTTCACCACCGGGATTACCGGTGCCTTGAAGTCCAGGCCGGCCAGTGCAGTCTCGAGTCGCGCGGCGGCCGGTTGCATGAGCGAGGAATGGAAGGGCGCGGACACCGGCAGCATCACGGCACGCTTCGCCCCGCCGGCCTTGCAAGCCTCGGCCGCGCGTTCGACGGCCGCCTTGTGGCCGGCAATCACCGTCTGTTCCGGCGAATTGAAGTTGACAGCCTGCACCGCTTCACCCTGCGCTTGTTCGGCGCAGATGGCCTTCACTTTTTCTGCATCAAGACTGAGGATCGCCGCCATCGCGCCAACCCCGGCCGGGACGGCGTCCTGCATCGCCTTGGCGCGCAATTCGACCAGCGGCACGGCCACCTTCAATTCAAGCACGCCGGCAGCAACCAGCGCCGCGTACTCGCCGAGGCTGTGGCCCGCGACCATGGCCGGTTGCAGACCGCCCTTTTCCTGCCACAAACGCCAGACGGCGATGCCGGCCGTCAGCATCAGCGGCTGCGTATTCACGGTCTGCGACAGCGCTTCGGCCGGCCCGTCAGTCACCAGTTGCCACAGATCGCGGCCCAGCGCGGCAGAAGCTTCATCGAAGGTGCCGCGAATCACCAGGCTGTCGCCATAGGCCGCCATCATGCCCAGCGACTGTGAACCTTGTCCCGGAAAAACGAATGCGAATTTCATTGCTCGCTCCTCACAAAGTGACCAGGGCAGCGCCCCAGGTAAATCCGCCGCCAACACCTTCGAGCAGTGCCGTCTCGCCAGCCCTGACTTTCCCGCTGCGCACGGCCTCGTCGAAGGCCAGCGGAATCGAGGCCGCCGAGGTATTGCCATGGCGATCGACGGTGACCACCACCTTTTCGCTTGGCAAATGCAGCTTCTTGGCTGTCGATTGCATGATGCGGATATTGGCCTGATGCGGCACGAGCCAGTCGATCTGCGATTGCGTCATCCCGGCTGCGGCAATCACCTCCTCGGCCACTTCCGCCAGCACCTTGACGGCGAACTTGAATACAGCCTGTCCATCCATGCGCAGGAAGGGATCACCGATCGGTTGCCCGCCGGACAGATGTCCTGCCACGCTCAGGATGTCACGATGACGGCCGTCGGCGTGCAGCGCAGTGGCATGGATGCCCGGCGTCTCGCTGGCTTCAATCACGATCGCGCCCGCGCCATCGCCAAACAACACGCAGGTGCCGCGATCCTTCCAGTCGAGAATGCGCGAGAACACCTCCGTACCCACAACCAGCGCACGCCGGTGCGAACCGGAACGGATGAACTTGTCGGCCGTCGCCAAGGCATAGATGAAGCCACTGCAGACCGCCTGCAGGTCGAAGGCTGCCGCGCCATTGGTAATGCCCAGCTTGTCCTGCAGGATCGTCGCCGTACTCGGGAAAACGAAATCCGGCGTCGAGGTCGCCAGCACGATCAGATCGATATCGTTGGGCTGGCGCCCGGCGGCTTCCAGCGCCCGCTGGCACGCGACCAGCGCGAGGTCGCTGGCGGCGACGCCCACGGGGGCGAGGTGACGCGTCCGGATGCCGGTACGCTCGATGATCCACTCGTCCGAGGAGTCCAGCCCCTTGGCCGCAATCAATGCATTGTTGTCGACGGGGTCGCCCGGAAGAAAACTGCCGGTTCCGGTGATGCGGGAATAGATCATCGCTTACCTTTTAATCGCAAAGCGTCGGTACGGGGGCGACAGCCGCCATCCGCGCCGCGATCTTTTCGGGCAGATTCTGGCGCGCTGCCTCGGCGGCCTGTTCCAGCGCATGACGGTAGGCGAACACATCCGCCGAGCCGTGGCTCTTGACCACCACACCCTTGAGGCCGAGCAGACTGGCGCCATTGTAACGGCGCGGATCGAGACGGGATTTGAAAGCCTTGAGGACGGGCATGGCGATCAGCCCCGCCAGTTTGGTAAGTGGGTTGCGCGAGAACTCCTGGCGCAGGAAGGTACTGACCATACGCGCCAGGCCCTCGGACGTCTTCAGCGCCACGTTGCCAACGAATCCGTCGCAGACCACCACGTCGGACGTGCCTTTGTAAATGTCGTCGCCCTCGACGTTGCCAATGAAATTCAGCCCGCTGTCCTTGAGCAGTTCGCCGGCGCGCTTGACGACCTCGTTGCCCTTGATGTCCTCCTCGCCGATATTCAGCAGGCCGACGGTGGGACGTTCGTCGTGTTCCAGCGCCGCGGCGAGCATGGCACCCATGATGCCGAACTGGAGCAGATGTTCCGGCGCGCAATCGACGTTGGCACCGAGATCGAGGACGTAGGTGTGGCCCCGCATCGTTGGCAGCGTGGAGGCAATGGCGGGACGGTCGATTCCCGGCAGGGTTTTCAGCACAAAGCGCGAGATCGCCATCAGTGCGCCGGTATTGCCGGCGGATACCGCAGCGTTGGCCTTGCCCTCCTTGACGAGGTTGGCCATCACGCGCATCGAGGAGTCCTTCTTGAGCCGCAGGGCGGTCGCGACGGGATCGTGCATGTCGACGACCTCGCTCGCATGATGCACCGTCCAGCGTCCGGACAGCGACGCATCGGCCTGCGCCAGAAATGGCTGCAGAGCTTCCTCTCGTCCGACGAGAATCGCCGCGCAATCGCGGTCGTGGTCCAGAAACTCCAGCACGGCCGGCACGACCACGGCAGGGCCATGGTCGCCGCCCATGCAGTCGACGGCCAATGTAATCATCATTCAGCCTGGCACCACATAATGAAACGGCCGGACGCTCTCACGCCCGGCCGTGTTCGGGTGAAACGGGATCACTCGCCGGATCACTCGCCCTTGGTCTTGACGATCTTCTTGCCGCGATAGACGCCCGACGGGGAAATGTGGTGGCGCAGGTGCACCTCGCCCGTGGTCGGCTCGATCGCCAGCGGCGGGTTTTCGAGGAAATCGTGGGAACGGTGCATGCCGCGCTTGGACGGGGATTTCTTGTTCTGCTGGACAGCCATGATGACTCCTTATTGCTTCAACAATTCAATGCTTCTTCAAACCTGCCAGCACCGCGAACGGCGAAGGCGCTCTTTCTTCACTGGGCTCCGCCAACTCCGCCGGCGGGGCACAATCTGCGTGGCGCGGCACAATGGGCAACGCCAGCAGCACTTCATCCTCGACCAGGGACAACACCGACAATTCCCGGCTCGCGGGGATTGCGTCGTAGTCCTCAGCCTCCAACTCCTCTTCCGGCCATTCGGCACCCGGCGGCATCAGCATCAGCCGGCTATCGATGGCACAATCAAATCCAACTTCGGCCAGGCAGCGCTGACAATGCTGGTGCAGGCGACCTTTCACCCGCAGATGCAGGCCCAGTCGGGTACCCCCCTCGTCAGTTTCGCGAAAGCCCTCGAGTTCGCACGCCAACCCACCCTCCTGACTTGCCAGTGCATCGTGAAGGCGCGTCAGGCGTGTCAGCGGAATGTTTCCGGTAATGCTGCCACCGTCTGCCGCAAACTGTTGGCTATCGATGACCACCCCGGCGAGATCGAGTTCTTCCCGGCACGTCATAAAGGGCGCGGATGTTATCATGCGCCGCCTTGTCCAGTCAAAGGTTTATTCGGGAAAAAAGCCTGAAAAAACATTCGATAACCATGAATACCCTCCCCTTGACCCTCGTTCTGGCCTCCACCTCGCCTTACCGCCGCGAACTGCTCGGCCGACTGCACCTGCCTTTCGAGGTCTGCGCGCCCGAAACCGACGAAACGCCGCTGCTGGGCGAAGCGCCTGTTGCCACAGCTGAACGGCTGGCGGTCGCCAAGGCGGCGGCCGTCATCGAGAAGTTTCCCAACGCCCTCATTATCGGCTCGGACCAGGTGGCCTATTGTGGGGACACACGCTTCGGCAAGCCCGGCACCCGCGAGAACGCCCGCGCCCAGCTGCGCAGCCTGTCCGGGAAAAACGCCGTGTTTCACACCGGCCTGTGCCTGCTCAACAGCCGCAGCGGTCGCCGCCATCTGCGGGGCGTCGCCACCGAAGTTCGCTTCCGCGAACTCGCCGACGAGGAAATCGAGCGCTATATGGACAAGGAGAATGCGCTGAACTGTTCCGGCAGCGCACGCTCCGAGGGACTCGGCATCAGCCTGCTCGAATGGATGCGCAGCGATGACCCGACTGCCCTGGTCGGCCTGCCGCTCATCGCGCTGGCCGACATGCTGCGCGCCGAGGGATTGCAACTCCCCTGAGCACGCGGATGACAGGCACGCTGTATCTGCTGCCGACGCAACTCGGCGATGCGCCCTGGCCACAGGTGTTGCCTGCCGACAGCCGGGCCATCGCCTGCCGCCTGCGCCACTTCGTCGTCGAGAATGCCAAGACAGCGCGAGCTTCCCTCAAATGGCTGGAACACCCGGTCGCCTTGCGCGAACTGGCCATCGAACAACTGCCTGAGCCGCTGAAACCAACCGATGTCGAGCGCCTGCTGGCCCCCTTGCTGGCGGGCGAGGATCTCGGGATCATGTCCGAAGCGGGTTGTCCGGGTGTCGCCGATCCCGGTGCACTCCTCGTGCGTCGCGCCCACGAGCTTGACATCACGGTCAAGCCGTTGGTCGGCCCCTCTTCCCTGCTTTTGGCGCTGATGGCCTCCGGTCTGGATGGCCAGCACTTCGCCTTCCACGGCTACCTGCCGCAACGCGAGCCGGAACGCGGCAAACGCATCGTCGAATTGGAAAAGGAGTCGCGGGTCAAGCGGCAGACGCAACTGTTCATCGAGACGCCCTACCGCAACACGGCTCTCTTCGAAGCCTTGCTCAAGGCCTGCCAGCCGGACACGCGGCTATGCATCGCCACCGACCTGACGCTGGCCAGCGAGACGATCGCCACCCACCGTATTGCCGACTGGCGATGCCGTCCCGCCAGCGCTGACTTTGCAGGCCGGCCGACGGTATTCCTGCTGCTCGCCTGATTCGCTCGCCGGAAGACGCGTTCAGCGCACGCTGAATCGCGTCAGAACATCGCCCAGCCCGGCCGCGGCTTGCGCCCCGAACTGCCGCGCGAACTTCTCGGCGAAATTGGGCTTGACGGTGTAGTCGCGGATTTCCTCGGCCTTGAGGATGTCGCGCGCCACCGTATCCACCGTGCCGTAGCCATCTGCGAGGCCGAGTTCGATGCTCTTCGAACCCGTCCACATCAGGCCGGAGAACATGTCCGGCGTCTCCTTCAAGCGCGTGCCGCGACCCTTGCGCACCACATCGATGAACTGCTGGTGGATGTCGTTCAGCATGCCCTGGGCATGTTCCTTGTGGCGTTCGTTCTGCGGTGAGAACGGATCGAGAAAACCCTTGTTCTGCCCCGCCGTCAGCAGGCGGCGCTCAACGCCCAGCTTGTCCATGCTGCCGGTGAAGCCGAAACCGTCCATCAGCACGCCGATCGACCCGACGATGCTCGCCTTGTCGACGTAAATCTTGTCCCCGGCCGCGGCGACGTAGTAACCGCCGGAAGCACAGATGTCCTCGATGACCACGTACAGCGGCTTATCGCTATGCTTGGCCCGCAACCGCCCGATCTCGTCGTTGATGATGCCGGCTTGCACCGGACTCCCGCCCGGGCTGTTGATGCGCAGGATCACGCCGGCCGCGCCCTTGTCGTCGAAGGCCGCCTGCAAGGCGCTGATCACATCGTCGGCATTCGCATCACCCTTGGCCTGGATGACGCCCTGCATTTCGACCAGCGCGGTATGTCGCGCGCTCTTTTCCGGGTCCATGGCAGCCCAATCGATTGCCATGACCAGCACGACAGTCAGGTAAGCGAAGATCAGCAGCTTGAAGAATATGCCCCAGCGTCGCGCACGCCGCTGCTCCTGGACAGCCGCCAGCGCGACCTTTTCCAATACCTTGCGTTCCCAGTTCGTTTCTTCTGCCACGTCAAGCACCTTCCTGCTTCAGATAAACCTGCCCATCCCGCTCTTCCAACACCAACGCTTCGAGTCCACGTCCGTCGCAACGACCGCCCGCACAGGCCCCGGTGGCCGGATCATAGAGCGCCCCATGCGTCGCGCAGATCAAGTATAGCCCGCTGAAGTCGAAGAACTCGCCCTCGTTCCAGTCCAGTTCGGCCGGCACATGGGCACATCGATTCAGGTAGGCCACGGCCTTGCCACGAAAGCGCACGGCAAAGGCCGGCAAGGGCTGGCCCCGGTGTTCGATCTCGAACCGGATACCCCGCTGGCCATCGGCGAGATCTTCGCTCGCACAGATCAGGCGTACGTTTGCAGCCATGCCGCGAGATCGTCGATCGAATGGGCGCAATAACGCGGTCCGGTGGCCTCGAGCGAATCGCGCGGATGGGCGCCGTAACTGACCGCCACGGCATCGACCCCGGCGTTTTGGGCCATCAGCAGGTCATGCGTAGTGTCGCCGATCATCAGGGTCCGCTCCGGCAGGATGGCAAATTCCTCCATCAGTTGCTCGATCATCTGGGGATGCGGCTTGGAATGGCACTCATCGGCGCAACGCGTGCCGTGGAAAAAGTCGCCGAGACCCGTATGGACGAGTGCCCGGTCCAGACCCTTGCGCGACTTGCCGGTCGCCACCCCCAGGCGAAAACCGTTTTCCGCCAGTTGCTTCACCAAAATGTCGGCACCAACAAAAAGCCGCAGTTCATGGTCGCGCGACAGGTAGTGATGACGATAACGCTCGACCAGTTCGGGATAATGATCTTCCGGCAGGTCTGGCAGCGCATGGCGCAATGCATCGACCAGGCCGAGGCCGATGATGTGCCGGGCGCGCTCCTCGGGGGGCGGTTCCAGTCCGAGATCGCGCGCTGCCGCCTGAACGCTGTCGACGATCATGGCCGCCGAGTCCATCAGCGTGCCATCCCAGTCGAAAACGATCAGTTCATAGCGCGGATTCATGGTCTGCTTCGATCCTATTCAAGTATTTCTCGAGTTCTGCCGGCAGCGGCGCAGCCAGGCTCAGCTTTTCCCCGCTCAACGGGTGGGGCAGTCGCATCGACGCCGCATGCAGGAACATGCGTTTCAATCCCGTTTTTTGCAAGTCACGGTTCAGGGTGAAATCCCCATATTTTTCATCACCAAGGATCGGATAGCCCAGATGGGCCAGATGCACGCGGATCTGGTGCGTCCGGCCGGTGCGCAACTCCACTTCCAGCAGGCTGAACTCACCGAGGGGGGTTTTCCAGCGGCCTTTCAGCCGCATGATCGAATGCGCCGGCTTGCCTTCCGGATCGACCCGCACGCGACGCTCTCCCTCCGCCGTCAGGTATTTGTGCAGGGGAAGCTTCACATTGCGCAACTTGTCGCGCCAATAACCCTTCACCAGTGCCAGGTAGCGCTTGTCGATCCCGCCCTCCCGAAACTGGTCGTGCAGCCGGGTCAACGCCGACCGTTTCTTGCCGATGATCAGCAAGCCGGAGGTCTCCCGGTCGAGCCGGTGGGCCAGTTCGAGGAATTTTGCCTGCGGACGCGCCTGCCGGATCTGCTCGATCACGCCGAAATCGACGCCGCTGCCCCCATGGACGGCCACGCCGGACGGTTTGTCGATGACGATGAGTGCTTCGTCTTCGAAAACCACCGCGAAATCGCGTGCCGGGGCAACGCTGGCCTGCTGCTTCTCCGCCACCCGGACGGGCGGGATCCGGACCCGGTCGCCCAGCTCCAGGCGCCGGTCGGCTGATGCCCTGCCCTTGTTGACCCGCACCTCCCCGCTGCGCAGGATGCGGTAGACGTGACTCTTGGGCACCCCCTTGAGATGCCGGATCAGGAAGTTGTCGATGCGCTGCCCTGCGCCCTCTTCGCCAACTTCAAGAAATGTGACGGATTCTTTACTCAACTCATTCATTCACAATATAATGCGTCCGCTTTGCCGTCTCCGGACGGCGTGCCCGGCGACACGAACGGTTCCGGGG
Source organism: uncultured Methyloversatilis sp. (assembly GCA_964617225.1). GTDB lineage: Bacteria > Pseudomonadota > Gammaproteobacteria > Burkholderiales > Rhodocyclaceae > Sulfuricystis. Next base: position 26,181 of record CAZTWA010000013.1, read on the forward strand.
CGCCCTTCGGCGATGTTGCCGGTTGAGCGTGTTCCCGTCTGATTTGACCCGAGAACCGCCCCGCCAGCTCGAGATGGGCATACCCGCCGCCGACCAGTCATCCGTCTCCGGTTACGGTCCCGTCTTGCACAGCACAGGGTATGTCGCTCGCCCGAAGCAGCGATACTACTTCGTCTAAAGACATTTTTTTCGCGCGACACAGACTTTGATAAGCGGTGCCCCGTTCAACTTTGGCGCCGTCATCCGACAAATCATTCACCCATTTGCCCAGTCCGTCACCCTAACCGATGCGCCTGATTCTGCAAATCTAAACTGCGCCGCATGTCATTTGCGGCGTGATTTGTCGTGTCTTCCTGCCTGCGCGTGGGAGCACACATGAAACGCATGCTGTTCAATGCGACGCAGGCCGAGGAACTCCGCGTCGCGATCGTCGATGGTCAGAAACTGATCGACCTCGACATCGAATCGGCCGCCAAGGAACAACGCAAGAGCAACATCTACAAGGC
>CAZTWA010000014.1:0-25610 GCA_964617225.1 uncultured Methyloversatilis sp.
AACTTCGCCTGGCCCAGCGCCGAAATTGCGGTGATGGGCCCGAAAGGGGCGGTGGAAATCATCTTCCGCGAGGACAAGGGTGATCCGGCCAAACTGTCCGCCAAGGAGGCGGAGTACAAGGCCAAGTTCGCCAACCCGTTTGTCGCCGGCGCACGCGGCTTCATCGACGACGTGATCCAGCCGCACGAGACGCGCAAGCGCATCTGCCGTTCGCTGGTGATGCTGAGAAATAAAAACATATCCAATCCGTGGCGCAAGCACGGCAACATTCCGCTGTAAGGATAGAGACATGTTCAAGAAAATCCTGATTGCCAACCGTGGCGAAATTGCCTGCCGCGTCATCAAGACCGCCCGCAAGATGGGCATTGCCACCGTCGCCGTGTATTCCGAGGCCGACCGCGACGCGCTGCATGTCCAGATGGCCGACGAGGCCGTGTGCATCGGCCCGGCACCGTCGAAAGAGTCCTACCTGGCGATGGACAAGATCATCGCCGCCTGCAAGCAGACCGGCGCCGAAGCCGTGCATCCGGGCTATGGCTTCCTTTCCGAGAACGCGACGTTTTCCAAGCGCCTCGAAGAGGAAGGCATCGTCTTCATCGGCCCCAAGCACTACTCGGTGGCCAAGATGGGCGACAAGATCGAGTCGAAGAAGCTGGCGCTGGCCGCCGAGGTCAACACGATTCCCGGCTACAACGATGCCATCGACACCCCCGAGCAGGCGGTCGAAATCGCCAAGGGCATCGGCTATCCGGTGATGATCAAGGCCTCGGCCGGCGGCGGCGGCAAGGGCTTGCGCGTCGCGTTCAACGACCAGGAAGCCTTCGAAGGCTTTGCGTCGTGCAAGACCGAGGCGAAGAATGCCTTCGGCGATGACCGCGTTTTCATCGAGAAGTTCGTCGAGGAGCCGCGCCACATCGAGATCCAGGTGCTGGGCGACGGTCACGGCAACTGCGTCTATCTGCACGAGCGCGAGTGTTCGATCCAGCGTCGCCATCAGAAGGTCATCGAGGAAGCGCCGAGTCCCTTCCTCGATCCGGCGACGCGCAAGGCCATGGGCGAGCAGGCCGTCGCGCTGGCGAAGGCGGTGAACTACCAGTCGGCCGGCACGGTCGAGTTCGTCGTCGGCGGCAAGGACAAGAGCTTCTACTTCCTCGAGATGAACACGCGCCTGCAGGTCGAGCACCCGGTCACCGAACTGATCACCGGTCTCGACCTCGTCGAGCAGATGATCCGCGTCGCGGCCGGCGAGGTGCTGTCCTTCCGCCAGGAAGACCTGAAGATCGACGGCTGGGCGATGGAATGCCGCATCAACGCGGAAGATCCGTTCCGCGGCTTCCTCCCTTCAACGGGCCGCCTGGTCAAGTTTGTCCCGCCGGCCGACCAGCATGGCGTACGCGTCGATACCGGGGTCTACGAAGGCGGCGAGATCTCGATGTACTACGATTCGATGATCGCCAAGCTGATCGTGCATGGCCCCACGCGCGACAGCGCGGTGGCCCGCATGCGCGACGCCCTGAACGGCTTTGTGATCCGCGGCGTGGCCAGCAACATCGCCTTCCAGGCGGCGCTGATGCAGAACCCGCGCTTCCTCTCCGGCAACTTCAATACCGGCCTGATCGCCGAGGAGTACCCGAAGGGCTTCGATGCCTCGATGGTGCCGCACGACGATCCGGCCATGCTGATTTCCGTCGCCGCAGCGATGCATCGCCAGTACCTGGAGCGCAATGCCCGGATCACCGGCCAGATGCCCGGCCACGAGTACCAGCCCGGGTCCGCCTTCGTGGTGCGCCTCGAGGACGGGACCGACCATGAAGTCACCGTGCAGGCGGCGGCGGGGGGCTGGGATGTCAGCCTGGCCGGCGAGCGTTACGAGATCCGCAGCCCCTGGCAGTTCGGCCAGACGCTCTACCACGGCACGCTGAACGGCGAGGCCTTCTGCATGCAGGTCGAGCGGCGCGGCCTGAAGTACCGCCTGTTCCACTGGGGCACCCAGGCCGACATCATGGTCATGTCGGCGCGTGCCGCGCACCTGCAGTCGTTGATGCCGCACAAGGCGCCGCCGGACATGTCCAGGTTCCTGCTGTCGCCGATGCCGGGGCTGCTGACGCAGATTGCCGTGACGCCCGGTCAGGAGGTCAAGGTTGGCGAAGTGCTGGCGAAGATCGAAGCCATGAAAATGGAGAATGTGCTCAAGGCGGAACGCGACTGCGTCGTCGATGCCCTGCTGGCGAAACCGGGTGAAAGCCTGTCGGTCGACCAGCCGATCCTTGGCTTCAAATAAGGGCTTCCAGTGAAAGTCAGCGCCGGCGGGACGGCATGCTGACCGGCGATGGCGACGCTTGACCATCTGGTCGTCGCCGCGCGCGACCTCGCCAGGGGTGCCCGCTGGCTGGAAGACCGGCTGGGTGCGCCACTTGCCCCGGGTGGCGTGCATGCCGCGATGGGGACGCACAACCGCCTGCTGAAGCTGGCGGGTGGCGAGCGTCTCTACCTCGAACTGATCGCCATCGATCCGGCCGCGCCGCCGCCCGGCCGGCCGCGCTGGTTCGGCCTCGATGATCCGATGCTGCAGGCCCGGCTGGCGGAACGACCCCGGCTCATCCACTGGGTGGCGCGTAGCGATGATCTGACGAGCGAAGCGACGCCCGCGCATGGTGACATCCTGTCGATGCAGCGCGGCGACTTCCGCTGGCGCATCACCGTGCCGGCCGATGGTCGATTGCCTGGTGCCGGCCGGCTGCCGACCCTGATCCAGTGGGACGTGCCTTTTCATCCGGCCGACCGTCTGCCCGATGCTGGTTGCGCGCGGGTGGCCTTCGAAACCACGGAGTCCCCCGATCTCGTGGCCATCCTGCACACGCCGCACGGGCGCGTCGTCATCGACTGAACCTCGCCGCAGTGCCGTCCCGCCGGCACTGACTTTGGCGGTATCCGCTCGGGCGCTATCTGGCGGACTTTTATGCCTCTTATTGGCCATTCCCGTCCCGGGTGCGCCGCTAGACTCCGGGAACACGGTAAATCAGGTCCGGACATGGCATTTGGGGAAAACAGGGCGAGCGAGGCAAGCGACGGCGCATGGACATCGGTGATTTTCGGCACCGAGCGCGTGACCGTGGCCGAGATCGTGCGCCAGGCCGATGGCAAGCCCAGTGTCCGATCCTGCGAGGAGTTTGCCCGCGAAGGCAGCGAGCTCGAGATCCTCAAGCGCCTCAAGAATGCCAAGCGGCTGGCCCGCCAGCGCTGCACTACCCTGCTGGATGAGGGGCAGTACCAGTTGCTGCAGGTCGACCTCCCCGCCAATGCCGCCGACCTGCCGCGCGATGAACTGCGCGAGTCGCTGCGCTGGCGCGTGAAGGAAATGGTGGACTTCCCGGTGGAACGGGCCGGCATCGACCTGCTGGATATCCCGGCGTCGGGCAATCGCAATCCGCAGCTCTGGGTCGTGGTTGCCAACCATGCTGTGCTGCAGCCGCGCATCTGGCAGTTCCAGGACGCCAAGGTCGCGCTCGCGGCGATCGACATTCCCGAGCTGGCCCAGCGCAACCTGGCCAGCCTCTTCGAGGAACCGAATCGCGGCCTGGCCTTCCTGGCATTCGACCGCCACGGCGGGCGGCTGAGCGTCACCTACCGGGGCGAGTTGTTCATGACGCGGCACATTGATGTCGGCGCGAGCGAACTTGCGGGCCCCGAGGCTAGCGCGCTACACGAGCGCGTACTGCTCGACATCCAGCGTTCGCTCGACAACTTCGACCGCAATTACAGCGCGATCAGCCTGACGCGCCTGCTCGTCGGCCCGTTGCCGAACGGCGAGGCCTTCATCGGCTACCTGCGCGACAACCTGTCCCTGCAGGTCGCCAGTGCGAACCTCGCCGAGGTGATGGACTTCGCGCAGGTTCCCCAATTGGCCAGCCCGGCCGCGCAATCCGAAGCCTGGCTCGCGCTGGGCGCCGCATTGCGGGAGTGACGATGGCGCAGCAGATCAACCTCTTCGACCCCGCCCTGCAGAGAAAGCGCGACTGGTTCGCGCTGTCGAACATCGTGGCGGGCGGTGGCGTGCTGTTCCTGCTGGTGCTGGGCGCCGGATTCCTCGCGCGCAGCGGATTGCCGGCCCTGCAGGCCCAGGCGACCACGAGCGAAACCCAGCTGAAGGCCATGCGCGAACAAGTCTTGGTGCTCGGCCAGCGCGTCGCGGAACGCAAGGCCGATCCCCGCATCGAGCAGGAGCTGGCCGTAGTGCGGCAGTTGTCCCAAGCGCGCGGCGTGGTGCTGCAAACCCTGCGCGAGCGCCTCGAAGCCGACGTGCCGCCCTATGCGGACTATCTGCGCGGACTGGCGCGCCAGTCGCTGACCGGCCTGTGGATCACCGGCTTTACCTGGGACGCGACGGGCGACAGCCTGGAAATTCGCGGCCGCACGGTCGATCCTTCCCTGCTGCCCGAATACATCCGCCGCCTGAACCGCGAGCCGGCTTTCCGCGGCCACGCCTTCGCCGCACTGAAGCTGGCCGAAGGCAAGCCGGAGCCCGCTGCCGGTGCGCCAGCACCCGCCGTTGCACCAGCCGAATCCGTTCGGAAAGCGCTGTTCCACGAATTCACGCTCGTGCCGGTCAAGGCCGGCGAAGCGGCCGGGAAGCAGGGATGAGCGCACGGGGCAGCGATTTGCGGACGCAATGGCAAGGCTGGAGCCAGCGCTTCGCCGCCTTGCAGCCGCGTGAGAAAATCCTGATCGTCGCGGCGGTGGCCGTTGCCGTTCTGTTCGGGGGCTACAGCCTCTGGGTCGAGCCGGGCCTGATGCGTGCCGAGCAACTCAAGAAATCGCTGGACCAGCAGCAGGCCGAGCAGGCGCAACTGCAGGAGCAGGTCGCGGCGCTGGTGGTGCGCAACAGCGATCCGGATTCCGCCAATCGTGCCGAGTTGCTGCGCCTGCGGGCGGAAGTCGCCCAAACCGAACGCGACATCGGCACCTTTGGCAATACCCTCATTCCGCCCCAGCGCATCCCGGCGCTGCTGCAAACCCTGCTGACGCGCCATCGCGGCCTGACACTGGTGAGCCTGACGACCCTGCCGCCCCTGCCGCTGATTGCGATGCCGGCGACGGGCAAGGAAGAGGCCAAGCCTGCCGTTGATGCAACGCCCCTGCCGGCAGGCAACCTGTACAAGCATGGCATCGAGATCAAGCTGGCCGGCAGCTATGGCGATTTGCTGGCCTATGTCGCCGAGCTCGACGCCAGTCCGCACAAGCTGCTGCGCGGCGGCCTCGCCCTCGCAGTCAAGCAGCATCCGGTCAGCGAACTGACGCTGACGATTTACACGCTCAGTCTGGATTCGGCATGGCTCGTCGTCTGACCTACGTGCTCCCTATCCTGTTGTTCGCGTCCGGCGCGCTGCAGGCGCAGGTTGCCGACCCAACCCGGCCGGCGATCGATACGGGCAGCACGACGGGCACCGCCGTGACTGCCGGAAGTACCGTGGCGGGGCTCCAGTCGATCATCCAACGCAAGAACGGCAAGCCCGCTGCGCTGATCAACGGCACAGTCGTCGAACTCGGGGGCAAGGTCGGCGAGGCGCGTCTCGTCAGGATCGGCGATGACTTCGTGGAGTTGCGGGGCACGATGGGCAAGGAAGTCCTGCGCCTGACGCCCGATGTCGAAAAGAAGGCCGCGAAGAAAGAAAAGAGAAGAGAGGTGGAACGATGAGAGCCCGGTTCCTGCTGACCCCACTGGCCCTGCTGGCTGTTCTAGCCGGTTGCGGCACTTCCCAACCGCGCCCCGATGTCGTGCGCGAGAACATCGGCACCGAAATAGACCAGGCCGTGAATAACCGCAAGTCGAACGAGGCCGCGGAGAAGGCGCTGCTGGCGCCCCTGACAATCGAGTTGCCCAGGCAGGAAGTGACCGAGCCGCGCTTCGACCTGTCTATCGTCAATGCCCCGGCCGTCCAGGTCTTCATGGCCATCGTCAGCGGTACGCGTTACAACATGCTGGTCGGTCCCGAAGTCTCCGGCAATATCACCGTCAATCTCAAGGATGTGACGGTGAAAGAGGCGCTCGAGTCGATCCGCGAGCTGTATGGTTACGAGTTTTCGATCAAGGGCAATCGTATCTCGATCCAGCCGAACACCCTGCAAACCCGCGTCTTCCAGGTGAATTACCTCGCCAGCCGTCGCCAAGGCGCCACCGAACTGCGTGTGACCTCCAGCTCGATCTCGGGTTCCGGCCCCAGCACGGCGCCCACGCCGGCGGGCACAGGCGCGGCACCCTTGCCGTCCCCGAACGGCGGGCAAACGTCCAACACCTTGACCAGCCGGGTCCAGACCAACACGGACAACGATTTCTGGCGCGACCTGCAAACCGCGCTCGGCACCATCGTCACCGGCGAGGGTCGCAGCGTCGTGGTGAACAGCATTTCGGGCGTGGTGGTCATACGCGCCTACCCGGGCGAACTGCGCTCCGTCGAGCAGTATTTGAAGGCCACACAGGTCATGGTCGAACGCCAAGTAATGCTCGAGGCGAAGATTCTCGAGGTATCGCTGAAGCGCGAATTCCAGACCGGGATCAACTGGAGCACCTTCAATGGCAGCAGGAACCGCGCGACTTTCGGGGTGCTGCAACCGGGCGGCGTTCTCGGCCCGACAGGAACGGGCGCCATCGGCAACGGTTCGACGACCGCCTTGCCCGGTGTGGCCGGTGGGATCGCCGCCACGGCGCTCGGCGGCGGTTTCGTCGGCCTGGCATTCCAGACGGCGAATTTCGCCGCATTGCTGAACTTCCTCGAAACGCAGGGGCAGGTGTCCGTGCTGTCGAGTCCGCGGATTGCTACGATCAACAACCAGAAGGCGATCCTCAAGGTCGGCACCGACGAACTCTTCGTCACCAACGTGACGGCCACCACGACCAGCACCACGGCCGGCACGACGTCCACCCCGAGCCTGACGCTGCAACCCTACTTCTCTGGCATTTCGCTCGACGTCACGCCGCAGATCGACGACGAGGGCAACATCATCCTGCACGTGCATCCGGCCATAAGCACGGTTGCGGAAAAAGAGAAGATCGTCGATCTGGGCACGATGGGCCAGTTCAAACTGCCGCTCGCCACCTCGAGCGTGAACGAGACCGACAGCATCGTGCGCGTGCTGGATGGCAACATCGTCGCGATCGGCGGCCTGATGACCCAAGGCTATTCCAACGACAGCACTGGCCTGCCCGGCACGGCGAACTCGCCCGCCGGCGTCCTGCTGGGACAGCGGGGCGGATCGCTCACCAAGCGCGAACTGGTCATCCTGCTCAAGCCGACCATCATCCATGACGATCGGGCCTGGGTGAAAGACCTGCAACAGAGCAGCGACCGGCTGCGCAGTTTCGATTTGCCGCCGCTGGCCGTACCTCTGCAGTAATTAATGGCCCCCCACGCTCGCAAATTCGGCTCGCTGCCCCCCACGGTGGGGCTCTGCCCTCTTGGGGCTGCCCGGCGAGGGCAGTGATGTACCTTGCCCACTTCGGACTGAACCAGCTGCCGTTCGGGATCACGCCCGACACGGAATTCGCCTTCCCGAGCAAGAGCCACCGCGAAGGCATCAACCTCCTGCACTTCGCGCTGGCCAGCGGCGAAGGCTTCATCAAGGTCGTTGGCGAGATCGGCACGGGCAAGACGCTGCTGTGCCGCAGCTTCCTGCGCGAGCTCGACGACCATTGGCAGGCCGCCTACATTCCCAATCCGCAGATGGGCCCCCGCGAACTGCTGCTCGAGATCGCCGACGAGTTGGGGGCCGGGGAGGGGGCGAAGGACATCCCGCGGCTCGTCAAGCGCATCAACCAGCGCCTGATCGAGATCGCCGGCGAGGACCGCAAGGTCGTGCTGTGCATCGACGAAGCCCAGACCATGCCCCGCCTGACGGTAGAAAGCCTGCGCCTGCTGTCGAACCTCGAAACCGAAAAACGCAAGCTGCTGCATATCATCCTGTTTGGCCAGCCCGAGCTCGACGAGATGCTGGCGGACCATTCCCTGCGGCAGCTGCGCCAGCGCATCGCCTTCGCCCATCGCCTGCAGCGGCTCGATGCCCACGAGGTCAGCAGCTATGTCGCGCAGCGTCTCGGCAAGGCGGGCTACATTGGTGAGTCGATCTTTTCCCCCGCTGCGCTGAAAGCCCTCTACCACAGCTCAGCCGGGGCCCCCCGGGTGATCAACATCCTGGCCAACAAGGCGCTCCTCGTGGCTTATGGCGAGGGCCTGGCCCGTATCGAGCCCCGCCATGTGCGCGCGGCGGCGCGGGACACCGAGGGCGCCATCAATCATTTCTGGTGGCCCTGGTAGGAGAACGGCGCGATGAGTCTCATCAACCAGATGCTGCGGGATCTCGATGCACGTCAGGCCAGCGAACGGGAACGCGCCGGCCTGCCGCCGCATTTGCGTACCCTGCCCCCCGTCCGCACGGTGAAGCCGAATGCCTGGCTGCTGCTGCTCGCCGGGCTGGCCGGCGGCGCCCTGATCGCCTGGCTGATGCTCGGCCCGTTGGCCTCACCCCCGCCCGTCACTGTGCCGGCGGCGCCTGCAGCACAGGTGGCGCCTGCTGTGCCAGCTACAGCGCCGCCGCCATCCGATACGCCTCCGGTCGTGGTCGCGTCGACACCGGCCGAAGTGCCAGCCGCTCCGGCAGTTGTGGTTCCTGCACCGCCGCCCGCCCCGGCGAAGGCCGTCGTGCCGGCACAAGCACCGCCATCCTCTGCTTCCGCCGTACCCGTTGCCAAACCCCCGGTTCCGGCGCCGGCACCGGTGAAGGAAAGCGCACCGCCCCGGCCGGTTGCAGCACCCGCGCCCGCGCCGGCAGCCCCGGTTGTCGCTACGCCCAAGCCACCGGTCGCCAGCGCACCCAAGGCACCCGCTCCAGCGGCCGTTGCATCTCAGTCGGCGCTCGCAGGCGAAGCGCATATCGAGAAGCAGCCCAAAGGAGGGCAATCGCGTGAACTCGCCGAAGCCGAGTACCGCAAGGGCATGCAGGCCGCCGCCGTGGGCGACAGCGCTGCGGCGGTCCCGGCATTGCGGCGGGCGCTCGAAAACGACCCGCGCCATGCCAAGGCGCGACAGGCACTGCTGTCGGTCCTGGCGGCCAACCGGCACTGGGACGAGGTCAAGCAGGTCGCCCAGAGCGGGCTGGCGCTCGATCCGGCGCGCAGCGGCTGGGCCAGCATCCTCGCGCGCTTGCAACACGAACAGGGCGATACCGAAGGTGCGGTGAAGACGCTGGAAACCCATGCCGCGCATGCGGCCAGCGATGCCGACTTCCAGGGATTGTTCGCCATTTTGCTGCACAAGCGCCAGCGCTATGCGGAAGCCGCGCAGCGCTATCAGGCGGCCCTTGCAATGCGTCCGGGCGAAGGCCGCTGGTGGTACGGCCTGGGCCTCGCACTCGAGGGGGCCGGTCGGGGCGACGAGGCGAAGGCGGCGTTTGGCAAGGCGCGCGACGCCGGCAACCTGCCAGCCGACATGCTCGGCCTGATCGAGCAGAAACTCAGGTAGCCGCCACCGTTTTCACCGCGCGCGCTGCGACCCAGTTCACGACGCGAATTGCCCCGTGATCCTTGAGCGTCTGCGCGACGGCGTCGAGTGTGGCGCCGGTGGTCATGACGTCATCGACGACGATGACTGTGTGACCGGTCAGCTCGCGACTGCAGGCGAAGGCATGGCGCACGTTGTGCTTGCGGGCCCGCCACGGCAGGCGGCTCTGGGGCAGGGTTTCGCGCGGACGGGTCAGGCTGGTTGCGTCGAGCGGGAGGGCCAGTGCCCGGGCCAGCGGCCGGGCGATTTCCAGGGCCTGGTTGAAGCCTCGCTCGCGCAAATGCTGGCGCGACAGCGGGACCGGCAGGATCAAAGTGCCATCCGGATGCGGGCCGGCAAGCATGCATTGCGCGCAAAAGTCAGCGCTGGCGAGACGGCGTGCAAATTTCAGATGCTGGATCAGCCGGTCGACCGGAAAGCCGTAGCGCAGGCCGGCAAATGTCGCGTCATAGGCCGGGGGCGATTTGAGGCAGCTGCCGCAGGCCGGGGCGGACGTGGCGAGGGGCGTCGCGCAGATCGGGCAGAGCGGTGCAGGCAAGCGCGGCAGGTCGGCGTTGCACGCATCGCAGAGCGCCGCGGGCGTACGGTCGCCGCACAGCAGGCACGCCCGGGGCAGCAGGGCATCGAGCAGGGCAGCGATTGGAAAGTGCGGGATCACGGGGGATGTCGGATAATTCGATGATGAGTACGCGGAAAGATTTTTCGGCAGCCGCCGCATCCTACGACAGTGCCGCCGTGCTGGCGCACGAGGTCGGGCTGCGCCTCGCGGATCGCCTGGATTGCGTGAAAATCGCGCCCCGCCGCTTCGCCGACATCGGCTGCGCAACCGGCGATGGCGTGCGCGCATTAATGCGGCGCTACCCCGAGGCCCTGCCGCTGGCGGTGGATTATGCCGCACCGATGTTGGCCGCGGTGCAGGATCGTGCCGGGCTTTGGACGCGCTTGCGCGGCCGCGCGCCGCGCTGCGTGAATGCCGATGTGCGTGCATTGCCGCTGGCGGCGAACAGCCTCGACCTCGTCTGGTCGAATCTGATGCTGCACTGGCTGCCTGACCCGCCCGCGTTGCAAGCGGCGTTCGCGGAATTGCACCGCGTGTTGGCTGAAGGCGGCTTGCTGCACTTTGCCCTGCTCGGTCCGGACACGCTCAAGGAATTGCGTACTGCCGCCGCAAAGGTCGGCACTGAGGTCAGCGCCGGCTGGACGGCACCCGCCTTCCTCGACATGCACGACATCGGCGACATGCTGATGGCCGCGGGGTTTGGCGACCCGGTCATGGAGATGGAAATGCTCACGCTGACCTACCGTTCGCCGCGCAGTTTCCTCGCCGACCAGCGTCATCTCGGCGTCCGCAACGGCCTGTTGGGTGCGCTGGGCTGGCGCGATGCGCGCAGGATCTTCGCTGCCTGGGAACGCGTGGAAGGTGTGCTGCCCGCGCGCTTCGAGATCGTCTATGGCCATGCGTGGAAAGTCGCGCCGCGCACCGCGCCCGATGGACGGGCAATCATGGCCTTCCACCGGAAATGAAGCGCGCCAAGCAAGCGGGCCATATCCGGATTCGGCCGCGCAATCCGGTGGCGACCGCGCCGCAGATGAAGAAGGGCGGCGTGCATGCGCGCAAGGACAAGCACGCCAGCCGCGCCCGGCAGAAGGCGCAACTCAGGAAGCTTAGCGGCGCGGCAGGATCGGAATGATCCGGTTCCGGATCCTGGATTGATTGGGTGCGTACTTGCCCGCGACTTGCTCGCGGCGCTCCTGCTCGCGCCACCAGGTGCGCAGGCCGAGCAGGACGAAGAGGATGCCGCCGTAGAGCAGCGGCTGCGACTGGTCGACCTTGACCAGCCAGCTGTAGTGCAGCACGGCGAGGATGCCGATCACGTAAACGGTGCGGTGCAGCGCCTGCCAGCGCCTGCCGCCGAGCCTTCGGATCGCGAAGTTGCTCGACGTCACGGCCAGCGGCACCAGCAGTGCGAACGCGGCCATGCCGACGGTGATGAAGGGGCGCTTGAGAATGTCCTGCGCGATTTCGCCCCAGTCGAAGAACTGGTCGAACCAGAGGTAGCTGGTGAGGTGCAGCGCCGCATAGAAAAAGGTGAACAGGCCGAGCATGCGCCGCAGACGCAGCGCGCCATGCCAGCCGGTCAGCTTGCGGACAGGCGTCACGGCCAGCGTGATGAGCAGGAAGTTGAGCGTCCAGGTGCCCATGCCGCGCGTCACCGCCTCGATCGGATTGGCCCCGAGCGTGTCCTGCCAGGCGCCCCACCCGTAATAGGCCAGCGGCAGCAGCGACAGGACGAAGACGACGACCTTCAGCAGCGCAATGTTCGTCGAAGCGGGCATCAGAAATGCTTCTTCAGGTCCATGCCGCTGTAGAGGCTGGCGACCTGCGCGCCATAGCCGTTGAACAGCTGCGTGTCACGCTTCAGGAATTCGCCGATGCGGCGTTCCTTGGCCTGGCTCCAGCGCGGGTGGGGGACGTCGGGATTGACGTTCGAGTAGAAGCCGTACTCCTGTGGCGCGGCCTTCATCCACGACGAGCGCGGCTCGTGCTCGACGAAGCGGATGGTCGCAATCGACTTCGCGCTCTTGAAGCCGTATTTCCACGGCACGGCGATGCGCAGGGGCGCGCCGTTCGCGTTCGGCAGGACGTCGCCATAGAGGCCGAGTACGAGCAGCGTCAGCGGGTGGCGCGCTTCGTCCAGCCGCAGGCCTTCCACGTAGGGCCAGTCGAGCACGCGGCTGCGCACGCCGGGCATCGCCTCGGGCTGCACGGCCGTCACGAATTCGACGTATTTCGCGCTGCCGAGCGGCTCGGCTTGCTTCAAGAGGGTATCGAGCGGGAAGCCGAGCCAGGGAATCACCATGCTCCAGCCCTCGACACAGCGCAGCCGGTAGATGCGTTCTTCGAGCGGGGCGAGTTTGAGAATGGTCTCGATGTCGAGTGTCAGCGGTTTTTTCACCAGGCCTTCGATCGTGACCGTCCACGGACGTGTCTTGAGCCGGTGGGCCTGTGCCGCGGGATCAGCCTTGTCCGTGCCGAATTCGTAGAAGTTGCTGTAGCCGGTGATGTGCGTGAGCGGTGTCTGGTCTTCGCTGGTGGAGAAGGCGCTTTGCTTCGCACCCTCGCCCAGCCGGGCGGGCGCGGCGAAAGTCAGCCCGGGCAGGACGGCACTCCCGGCGGCTGCGGCGAGGCCGACACCGATGGAGGTCTTGAGGAATTCGCGTCGGCGTTCATACAGTGCGCGCGGCGTGATCTCTGAGGGTGTGGGCGTGACGGGAGGTGGTTTCATGATCAATAGTCGGCGCGCGCGCTGAAAACCTTACGACCGATTTGCCCGGCCGGGGTTCAACGCCGGTTCAGTCCGGCAAGTCGTCGGTGTGGGTGGCCAGCCGGCCGATCAAGGCCCGCAGGCGCGCCGGGCGGAAGGGGCGCGTCAGCAACAGGCGCGGCGCCTTGCCGGGCTGCTCGCCGAGCGCCGGCACCGGGCCGCTGCAGATGATCAAGGCGGGCAGTTCATGGCCGAGTTTCGCCGCGACCTTGTTGAGCCAGTCGAGACTGTTTTCGACCTGCGTGCTGCCTTCGGGCAGGTCGAAGATGACGAACTGCGGCGGGCCGTTGTCGGTGATCGAGTGCCAGGCCGTCGCGACCACGAGGGCGCGCCGGACAGTGAAATGCCAGCCCTCAAGCAGTGCGGCCAGTTCGTCCTGTTCCGGACGAGCAGGACCGATCAGCAGCACCGGCGTGCTTTCGGCGGCAGACTTGTCCTTGGGGGCTTCGTCTGCGACGCGGGGTTCCGAGAAGGGCACGTCCAGCGCGAAGCGCGATCCATGGCCGACGCGGGAGCAGAGCGATAGCGGATGGCCGAGCAGGCCGGCCGACTTCTTGACGATGGCGAGCCCGAGCCCCAGCCCTTTTTCGGCATCGCGCTCGGGGTTGTCGAGCTGGACCAGCTCGTCGAAGATCGCCTCGCGCGCTTCCGGCGGTATGCCGGGCCCGGTGTCCCAGACCTCGATGCGCGCCTGATGTCCACGGTGTCGGCAGGTCACGAGAATCCCGCCGCCCCGGGTGTGGCGCACGGCATTGCCGATCAGGTTGATGAGGATGCGGTGGAGCAGGGCCGGGTCGGTCATCAGCCAGCCATCGCGGACCCGGCAACGCAGCTGCAGGTGCTTTGCGGCTGCAGCTTCCGCAAAACTGGCCACGACCTGGCCGATGGCCTGCCCGGCCTTGATCGGTTGCGTTTCGACGCGAAAGACCTGGCCATCCAGCCGCGAATAATCGAGCAGGGTGCCAAGCAGTTCCTGCAGATTGCTGACGGTCTGGGAAAGTTGCTGCAGCTTGGGCTGTAATTCTGGGGCAGGGTTGTCCCGCTGCAGGCGCGTGACGAACAGGCCGAGCGCCTGGGCCGGCTGCCGCAGGTCATGGCTCGCGGCGGCGAAAAAGCGGCTGCGCGCGCGGGCGGCACGGTCGGCCTCGTCGCGTTCATGACGCAGCGTGGCCGTGGCCTCGATGATGCGCTCGGCCAGCTGTTCCTGCGTCTGGCCGATCGCACCGGCCATGGCGTTGATGCCCTCGGCCAGCTTGCCGAGTTCGTCCTTGCCGCGCAGTTCGACGCGCATCTCGAACTTGCCGCGGCCGATGCCATCGACGACGTGCCCGATGTCGGTCAGCGTGCGGATCAGGCCGCGCGAGAAGGCCACGGCCAGGCCGATCGCGAGAATCAGCATGAAGGCGGAAATGCCGGCGGCCTTGAGCGCGTAGGCGCGTGTTTCATCGAGCAGTGACTTCGTCGAAATCTTGAGCAGCAGTTGCCCGAGTGGCGGGGGCGTATCGCCCACCGGGGAGCCGGAATATAGATCGGTGCTGTCCGCCAGTTGGGTGGCACGGATGGGCAGGGCATGCCAGTGTTCCACCTCGACCGCCTCGGTCGGCATCGCGAAGCCGGTGAGCAGCTTTTCTGGGGGGGGCAACTGATTGGCGGGCACCGTGCTGGCCAGCACGCGTCCCTGGGTGTTGAGAAAGGCGGCTGCGACGACGTCGGGCTCGCGCTTGGCGACCTGGAGCAGCTTCTCGAGCGCCGCGTTGTTGCCGACAAACAGGTTGTACTCGGCCAGAGCCGCCAGCTGCCGGGCGACCGCGGCAAGCCGCCGGTGCTGCTCGACTTCCGCTTGCCGCATTTGCCCGATCACCAGCATGCCGGTGACCAGGACGGCGACCAGGACGGCCGGCCCGAGGACCGTGAGGAGAATGCGTGCGCGCATGCCGATCGACTTCATTGGGCTCGTTCAGGCAGATGTGAGCGCAACACAAATGAAAAGGGGTGGCATCGAGCCACCCCAGTCCGCACCAATCACTACACGCCAGTCGTTCAATGCAACCCGGCGATGTAGTCAGCGACCGCGCGGACCTCGGCATCGGTCATCTTGATGGCGACCATTTGCATCATCCGGTTCGGGTCGTTGACGCGCTCGCTGTTGCGGAAGGCCTTGAGTTGCGCTTCCGTGTATTCCTGGAACTGGCCGGCGATGCGCGGATATTGCACGGGCAGGCCGGAACCGGTCGGGCCATGGCAGGCGGCGCAGGCGGGCAGGCCCTTGCCGGCATCACCTGCACGGAACAGTTTCTTGCCGAGGTCGAGCGTGTCACGATTCTTCGCTTCGCCGCCGGTCTGCTTTTGGCTGGCGAAGTAGGCCGCGAGATCCTTCATCTGCTCTTCGGTGTAGGGGGCGATCATGCCGTTCATGATGGCGTTGACGCGCTCGGACTTGCCGTCGGCACCGGCCTTGAAGTTCTTCATTTGCTTGAACAGGTAACCGGCATGCTGGCCGGCCAGCTTCGGGTTCGCCGAGGTCGGGCTGTTGCCGTCGGCGCCATGGCAGGCGATGCAGACGGTGGAGGCGATTTCCTTGCCCTTGGCCGGGTCACCCTGGTAAGCGGCGGGCTTGGCCGCATCGCTGGCATGGGCGTGGGCTGCCAGCGCGAAAACGGCAACGGAAAACATCAACTTGAGCGAAAGGCGGGTCATCTTGAAGCTCCTCGGAGAACTGCCCAATTAACAAACGCGCTATTCTATAACAGCTTAGTTTTTCTGTTCATGCGCCATGTTTGGCGCCAAATCATGTCCGCCAACCTGTTTCGACACGCTGTTTTCGAGGTTTCCGTTGCCGATCCGATGACCCTGCCGCAGGCCGGCGGGGCGGAAATTGCCTTCGCCGGCCGTTCGAATGCCGGAAAATCATCCGCAATCAATACGCTGGCCGGCCATACGCGCCTCGCTTACGTTTCGAAGACGCCGGGCCGCACCCAGCTGATCAACCTGTTTCGCCTCAAATGCGGAGCGGCGATGGTCGACCTGCCCGGTTACGGCTATGCCGAAGTGCCCGAGGGGGTACGCAAACAATGGCAGGGCCTGCTCGAGCATTACCTGACGCGTCGCACCGCACTGGCCGGCCTGGTGCTCATCATGGATGCCCGTCGGCCGCTGACCGAACTCGATCGCAAGATGATCGGCTGGTTCGGCAGCACCGGCAAGCCAATCCATTGCCTGCTGACCAAGGCCGACAAGCTGACCCGGCAGGAACAAACGAAGACCCTTGCCGCCACGCGCCGTCTCGCCAGCGCTGACTTTCCGGCAGTGCCGATCACCGTGCAGCTGTTCTCGAGCCTGAAGAAGACCGGCATCGAGGAGGCCGAGCAAGTGATCGCTGAATGGCTGGACCAGAAAGAGAAAGGGTCCTCAGCCAAAGGGGATAAAGCTGAGGACCCAAATACTGTAGCGAGCGCCACAGTACCCGCTCAGGGAGGAAAAGCGGGGGACGATTCGTCACCGTCCGAGTATTAGGATAGGTTCTGTATCAAAAAGTTCAAGTATTTTTTTGAAAGCCAAGACCATGATTATTAAAGGTGTATTTCCCGGTACGCGCATGCGCCGCATGCGCCGCGATGATTTTTCCCGCCGCCTGATGCGCGAGTCGGCCCTCACGCCCGCCGATTTCATCTACCCCGTATTCGTGCTGGAGGGGAAGAAGAAGGTCGAGACGGTGGCCTCGATGCCCGGCGTGCAGCGCATGACGCTGGACCGCCTCCTGCCGGTGGCCGAGAAGGCCCTCAAGTTGGGGGTTCCTGCGCTGGCCCTTTTCCCGGTCATCGAGGTGGCCAGGAAGAGCGAAGGCGCCGAGGAAGCCTGGAACCCGAAAGGCCTCGTCCCGACCGTCGTGGCGAAGCTGAAGAAGGAATTTCCGGAACTGGGCGTGATCACCGACGTGGCGCTTGATCCCTACACCAGCCATGGCCAGGATGGCCTGATCGACCCGGCCGACCCGCGCGGTTATGTGATGAATGACGAGACCCTGGCGGCACTGGCGAAGCAGGCGCTATGTCACGCCCGCGCCGGGGCCGACGTGGTGGCGCCCTCGGACATGATGGATGGCCGCATCGGCGTCATCCGTGCCACCCTCGATGACGAAAACCACATCCACACGCGCATCCTCGCCTACTCGGCCAAGTATGCGTCGAGCTTCTACGGCCCCTTCCGCGATGCGGTCGGCTCGGCGGGCAACCTCGGCAAGGGCAACAAATACACCTACCAGATGGACCCGGCCAACACCGACGAGGCGCTGCGCGAAGTGGCGCTCGACCTCGACGAAGGCGCCGACATGGTGATGGTCAAGCCGGGCATGCCCTATCTCGACATCGTGCGCCGCGTGAAGGAAACCTTCGGCGTGCCGACCTATGCTTACCAGGTGAGCGGCGAGTACGCGATGCTCAAGGCTGCTGCCGCAAACGGCTGGCTCGACCACGATGCGGTGATGATGGAAGCGCTGCTGTCCTTCAAGCGCGCCGGCGCCGATGGCATCCTGACGTATTTCGCACTGGAAGCCGCGGCGCTGCTGAAAAAGTAAAAGTCAGGGCTGGCGGGACGGCATTCAACCGCGCAAGGACGGCCACTGGGCGACCCAGTGGCCGAGCGGGTCGTCCGTGAAACCGCTCTTGACGAAGCGCTGCAACCGGCCGAGCAGGTGGCAGACCAGCAGGTCGGCGTGTGCGGTGCAGTCGTGCTCCGCGGGCAGCGCGCCCTGCACGACCGCGATCTTTAATGCCTGTTTCAGCGAGGCCTCGAGCCGCTCGAACAACTGGTTGATGCGGGCCTGCAGGCGCGGGTGCTCGTGCACCAGCGCGTCGCCGATCATCACGCGGGCCAGGCCGCGGTTCTTGCCGGCGAAGCGCAGCGCGGCGGCGAGCATCAGCTCGGCCTGTGTCAGGCCGTTTTGCTCGTCGGCGACGATTTGCCCGACCACGGAAAAGATCGCGTTTTCGATGAAGTCGATCAGGCCCTCGAACATGCGGGCCTTGCTCGGGAAGTGGCGATAGAGCGCGGCTTCGGAAACGTCCAGTCGCGCGGCAAGTGCTGCCGTCGTGATCTTTTCGCCGGCCGGGTTTTCCAACATCGTCGCGATGGCCTGCAGGATCTGGAGCTTGCGGTCGCCGGTTTGCGTCATCGGGATAATCCCAGTCGAAGTAGGTCGAGCGCTGATTGTATGCGGACATCGACGTAAGTGGGTACTCGCGGCGCGCGCGTAACGAGCACCGTTTTCATGCCCAGCCGCTTGGCAGCGCACAGGTTGGCGGCGGTATCCTCGACGAGGATGCAACGGCGCGGATCGAGTCGTTCCTTGTGCAGCAGACGGCGGAAGGCGTCGCCGTGCGGCTTGGGCGTGAAGCGCAGTCGCTCGATGGTCCAGACGCTGTCGATCAGCGGCCGGACGCCGATCAGGTCCAGCACCGCTTCGACATAGCGTTGCGGGGCATTGGAAAACACGATCTTGCGCCCCGGCAGCTGCTTCAGCATGTGGCGCAGGGCTGGCTCATGTACGACCATGCGCGGCAGGTCGTCGAGAAAGTCATGGGTTTCCGCGAGGAAGTGATGCGGGTCGACGCCGTGGTGGCGCACGAGGCCGGTCAGCGTGGCGCCGTAGCGCAGCCAGTAGTGGTCGCGCAACTGTTGCGCTGCCGTCGCGTCAAGGCTGACTTTCCGTGCCACATAGTCAGACATCAACCGGCTGATGGCGGGAAAGATGTGCGGGCTGGCGTCGTGGAGCGTGTTGTCGAGGTCGAACAGCCAGACCCGTGAAGCCCCCATTTACTTCGACTTGATCAGCGTGCCGACGCCCTGGTCGGTGAGGATCTCGAGCAGCAGCGCATGTTCGACGCGGCCGTCGATGATGTGCACGCTCTTCACGCCGCTGCGTGCCGCGTCGAGGGCCGAGCCGATCTTCGGCAGCATGCCGCCGGAAAGCGTGCCATCCGCCACCATGGCGTCGATTTCCTTCGGCGTCACGCCGGTGAGCAGTTCACCGGCCTGGTTGAGCACGCCCGGCGTGTTGGTCAGCAGCACGAGCTTTTCCGCGCCCAGCACTTCGGCGATCTTGCCGGCGACGACGTCGGCGTTGATGTTGTAGGTCTCGCCCTGCGGGCCGACGCCGATCGGCGCGATGACGGGGATGAAGTCGCCCTGATCGAGGAAGGCGATCAGCGATGGATCGATGGCAGTGATGTCGCCGACCGAACCGATGTCGATCATCTCTTCCGGCTTGTCCTTGTTCGGCAGCAGCAGTTTCTTGGCGCGGATGAAATTGCCGTCCTGGCCGGTGAGGCCGACGGCCTTGCCGCCGTGCTGGTTGATCAGGTTGACGATTTCCTTGTTGACCTGGCCGCCGAGCACCATCTCGACGATGTCCATGGTCTCTTCGTCGGTGACGCGCATGCCCTGGATGAAGGTGCCCTGTTTGCCGACGCGCTTGAGCAGGTCCTCGATCTGTGGGCCGCCGCCATGCACAACGACCGGGTTCATGCCGACCAGCTTGAGCAGCACCACGTCGCGTGCGAAGCAATCCTTCAACAGCGGGTCGGTCATGGCGTTGCCGCCGTACTTGATGACGATGGTTTTGTCGAAGAAGCGCTTGATATAGGGCAGGGCTTCGCCGAGGATCTTGGCCTTGGTGGCAGCGGGCAGGCTATCGGTGGCTTGGGGGGTCATGGCGGTTCCGACGTAATGAAAAGACGGCGGCAATTCTACTGCCGCCGTCCTGCTTCGGTGCCGTCTCGCCAGCGCTGACTTTCACTCGATGGCCAGGCGCTTCGTTTGCGCGATTGCCTTCTTGGGCAACGTGAGTTCAAGTACGCCATCACTGAATTTGGCGTTGGCGGCGGCATCATCGATGTCCTGTCCGAGGTTGAAACTACGGGACACCTTGCCGAAGTACCGTTCCGAACGCAGGATGCGTTCGCCTTCCTTCACTTCCTTTGTTTCCTTCCGTTCGGCGCTGATCGACACGACGGGACCATCAATCGTGACATGGATATCTTCTTTCTTGATGCCCGGCATCTCGGCGTGGACGACATACGCCTTGTCCTGTTCCTTCACATCCACTTTGATGTCCGGCGCCTCGATACCCTTGCCCATCTCGATCGGACGCACGAAAAAACCACGGAAGAAATCATCTAACGGATCGTGACGAGTCAGCGAGTTCATTTCCATCCTCCTTTCTGTCAGTGGGTTCACTACATATGGTTAGTCCTGGCATGAGGGAATTTCAAGGACAATTATCATGAGGGTTGCTGTGGGAATACGAACATGTCTGATGAAATTTGTAAGGAATTGGGGATTCCGTCGTCCAATTGCTGGGTGCTATTGCACCGTGCGCGTCTGGGATTGCACGAATGGCTGTCCCGGCGCTGGTTTGGAGAGAAATGATCATGATGAGCTGCAAGGGCTGCCGGGCAATCGAGCGGCACTTTACGTTTCTTCACGCCGTCGCACGGCGCATTAGTACGCCATAAGCACACCATAACGAAGCACCCTCAATTCCCTACAGGAGACTGACCATGAAAAAGAAAACCACGCTCACCCTCGCCACCGCCTTTTCTGCCACCGTGGCTTTCGCGCCCATTGCCAACGCCGCGGACAATCCCTTCGGCATGGCCAAGCTCGACAGCGGCTACCAGCTCGCCGCGGCCGACGACAAGAAGAAGGACGGCAAGTGCGGCGAAGGCAAGTGCGGCGCGGGCATGTCCGACAAGAAGCCGGCCGACGACAAGAAGAAGGATGGCAGCTGCGGCGGCGACAAGAAGAAGGATGGCAGTTGCGGCGGCAAGAAGTAAGCACGCCATGCCAGTCACCGGAATCTCCGGTGCCGGTCTCGGCTTCAGGCGGGAACTGATTCCCGACCTGAAGGCCAGGGTGCCGGACGCCATCGACTTCTTCGAACTCGCCCCCGAAAACTGGGCCGGCATGGGCGGTCGTTCGGCGAAAGACTTGCGCCAATTCACCGAACGCCATCCTTTTGTCTGCCACGGGTTATCGCTCGACCTCGGCGGGCCACGTCCGCTCGACATGGCGCTGCTGAAGCACATCAAGGCGTTCATGCACGAACACGGCATGCGCCTGTACACCGAACACCTGTCGTGGTGCGGCGACGATGGCCATCTCTACGACCTGTTGCCGATCCCCTGCACCGGCGATGCCGTGACGTGGGTAGCCGGCCGCATCCGCCAGGCGCAGGACATCCTCGAGATGCAGATCGGCATCGAGAATGCCTCGTACTACGTTGCACCACCGGGCGCGGAAATGAGCGAGACCGAGTTCATCCGTGCCGTGATCGAGGAGGCCGACTGCCTGCTGCACCTCGATGTGAACAATATTTACGTGAACAGCGGTAATTTCAATTTTGATCCGGTGGCGTTCATGGCGGCGCTGCCCCTCGAACGCACGTGCTATCTGCATATGGCCGGCCATTTCGTCGAGCCGGACGGCGTGCGGGTCGATACGCATGGCGCGGACGTCATCGATCCCGTGTGGCAACTACTCGACGCCGCCTATGCGCGCGTGGGTCCGCTGCCCACCTGCCTCGAGCGCGACTTCAACATCCCGACGCTCGCTGACCTGGTCGACGAAGTGCAGCGGATTGCTGCCGCACAGCGAAGGTTTGTCGAAGAAAGGAAGGCGGCCTGATGGATGCATTCCACGAATTCCAGCGTTTCCAGCATGCGTTCGGCCGCCACATTCGCGATCCGCGTGGCGTGCCGCGTCCGGCCGGTGTTCCGGCGCGCCGCATGGCGATCTACAACGAACTGCTGTTCAACAACCTGACGGGCTTTCTCGATGCCTGTTTCCCGGTCACGCGCAGCGTGCTGGGCGAGCGGCGCTGGCGCCGTCTCAATCGCGCCTTCTTCCGCGAGGCGCGCTGCCATACGCCGTATTTCCGCGAGATTCCGCGCGAGTTTCTGCGCTGGTTGCCGAACGATGCGGGACCGGCCTGGATACCGGAACTGGTGCATTACGAGTGGGTCGAACTGGCGCTCGACGTGGTGGAAGTGGAGACGCCTGCGCACGATCCGCAGGGTGACCTGATTGATGGCAAGCCGGTGCTTGCGCCGGCGCTGATGAACCTCGCTTATCAGTGGCCCGTGCAGCGCATCGGACCGAATTATCGACCGCGCAAGCCGCGTCCCACCCATTTACTGGTTTACCGTGATGCGGTAGACGCGGTGCGCTTCGTCGAACTCAACCCTGTCAGCGCGCGACTGGTCACGTTGCTGCAGGCGGGCAAACTGTCGGGACGCGCTGCCTGCCTGACCGTCGCGGCAGAAATCGAGCATCCTCAACCGGAGGCCGTGATCGCGCATGGTGCCGCCGTGCTTGCAGATTTGCATGCTGCAGGCGCCATCCTCGGGAGCACAAAATGAAATCCCTTCTGAAATGTCTCTTTGCCGGTATCCAGAATCAGTTTCCTTTTCCCTTCAGCGTCGTGCCGCCGGAAACCCGCTGGCAGATGGCGGCCCGGTTCGAACTCGCCGGCGGCGTCGCGCTGGTGATCGGGCTGGACGCGTGAAGCCAAAGTCAGTCCTGGCGGGACGGCAGCCTGACACGAATACCTGCCCGCGCTGCGGTGCCCGCTTCGTCTGCGGCATGGCGGCAGGACAGGAACACTGCTGGTGCGCCGAACTGCCCGCGGTCAAGATCCCCGAATCACAGGCCGGCGGGTGTTTTTGCCCAGACTGCCTGCGAAAACTGCTGGAAAAACCTTCCTGTTCGTCATAGTCAGATTAAATATGACGAACTAGCATTTATGCACTATAAATGCATACAGTGCGATTCAGGAGGGATGCCATGGACAAGCAGGACTTTTTCTACGATGCGTTACCCTATCTCTACACGATCGGTGGCGTGCTGACCCTGCTGCTGACGGGCGAGATGATCGGGCGGGTCAGTGGCCTGCTGCTGGTGTCCGCGGCGATGATGGTTTTCCATCTGCGCCTGCAGCATCGCACCGAGCGGGCCGCCAAGGCCGAAATGCGCCTCGATGCCACCAAGAAAGTACTCGCCAAAACCAAACGCGAGATGCTGCAGGGCGCCTGAACGGTTTTATCGGCCGTTCAGTCCCAGCATCAGGATCGCATCGCGGTTCGTCCAGGAGAAACACGCTGCCGCGGCATCTCGCCAGGGCAGCCAGCGGTGGTCGCGGTGCTCTCCCGGCGCTGTGGCGATTGCCGTTCCTGACGGAATGCAGAGACTGAACACATATTCGGTGTTGTGCGTGATGCCTGCCGGGTAGCGGTCACGCCACTCGGCAAAAATCTCGAAACGATTGGTGACGCGCCATTCCGTCAGTTGCCCCGCGGAGCAGTGGATGCCGGTTTCTTCCGTGACTTCGCGTACCGCAGTGTCTCGCAGGGATTCGTTGCCTTCCTGACTGCCGGTGACGGACTGCCAGTAGCCCGGATGCGCGGCGCGTTCAAGCAGCAGGATGTTCAGGTCGGGGTCATGCACGACCACCAGTACGGAAACGGGGTTCTTCGTGCCGGGCATGGCGACAGCCGGAATTCCCGAGACGTCAGGCGATGTCGCTCAACCAGCTGATGCCGTCGGCCTGCATATCGACGAAGCACCAGAGCGGGACGCCCTGCTCGCGCCATTCGTTGGCGGCGTTTTCGAAGACCTGCAGGGTCTGGACGAAATCGGCTTCTGCGCGGCCGTGGATGCCGTCGCAGTGCTCGAGGATGACGACATAGCCTTCGGCGGGAATCCAGCCCAAGTCGGCGAGACAATCCATCAGCGCGTCCCAGTTGTGGCCGAACCATTCCGGAAAACGCATCGCACGCCCGATCGCATCGAGCAGTTCGGCCTTGTCATGCACCTTGGCGAGATCGACGCGAAACACGAAATAGGCGTTACGCTCGGCTGCCGCGATCAGGGCTTTCTCGCCGTCCAGCGGCATGTGATAGACGCCGGCATGGTCGACGCGCGTGAGCAGACTTTCGTAGTTCATTCGCTGATTTTCCTGAAACTGCGGTAGTGGTCAGCCGTGTACCAGCAGGCCTCCGGACGGCGGGATTCCCAGCCGCCGCAGACGATGCGGCGCGCACCGCGGTGCCGTACGCCCGGGGTCGGCACGGTGTATTCGCGATAGTACCCGCGCTTTTGGACCGGCAGGTTTTTCTCGAAGTTGCCGAAGACGATGCCGTCGCGCCGGTAAGGGAAGGGGCCGCCTGCCTCGATCAGGACCATGACTTCACGGCCCTCGGGAGGCAGCGCGCCACGGGCGATCTCCTCCGCCTGCGCCAGCCCGAAGAGGCTGGCGAGGAGCAGGGCGACGAGGACACGCATCAGGACGAGGTGACCTCGACTTGAGTATCGACTTTCTGACGCAGGCGGATGTGTAGTTCGCGCAGTTGTTTTTCATCGACCGGCGAGGGTGCGTCCGTCAGCAGGCACTGGGCGCGCTGGGTCTTCGGGAAGGCGATGACGTCACGGATCGACTCGGCGCCGGTCATCATCGTGACGATGCGGTCGAGGCCGAAGGCCAGGCCGCCGTGGGGCGGTGCTCCGTAACGCAGCGCGTCGAGCAGGAAGCCGAACTTGAGGCGTTGTTCCTCCTCGCCGATGCCGAGCGCTTCGAAGACCTTGGCCTGCACGTCGGCCTTGTGAATACGCACCGAGCCGCCACCGATCTCCCATCCGTTCAGCGCCAGGTCGTAGGCCTTGGCGAGGCATTCGCCGGGATTCGTCACCATCAATTCCTCATGGCCGTCCTTCGGCGAGGTGAAGGGGTGGTGGCAGGCAGACCAGCGCTTTTCGTCCTCGTCATATTCGAACATCGGGAAATCGATGACCCAGACCGGCTCCCAGGCCTTGCCGTTGAGGTAATTCTTTTCGTGTCCGACTTTGCTGCGCAGGGCGCCCATGGCGTCGTTCACGATCTTGGTCTTGTCGGCGCCAAAGAAAATCAGGTCGCCGGACTGGGCGCCGGTGCGCTCGACGATGGTTGTAAGCGCCTGCGCATGCAGGTTCTTGACGATGGGCGACTGCAGGCCTTCTTCGTTGAGCTTGCTGACGTCATTGACCTTGATATAGGCGAGGCCCTTGGCACCATAGATCTTGACGAACTCGGTATAGCCGTCGATCTCGCCGCGCGTCAGGCTGGCACCGCCGGGGATGCGCAGGGCCGCCACGCGGCCGCCTGAAGTGGCGGGGCCGGAGAAGACTTTGAAGGCCACGTCGGCAACGGCGTCGGTGACCTCGGTGAGTTCCAGTGTCACGCGCAGGTCAGGCTTGTCGGAGCCGAAGCGGCGCATCGCTTCCGCGTAGGTCATGCGCGGGAAGGGATCCGGCAGATCGACGTCGATGGCGTCCTTGAAGACATAGCGAATGAGCTGCTCGATGATGCCGGTGATCGCGGTCTCGTCCATGAACGAGGTCTCGATATCGACCTGGGTGAATTCAGGCTGGCGGTCGGCACGCAGGTCCTCGTCGCGGAAGCATTTGACGATCTGGTAGTAGCGGTCGAAACCGGCAACCATCAGCAGTTGCTTGAAGAGCTGCGGCGATTGCGGCAGGGCGAAGAACTGCCCCGGGTGGACGCGCGAGGGCACGAGGTAGTCGCGGGCGCCTTCGGGCGTCGACTTGGTGAGCATCGGTGTTTCGATGTCGATGAAGCCGTTGTCGTCAAGGAAGCGGCGGAAGGCGCGCGCCGTCTTGTAGCGCAGCATCATGTTCTTCTGCA
>CAZTWA010000015.1:0-24382 GCA_964617225.1 uncultured Methyloversatilis sp.
CCTCGGCCTCGACACCATGGACCGCAAGCTGCTGTCCGCCGTGCTGGAGAAATTCGGTGGCGGACCGGTCGGCGTCGACAATCTCGCGGCCGCGATCGGCGAAGCGCGCGACACCATCGAGGACGTGCTCGAACCCTTCCTGATCCAGCAGGGCTACCTGCAGCGCACGCCACGCGGCCGGGTCGCAACGGCCAGCATCTGGCGCCATTTCGGCCTCGACGTGCCGGGCCAGCCCAACCGGAACCTCTGGCAGGAATGAGCCAGCTCATCGCCGCCCGCGTCTATTACGAGGACACCGATGCCGGCGGCGTCGTGTATTACGCCAACTACCTCAAGTATCTCGAGCGAGGCCGCACCGAGTTCCTGCGGGCGCTGGGCTTCGAACAGCGCCAGTTGGCCGGCGAGACGGGGCTGGCCTTCGCCGTGCGCTCGCTCACTGCCGAATACCTGAAGCCGGCGCGCCTCGACGATGAACTTCGCATCGAGACCACGGTCGAAGAGGTCGGTCGCGCTCAGGTAACATTCGCGCAGTCGATTCGCCGCGGGGAGGAAACGCTGCTGACCGCACGCGTACGCGTCGCCTGCATCGACCTCGCCAAAGGCCGTCCCGCCCCCTTGCCCAAGCCGATCCACGCCAAACTCACTGAACCTAAATGAACGTCTCCCAGGATCTCGGAATCGTCGATCTGATCGTCAACGCCAGCCTCATCGTCAAGCTGGTCATGGCGCTGCTCACCTATGTCTCGGTCATGTCGTGGTACTGGATTTTCCGCAAGTGGTTCGCCATCCGCGATGCGCGCCGCATGACCGACCGGTTCGAGCGCGACTTCTGGAGCGGCGGCGATCTCAATACGCTCTATCAGAGCGCGGTCAACGACCGCCATCACAGCGGCGCGCTGGAGCGCATCTTCGAATCCGGCTTCCGTGAATTCACCAAGCTGCGCGGCCAGCGCTCGCTCGATGCCGCCACGGCCATCGACGGCGTGCGCCGCGCGATGCGTGCCACCTACCAGCGCGAGATCGACGATCTCGAGGCCCATCTGTCCTTTCTCGCCTCGGTCGGTTCGGTCTCGCCCTACGTCGGCCTGTTCGGCACGGTGTGGGGCATCATGCACTCCTTCCGCGGGCTGTCCAGCATGACCACCGCAACGCTGCAGGCTGTTGCGCCGGGCATCGCCGAAGCCCTCGTCGCCACCGCGATCGGCCTGTTCGCCGCGATCCCCGCCGTGGTCGCCTACAACCGCTTCGCGCATGACGCCGACCGCCTGGCCGTGCGCTTCGAGAGCTTCATGGAAGAGTTCTCGAACATCCTGCAACGGCAGATGAAGTAAAGCGATGCGTCCAAGACGGCTCAAGCACGAGATCAACGTCGTTCCCTATATCGACGTCATGCTGGTATTGCTGGTGATCTTCATGGTCACGGCGCCGATGATCCAGCCGGCGAGCATCGAGTTGCCGAGTGTCGGCAAGGCGTCCGCCCCACCGGTCGATCCGCTCGAAATCATCGTCAAGGCCGACGGCAGCATGCACATGCGCGACCGCGCGCTGGGCGGCGCCGAAGTAACCGTCGGGCGCATCGAACTCGCCGCGCGCATCAAGGAACTGCAGGCCAAACACCCGGACCAGCCGGTGCTGATCGCCGGCGACAAGGCGGTGAAGTACGAAGCGGTGCTGAACGTGATGGACGAGCTGCAGCGTGCGCAGGTTTCCCGTATCGGCCTGCTGGTGCAGCAGAAGGGCAAGTGAGCGGCAATGAGGCAAGATGACTGAAGCCCCCGCCGCACCGCGCCGCCCGCCCGGCAAGCGCCTGTCCTTCGCGCTCGCCGTGCTGATGCATGTGCTCCTGGCAATCCTGATCATCTACGGCATTCATTGGCAGACGCAGAAAACCGAAGTTGTCGCGGTCGATCTCGTGCGTGCCGTCCCGCCAGCGCCGACTCCTGCCGCCGAGCCCGAACCCAAGCCGGAACCGAAGCCGGAGCCCAAACCGGAGCTCAAGCCGCAACCGAAACCCGAACCGGTCAAGCCGCCGCCCAAGCCCGATATCGCGCAGAAGGAAAAGCCCAAGCCCCCGCCGAAGCCCGAACCGAAGCCGGAGCCCAAACCGGAACCCAAGCCCGTGCCAAAGCCGGATCCCTTCCAGGAACAATTGCAGCGCGAGGCAGAGCAATTGCAGCGGCAAAAGGCGGCGGCGGCGGTCGACCAGGAATTGGCCAACCTCAAGGCCCAGCAGGCCAGTACAGCGAAGTCCTCGGCGATGGCCGACTACATCGCGCGCATTCGCGGCAAGGTGCGCGGCAATATCGTGCTGCCCCCGGACATCAAGGGCAACCCGGAGGCAATGTTCGAGGTCACGCAACTACCCTCGGGCGAGATCATGAGTGTTCGGCTGAAAAAGTCCTCCGGCAACGCCGCCTGGGATACCGCCACCGAGCGTGCCATCCTGAAATCCAGCCCGCTGCCCAAGCCGGCCCAGACCGAACTGTTCAGCCGCACGCTGGAGCTCCGGTTCCGGCCGCTGGAAGACTGACCCGCCGACCCGCAAAGGGCCTCCGGGCGCTGGGGTATAATTCCAAGCTTATGAAAAAGCTCAACTCTCTCATTGCGGCCGGTATTTTCCTCGCCCTGTCGGCAGTTTCGGCCCTCGCGCAGCTATCCATCGAAATCACGGGTGCGGGCGCCCAGCGCCTGCCCATCGCGATCGCCGATTTCGCCGGCGAGCGCGTGGTGTCCCAGGCCCTCACCTCGGTCATTCGTTCCGACCTGGAACGCAGCGGACGCTTCCAGCTGATCGACACCGCCGGCGTGGTCATGAACGAAAACACTGCGCCCAACCACATTGAGTGGAAGAGCCGGGGCGCCGACGCACTGGCGGGCGGCAGCCTGTCGACGACCACCGACGGCCGCTACGAAACGCGCTTCCGCCTCTACGACACACAGAAACAGGCCGCCATCGCCGGGCTCGCCCTCGCCCACACCTCGAGCCAGATTCGCACCACGGCGCACCGCATTGCCGACACGATCTATGAAAAGCTGACCGGCGAACGCGGCATCTTCTCGACCCGCATCGCCTACGTGGTGAAGAGCGCAGGACGCTACGAGCTGCAGATCGCCGATGCCGACGGCAATGGCGCGCAATCGGCCCTCGCCTCACGCGAGCCGATCATCTCCCCGGCCTGGTCGCCGGATGGCGGCAAGCTGGCCTATGTTTCGTTCGAGGCCAAGAAGCCGATCATCTACGTCCATGATCTTGCCTCCGGGCGTCGCCATGTCGCGGCCAACTTCAAGGGATCGAATTCGGCGCCGGCCTGGTCGCCCGATGGCAAGAAACTGGCGGTGGTACTGACCAAGGACGGCAACTCGCAGCTCTACCTCGTTAATGCCGATGGCAGTGGCGCGACCCGACTCGCTTCGTCCGCTGGCATCGACACCGAGCCGCAGTTCTCGCCGGACAACGAGTTCGTCTACTTCACCTCCGACCGCGGTGGCAGCCCCCAGATCTATCGCCAGCCGGTGGCCGGTGGCGCAGCGCAACGCGTCACCTTCGACGGCAGCTACAACGTCACGCCGCGACTTTCGCCCGATGGCAAGACGCTCGCGTTCGTCACCCGCGACGGCGGCCGCTTCCGCGTCGCGGTCATGGATCTGGCTACCCGTCAGGTCCAGGTGCTGACCGATACGGCGAAGGACGAATCACCGAGCTTCGCCCCCAACGGCCGCATGATTCTCTTCGCCACCGAAGTCGGCGGACGCGGCGTGCTGGCGGCGGTGTCTACCGACGGCCGAGTCAAGCAGCGGCTCTCGGTCCAGGCCGCGGATGTCCGCGAACCGGCCTGGGGTCCCTTTGGTAAATAGCGATTCACCTCTTTTTGCAATTCTCAATTCTGACTGGAAACAACTGACATGCGCACACCTTTACTTTCCCTTTCCCTGATCACCCTTTTCGTCCTCGCCGGTTGCGGCAGCCAGCCGCCCGCCCCCGAGCAGGCCGGCGCCGGCGTCGAGGATCGCAATCCCAACGCAGTGACCACCTCAGGCGTCACCCCGGTCACCGCCGGCGGTGCCGACCAGTACGCCCTCGCCGCACTGCGCGACCCGAAGAGCCCGCTGTCCAAGCGCAGTGTTTACTTCGATCTCGACAGCTACGTCGTCAAGCCCGAATACCAGGCCCTGCTTGACCATCACGCCAAGTTCCTCGCCAAGAACGCCCAGATGAAGATGCTGATCCAGGGCAATGCCGACGAACGCGGCAGCCGCGAGTACAACCTCTCGCTCGGCCAGAAGCGTGCGGAAGCCGTGAAGAAAGCCCTGTTGCTGCTCGGCGCGAAGGAAGCGCAGCTCGAATCCGTCAGCCTCGGCGAAGAGAAGCCGGCCTGCCTGGACGCGACCGATGCCTGCTGGGCCCAGAACCGTCGCGGCGACATGCTCTACTCGGGCGAGTTTTAAGCGATGAAGAAGTCGGCGCTGCTCCTTTGCCTGGCTCTGGCGCTGCCGGTCCCGTCGTGGGCCGGCGTGTTCGACGATGAAGAGGCCCGCAGGCAGATCAAGGATCTGCGCGCCGAACTCACGCAAACCATCGAAACGCTGCGGCAACGCGTCGATGGGATGGCGAAGAACCAGCTCGACTTCGCCAACCAGGTCGAAGGCTTGCGTGCCGACGTGGCCCGACTGACCGGCCAGATCGAAGTGCTGACGCATAGCCTGGATGCCGCGCACAAGCGGCAGCAGGATTTCTACGTCGATCTCGACAACCGGCTACGCAAGCTGGAGGCCGGCACCGTCACGGCCGCGCCGCAGGACCCCGCCGCACCCAAGTCCGACCCGCAGGCCGAGATGCGCGACTACGAAGCCGCGCTTGGCCTGTTCCGCGCGGGCAAGTTCAAGGAAGCCCAGACCGCCTTCGAGACCTTCCTGACGACCTGGCCGAAAGCCGCACTGCTGCCCAACGCCACCTACTGGCTGGGTGCCAGCCTGTATCAGCAGAAGCAGTTCGCCAAGGCCGCCGAAGTGTATGGCAAGGTGCCGGCGACCTGGCCGAATGACCCCAAGGCACCCGATGCCCTACTGGCGCGGGCGAATGCGCAGGTCGAGGCCAAGGACGTGCCCGGTGCGATCCAGTCGCTGCAACTGCTGGTCGACAAATACCCGGCCAGCCCCGCGGCGGAAACGGCGCGCACCCGCCTCAAGACGCTCGCCCCGAAGAAGCGGTGACGCCGGCCGGCGCCGACCCGACGCTCAGGGTCAGCGAGATGTTCCATTCCCTCCAGGGTGAATCGACGCGCGTCGGTTTGCCCACGGTCTTCATTCGCCTGACCGGCTGCCCGCTGCGTTGTACCTGGTGCGACACGACCTACGCGTTCGCCGGTGGCGACACCCTGACACTCGCGACGATACTGGACCGCGTCGCCGCATTCGATTGCAGGATGGTATGCGTCACAGGTGGCGAACCGCTTGCGCAGAGCAACTGCCTGATGCTGCTGTCCGCATTATGTGATGCGGGCTATTCCGTATCACTTGAAACGTCCGGTGCGCTCGACATTGCTGCCGTCGATCCGCGTGTCGCGCGCATCATCGATATCAAGGCACCGGATTCCGGCGAGAGTGCGAAGAATCGCTGGGAAAATCTGGCAACGCTGCGCCCGGCCGACGAACTCAAGTTCGTGCTGGCGTCGCGCACCGATTACGATTGGGCAAAGTCAGTCCTGGCAGGACGGCACCTCACGGAAAAATGTCCCGTGCTGTTCTCACCAGTCTGGGACAGCTTGCCGGCTGCGCAGCTTGCCGAGTGGATCCTGCAGGATCGCTTGCCGGTGCGCTTCCAGTTGCAACTGCACAAAGTGCTCTGGGGAACCGAGCGTGGCCGCTGAAAGCAAACCCCGGCGGGCCGTCGTGCTGCTGTCGGGCGGCCTTGATTCCGCCACCTGCCTCGCCATCGCACGAAGTGAAGGCTTCGACTGCCACTGCCTGTCCGTCGACTACGGTCAGCGCCATGCCGCCGAACTCGCGGCGGCCGCGCGCGTCGCGTCCGGGCTCGGTGCCGTCGAACACCGCGTCGTGCATCTGGACATTGGCCAGTTCGGCGGTTCCGCGCTCACTGATCGATCGATCGCCGTGCCGGTCGATGGCGTCAAGCCGGGCATCCCCGTCACCTATGTGCCGGCGCGCAATACCATCATGCTTTCCCTTGCATTGGGCTGGGCGGAAATCCTCGGCGCGCAGGACATCTTCGTCGGCGTGAATGCCGTCGACTACTCGGGCTATCCGGACTGTCGCCCCGAATTCATCCAGGCTTTCGAACGCATGGCCAACCTCGCCACCAAGGCTGGGGTCGAAGGCCATCGCCTGCAGCTCCACGCCCCGCTGATTGACCTCTCGAAAGCGGCCATCATCCGGCGCGGCGCACTGCTCGGCATCGACTATGCCCTGACGGTCTCCTGCTATCAGGCCGATGGAGACGGGCGCGCCTGCGGGGTCTGCGATTCCTGCCGATTGCGCCGTGAGGGCTTTGATGCTGCCGGCATTCCTGATCCAACAATATATCAATAGAAACTTATATATCGTTATTCTTTTTCGAAGCGTTGCTTAAGAAATATTCTGTGGCAAACTATCGAAAAAAGTTATCGACTCGCGTGCCCGAGGCAGCGAGCGCGTTATTGTTGAGGAGGAATACCGCATGCCACAGGAGTTGCAGGGGATAGCCAGCACCGTCGTCTGGTGGGGTTTCGGTCTGGGTCTGATCTTCGGCTTTTTTGCCAACAAAACCAATTTCTGCACCATGGGCGCCGTCTCAGACGTCGTCAACATGGGTGACTGGGGGCGCATGCGGGCGTGGCTGCTGACCATCGCCGTCGCCATCCTCGGCACCAACATCCTCGCCTACAACGGCACCATCAATCTCGCCAATACGATCTATACCGGCCAGAACCTGCCGTGGCTCGCCCATATCGCCGGCGGCCTGATCTTCGGCATCGGCATGACACTCGGTTCGGGTTGCGGCAACAAGACGCTGGTACGCGTCGGCGGCGGCAACCTGAAAGCCGTCGTCGTGTTCATCTACATGGCCTATTCGGCGAACGTCACCCTGCGCGGCATCCTCGCCGTGCCCCGCACCGAATTACTGCAGACGCCGGCCACGACGATCAACCTGCCGACGCACCAGACTCTGCCTTACCTGATGCACCAGAGCCTTGGCATGGATCTCCCCACCGCCGAACTCGCCATCGCCATCGTACTGGCCGGCCTCCTGATGGCCTTCGTGCTCTTCAGCAAGTCGTTCTGGGAAAACAAGGACAACCTGCTCGCCGGCCTCGTGCTCGGTGGCGTCGTGGTTGCCGGCTGGTACATCACCGGCAAGCTCGGCTGGGCGGAAAACCCCGAGACGCTGACCGAGATGGCCGTGGGCACGAACTCCAAGCTCGCCGAATCGATGTCCTTCATCGCACCCTCGGGCTACACGCTCGAGCTCTGGTCGCTATGGACCGACAAGGGTACCGTGGTCACCTGGGGCATCGCCACCGTCTTCGGCGTCGGCATTGGCTCCTTCCTCTACGCCGTGGCCACCAAGGCCTTCCGCTGGGAGCATTTCGTTTCCGCGCAGGACATGTTCCGCCACATCATCGGCGGCGTGCTGATGGGCTTCGGCGGCGTCACGGCGATGGGCTGTACGATCGGCCAGGGCATCACCGGCTTTTCGACCCTGTCGATCGGCTCGATCATTACCTTCATTGCCATCGTCGTCGGTGCCTCCGCGACGATGAAGTACGAATACTGGCGCATGATGCGCGCCGCCTGAGATCGGGAGCCGGCCCTAGCGTTAAGACACTCTGCAGCACACAAGAACAACAAGCGGAGCCGGCGAAGTACCGGCACCGCAAACTGTCCGGAGGAGGGGCAGGTCGTCGGGGTGCCGCGCAGTAATGCCATCGCACCAGAGCTGACTTTTCATGCCTCCACTCGGTATTTTTCGATGCATATTTTCATTGATTAACCATTTGGAGGAAGAACGATGCAATTCCGCAAATCCCTGATGACCGCCGCTGTTGTGGCGATGCTGCAAGCTCCCGCCGCGCTGGCGCAAGCGCCCCAGATGCCCGCCATGGGCGACTGGGGCAAAGGCATGGGCGACTGGATGACCGCCATGACCAATCCGCAGATGATGAACTCGATGATGGGCATGATGGACCCGAAGGTGATGGGTCCCTGGATGACGGCCATGACCGATCCGAAGATGATGCAAGCCATGATGGGCATGATGGATCCGAAAATCATGAACGTCTGGATCACCAGCATGACCGATCCCAAGCTGATGAACAGCATGATGGCCATGGCTGACCCGAAGATCTGGACGCCGTGGATGAACACCATGACCGATCCGAAGTTCATGAACTCGATGATCGCCATGGGTGATCCGAAGCTGTGGACGCCCATGATCACCGCCATGACCGATCCCAAGATGATGAGCAGCATGATGTCGGTGGTCGATCCCAAGGTGTGGACGCCCTTCATCACCAGCATGACCGATCCGAAGTTCATGAACGCCATGATGGGCATGGTCGAGCCGAAGGTGTGGATGCCCTTCGTTACCGCCATGACCGATCCCAAGCTGATGAACAGCATGACGGCGATGATGGATCCCAAGGTGATCGGCCCCTGGATGACGGCGATGACCGATCCCAAGCTGATGGATGGCATGATGAAGATGATGGACCCGAACATCATGACACCGTGGATGAACGCGATGCTGGATCCGAAGATGATGGATGGCATGATGAAGATGATGGACCCGGCCATCATGATGCCGTGGATGAACGCCATGACCGATCCGAAGATGATCAATGCCATGATGGGCATGATGGATCCGAAGATGTGGACACCCTTCATGGCCGCCATGACCGATCCGAAGCTGATGAACAGCATGATGCAGATGGCGTCGCCGGAAATGATGAACCAGTGGGTCGGCATGATGACCAATCCGCAGATGATGGACGCCATGATGAAGATGATGAACCCGGCGCTCATGGTGCAAATGATGAATGCCATGTCCGTCGCCATGACCGCGATGCCGAAAATGGCCGACGACATGAACAAGTCGATGACTGGCACGGCCACCGGTGCAGCGAAATCAGGTGCGAAGGCAGCCACTTCGGCGGCGAAGTCCGGCGCCAAGGCAGCCAGCACGGGTGCCAAAGCCGGTGCGGATACCGCCAAATCCACCGCCGATACCATGAAGAAATAAGCGGTCGCGGCTTGATCGCCCGGAGCGGGAAATCCATCTCCCGCTCCCGTTTTTTCTTACCGGAGGACGGTATTCATGCTTTGCAACATCCATAGAACCATTGCTGTCACCCTGCTCTGCGCAGGCTTGACCGCGCAGTTTTCCCTTGCGGCCGACGACGGCGTCAAGCGCGGCAGCAAGCCCAGCCAGCTGCCCACCCAAAGCATGCAGGGCGCGCCCATGCCCTTCAACATCCAGTTGCCACCGACACGCGGCAAGGAAACCGCGGTGCCGAACACCATGCGCGAATCGATCAGCCCCGAGGCGCGCTCCAACTTCATCAGCAACCTGATGGCGGTGAATCCCTTCTCGATGCAGGAGATGATCGCCATGATGGCCGTGAAATACCCGGCCAAGGAGGGGCTCAGCTTCGACGACGTGATCGAGTCGATGAAGACCAAGGCCAACGAACTCAACTTCAAGTACGTCGGCGTCAACCCGTTGTGGAAGGATGTCATCGCGATCTCCGGCAAGACGGATACGCCGCGTGTCGAGTTCTACTCTTTCTGCGACGCGATGATCGCCCGCGAGCTGCTCGACCTCAGCCTCGAATTCGCCATCTTCCTGCCCTGCCGCATCGCCGTCGTCGAGGATGCCCACAAGAAGATCTGGCTGCTGACGCTGGACTGGGATGTGCGATGGCTCGACACCAGCAAGAACCCCAACCAGATCTCGGCTGGCCTGCGTGAAAAAGCCATCCACGTGCGAGAGGCGATCGACAAGATCATGCGTGCCGGCGCCGAAGGTGCTTTCTGACGCATCAATCACTTGCGCCGCGCCCGATATTTCTACAGAATTACCAGCTTTCGTTTCCCAACCCTATTTTTGCTGGAGGAACCCACGCGATGGATTTGATACGCAGAACCGTGCTGAAGGGTGCGGGCGCCACGGGCGTGCTGGCTGGTCTTTTGGCCACTGGCGTGCTCAAGCCGACCCTGGCCTATGCCAATGACTGGAACAAGGCCGCCTTTGAGGCCAAGGACTTCGACGTCGCCCTCAAGACCATCGGTGCCGAAGGCGCCGCCGCCAACACGGCGCTGGTCATGAAGGCCCCGGAGATTGCCGAGAACGGCGCCGTCGTGCCGATCGACGTCACCAGCAACCTGCCCAACACGACCTATATCGCCATCCTGGTCAAGAAGAACCCCTTCCCGCTGTCCTCGCAGTTCGAGTTCGCCAACGGTGCCGTGGGCGACGTGTCCGTCCGCCTCAAGGTCGCCGAGACTTCGGTCATCCAGGCCATCGCCAAGGCTGACGGCAAGGTCTATAGCGCCCAGAAGGAAGTCAAGGTCACCGTCGGCGGTTGCGGCGGTTGATCTCCACGGACAACAGGAAAAGGAAAACACCATGGCAGATCCGATGAAGATTCGTGCCCAGATGAAGGGCGATGTCTGTGAAGTCCGCGTGCTGATGTCGCACCCGATGGAAACCGGCCAGCGCAAGGACAGCGACGGCAAGACCGTCCCCGCTCATCACATCCAGACCATTACCGTCGCCCTCAACGGCAAGGCCGTCGTCTCCGGTCAGACCGGCGGCTCCGTCTCCCGCAATCCCGTCTTCGGCTTCAAGGTCAAGGGCGCCAAGGCCGGCGACAAGGTCGCCGTCACCTGGAAGGACAACAAGGGCGACTCCCGTACCGACGAAACAACCGTCGCCTGAAGACAGGGCAATGGTTTTTCGCCCGCTGGGCGAAGCAAGGGAGAGCCAGGCGCTCTCCCTTTTTATTTGAAATTCTTCGCAATGATGGAATAAATCCGCAAGCGGCTGCGTCTATGCATCAATACCCCACAAAAGGCAGGCTACCGGTGAGTCTTCTGAGTTTCATCAGCCGCACCCGTCAATTCGAACGCAAGCTCGAAGACAGTCGGCCACGTCTGTGGCGCCTCGCCCATTCCTGGTGTCGCAATCGTGCGCTCGCCGACGATCTGGTGCAGGATGCCCTTGCCAAGGCGCTCGACCGCCACAGCCAGTTGCGTGATCCCGAAGCGATGCATGCCTGGTTGTGCAGCATCCTGGCGAACGTCTGGCACGACCATTTGCGCAGCCACCGGGACATGATGGACATCGACACGATAGACGATGGCCAGCTGACGACCGACTGCTGTCCGGAAGTGGACTGCCTGCAAAACGAAATCGTCCGGCGCGTGCGCCAGGCCGTGGGGAAATTGCCGGCGGGCCAGCGTGAAGTCGTCACGCTGGTCGACCTCGAGGAGTTTTCCTACACCGAGGTCGCCGCCATCCTCGAAATTCCCATCGGCACGGTGATGAGCCGGCTGTCCCGCGCGCGTGCTGGTCTGCGCGATGTACTCAGGGAGCCGGCCAGCCACGATGCCGTCGTCCATAGACTGAGGGGCTGAGATGAACAAGCCAATTTCAGACGAGATCCTGGGCGCCTACGTCGATAACGAACTCGACCCTGCCGAGCGCGCCACCCTGCAGGAACGCCTGACTGCCGACAGCGCACTGCGGGCGCGGGCCTGCGAACTGTGGCAACTCAAGCAGATGGTGCGGGGCGCCTACCCGCTGCCCCGCAAGACGGGCACGCCGGCCAACGAGAAACGCGGCTTCGGCGCCTCCCGCTGGTCCAGCGCCTTGGCTGCCATGCTGCTGGTGGCCTGCGGAACGGTTTTCGGCTGGTTCGGCCACGGCCGCATCGATGACGACCAGCAATTCACCAACCAGATCGAAGCGATTCGTTCGCAAGGGGGCCGTGTCGTTTTGCATCTGTTCTCCGATGAACCGGCGCGCATGGAAGCCGCCTTGCGCATGGCCGAAAAGCTGGCGGCATCGCGTGACGATTCTGGCCGCCCCTTCCGCGTCGAATTCATTGCGAACGGCCCGGGGCTGCATCTGTTGCGTACGGGCGGTTCGCCCTATGCCGCGCAGATCGAGGCCTTGCGTCATCATGACAACCTGCGCCTGGTCGCCTGCCGGCAGGCCATCGCGCGCTTGCAGGAACGCGGCCTCGAGGTGAACCTGTTGCCCGGTGTCGAAGAGGCTGTTTCCGCTGAAAGTGAACTTGCTGCCCGCCTCACCCAAGGCTGGCGCTATGTGCAATCGTAGTGATTGATGAAAAGCTTTCTTCTACCAACCCCAATAACAACCCCCAATGGAGGAACCCACGCGATGGATTTGATACGCAGAACCGTGCTGAAGGGTGCGGGCGCCACGGGCGTGCTGGCTGGTCTTTTGGCCACTGGCGTGCTCAAGCCGACCCTGGCCTATGCCAATGACTGGAACAAGGCCGCCTTTGAGGCCAAGGACTTCGACGTCGCCCTCAAGACCATCGGTGCCGAAGGCGCCGCCGCCAACACGGCGCTGGTCATGAAGGCCCCGGAGATTGCCGAGAACGGCGCCGTCGTGCCGATCGACGTCACCAGCAACCTGCCCAACACGACCTATATCGCCATCCTGGTCAAGAAGAACCCCTTCCCGCTGTCCTCGCAGTTCGAGTTCGCCAACGGTGCCGTGGGCGACGTGTCCGTCCGCCTCAAGGTCGCCGAGACTTCGGTCATCCAGGCCATCGCCAAGGCTGACGGCAAGGTCTATAGCGCCCAGAAGGAAGTCAAGGTCACCGTCGGCGGTTGCGGCGGTTGATCTCCACGGACAACAGGAAAAGGAAAACACCATGGCAGATCCGATGAAGATTCGTGCCCAGATGAAGGGCGATGTCTGTGAAGTCCGCGTGCTGATGTCGCACCCGATGGAAACCGGCCAGCGCAAGGACAGCGACGGCAAGACCGTCCCCGCTCATCACATCCAGACCATTACCGTCGCCCTCAACGGCAAGGCCGTCGTCTCCGGTCAGACCGGCGGCTCCGTCTCCCGCAATCCCGTCTTCGGCTTCAAGGTCAAGGGCGCCAAGGCCGGCGACAAGGTCGCCGTCACCTGGAAGGACAACAAGGGCGACTCCCGTACCGACGAAACAACCGTCGCCTGACGCAAAAGGAAAAACCCCATGCAGATGAAATCCATTTTGATGCTGGCCCTCACCAGCGCTTTCGCCCTGACCGC
The DNA here is from genome assembly GCA_964617225.1 of uncultured Methyloversatilis sp. Lineage (GTDB taxonomy): Bacteria > Pseudomonadota > Gammaproteobacteria > Burkholderiales > Rhodocyclaceae > Sulfuricystis. The sequence continues at coordinate 13,289 of CAZTWA010000015.1, forward strand.
GCAAGCGCAAGGCGTTTCCGCGAAACAAAGCGACATCATGAACAAGTTGATCGCGAACTATGCCGATAAGGCCAAGGCGGAAGCCGCGGCGAAGGCGAATGGCAAGCCGTTTGCCGTCGTGCCGTTCTCGGTGGAAAGCGGCCGGCAGATCTTTCTGATGACCCGGACCTGGGAAGGCGATTCGCAGCCCGCCTGTGCTGCCTGCCATACGGAGGATCCGAAAAACGCAGGCAAGCATATCGAGTCCAAGAAGCCAATCAAACCTTTGGCCCCGACGGCCAACCCGGAACGCTTCACCGATGTCAACAAAATCGAGGCAAATTTCTCAAAGCATTGCCGGGAGGTCTATAGCCGCGACTGCACTGCGTCCGAGAAGGGCAATTTCCTGACCTACCTGCTGTCCGTCAAATAACAGAAATGGGATCCAACCATCCCACCCCGTACAAGGAGGAGACGATGAAGAAACGAGGGCTAGAAACCCTGGTGGCCGCCCTGGCCGCCCTGAGTTTTTCCGCTGGTGCCCTGGCACAGGCAGCGGAAATTGACCATTCCAAGGCAGACGCGGAATTCGCCAAGTTCCGCGCCGAAATGGAGGATAGCAACCCGGCTGAGTTGAATGAGCTGAAGGGCGAAGAGCTCTGGAAAGCCAAGCGCGGACCGAAAAATGTCTCGCTGGCAGAAAGCTGTGATCTTGGCCTTGGCATCGGCAAGCTCGCAGGTGCCTACGTGCAGATGCCACGCCATTTTGCCGATGCCGATGCCGTCATGGATACCGAGCGTCGCATCGTCTGGTGCATGGTGGAGAAGCAGGGCTTCAAGTTTGATGACATCGCCAAGAAGCCTTTTCAGGGCGGCAACGATGCCAGTGCCCCAGACATCACCAACCTCGTGATGTTCATTGCCGGTCATTCGCGTGGCAAACCTTTTGCCGTGAACCTGAAGGATCCGAGGGTCAAGGATGTCTACGAAACCGGCAAGGAAGTCGTCAAGTATCGCGCCGGACCCTATGATTTTGCCTGCAACACTTGCCATGGTGTGGATGGCAAGCGCATCCGCATGCAGAACCTGCCGAACATCAGCACCAAGGAGGGAGCCACCAAGGGCGTGATGGGCTGGCCGGCTTACCGCATGACCGGTGGTGTCGCCCTCACCTTGCAATGGCGCATGAACGACTGTTTCCGTCAGCAACGCTTTCCCGAGCCGAAGTATGCCTCCGATGTGGTCACGTCCCTGCTGACCTACATGACTGCCAACGCCAACGGCGTTGTCTATGGCGGCCCCGGTATCAAGCGCTGATTACAGGAGACAGACATCATGAAACAGAAAATCATCGTTGCCGCCCTGGTGGCCGTCCCGTTCCTTGCCGCCCTGCCGGCTCAAGCCGAGGCCGACTATCGCACCCAGGCCATGGAGATCATCAAGAAGGACTTCAAGCCGCGCGGCCAGGCCTCGCTCGATCGCCTGGCTGAAGACGGCGTACAGGCCATCTGCAACCGCACCGGCAACAACCCCAAGGGCGATGTCGTCAAGGTGCTCGAAACGGACCAACTGTCTGGCGTCAAGTATCCGGCCGACGGCAAGCTATTGGGCGACTGGAAAAAAGGTGAAAAGCTGGCCCAGAACGGCCGCGGTTTCACCTGGCGCGACAAGCCCGGTCTACCAGTCGGCGGCAACTGCTACAACTGCCACCAGATCAGCCCGAAAGAAGTCGCCTACGGCACGGTCGGCCCGAGCCTGTACCAGTTCGGCAAGCTGCGCGGCAACGGCGCGGACATGCAGAAGTACGTCTATAACAAGATCTACAACGCCAAGGGCTACAACCTGTGTTCCGAAATGCCGCGCTTCGGCCACATCGAGGCGATCGGCCCCGAGCAGATCAAGGATCTTGTCGCCCTGCTGCTCGATCCCGAGTCACCCGTCAATAAATAACTAGTTGCCTCGTTCAAAAGCCTGGCCTCGCCAGGCTTTTTTACGCCCTGAGGAGAGAATTCATGTCCATGAACCGCCGGGAATTCATGCAGATTCTGGCCGTCGCGTCGGCGGCAGGCTTTGCATTGAACAGTCGCGAATTGCTCGCCGCACAAGGTGGCGAAAAGCTTTACGACCTGCCGCGCTTCGGCAACGTGCATTTCCTGCATTTCACCGATTGCCACGCGCAGTTGCTGCCCATCTGGTTCCGCGAGCCGAACGTCAATATCGGCATCGCCGGTGCTTTGGGAAAAACACCGCACATCGTCGGCGAACAGTTGCTGAAAACCTACGGCATCAAGCCGGGCACGCGTGAGGCGCATGCCTTCAGCTACCTCGACTTCACGCAGGCCGCGAAGACGTATGGTCAGGTCGGCGGCTTCGCCCATCTGGCCACGCTGGTCAAGCAATTGCGCGCTGGCCGGCCAAACGCGCTGCTGCTCGATGGGGGCGACACCTGGCAAGGTTCGGGTACGGCGCTATGGACCAAGGGACAGGACATGGTCGACGCCTGCAAGACGCTGGGCGTTGACGTGATGACGGGTCACTGGGAGTACACGCTTGGCGACAAGCGCGTCAAGGAAATCGTCGAGAAGGATTTCGCCGGCAAGGTCGATTTTGTTGCCCAAAACGTCAAGACCACCGACTTCGGCGACCCGGTCTTCAAACCCTATGCGATGCGAGAGATGAACGGCGTCAAGGTCGCCGTCGTCGGCCAGTCCTTCCCCTACACCCCGATCGCCAACCCGCGCTACATGGTGCCGGACTGGACTTTCGGCATCCAGGACGAGGAGATGCAGAAGGCCGTCAATGAGGCCCGCGCGCAAGGCGCCCAGGTTGTGGTGGTGCTCTCGCACAACGGCATGGATGTCGACCTCAAGATGGCCAGCCGCGTCACCGGCATCGACGCCATTCTCGGCGGCCACACGCACGACGGCGTACCGCAGCCGGTCAAGGTACAGAACAAGGGTGGCGTCACGCTGGTCACCAACGCCGGCTCGAACGGCAAGTTCCTCGGCGTGCTCGACTTCGACGTCAAGGGCGGGAAAGTCTCCGATTTCCGCTACAAGCTGTTGCCGATCTTCTCCAACCTGCTGGCGGCCGACAAGGACATGGCGGCGTTGATCGAGAAGGTGCGCGCCCCCTACAAGGACAAGCTTGAAGAGAAACTGGCCGTCAGCGAGGGCCTGCTTTATCGCCGCGGCAATTTCAACGGTAGCTGGGACCAGCTGATCCTCGACGCGTTGATGGAAGTGAAGGGCGCCGAACTCGCCTTCTCGCCCGGCTTCCGCTGGGGCACGTCGATCCTGCCGGGTCAGGCGATCACCTTCGAACACGTCATGGATCAGACTGCGATTACCTATCCGATGTCGACGCTGACCGAAATGACGGGCGAGCAGATCAAGGTCATCCTCGAGGATGTCTGCGACAACCTGTTCAACCCCGACCCCTACTACCAGCAGGGCGGCGACATGGTGCGCGTCGGCGGGCTGACTTACGCCTGCGACCCGAACGCGAAGATCGGCAACCGCATCCAGGACATGCGCCTGAACGGCAAGCCGCTCGACGCCAGCAAGAGGTACAAGGTCGCCGGCTGGGCGCCCGTCGCCGAAAACGCCACCGGCGAACCGATCTGGGAGGTGGTGGCCCGCTGGCTGCGCGACAAGAAGACCGTGACGACGCGCCAGCTCAACACCCCGCGCCTGGTGGGTATCGGCAACAACCCCGGCATCGCCTGATCCGGCAATTGCACCAAGAGTCAGCGCTGGCAGGACGGCGGGAGAGTAAGATTCTCCCGCCGTTTTTCATTTTTCTGCCAAGATCATGAAGATTCTGCTTGCCGAGGATGATCCTCAAGTTGGCGCCAGCATCGCGCAAGGTCTGCGTCTGGCCGGCTTCACCATCGACTGGGTGCGTGATGGCGAAGAAGCCTATCTTGCGCTCGACGTCGGCCGCTATGCCCTGCTGATTCTCGATCTGGGCATGCCCAAGCTCGACGGCCTCGACCTGCTCGACCGCTTGCGGCGCAAGGAGAACATGCTCCCCGTGCTGGTCGTCACGGCACGCGATACCATCCCCGACCGCATCGCCGGCCTGAACCGCGGCGCCGACGATTACCTCGTCAAGCCCTTCGACCTCGAAGAACTGGTCGCGCGCGTCCATGCCCTCTTGCGGCGCGGCCAGGCGCGCATCCAGCGCGAGCTGCGCGTCGGCAAGCTCTGCGTCATTCCCTCGACCTGCACCGTCAGCATCGACGGCAAGGAAATCAACCTGACCGCGCGCGAATTCGCCCTGCTCGTTTCGCTGATGGAGGCCCCGGGCACGGTCATTTCCCTGCGCGAAATGGAGGAGCGGCTGTACGGGTGGGAGGACGAAGTGGCCAGCAATGCCGTCGAGGTCCTGCTCCACCGCCTGCGGCGCAAGCTCGGCGGCGACTGGATCCGCAACGTGCGCGGCGTCGGCTACAAGGTGGTCGAGGCCAGTTGAATTCGATCCGGCTGCGGTTACTGGTCTGGCAGACGGGCGCCTTTGCCGTCGCCACCCTGCTGATCAGCCTGATCACCTATCAACTCGCCTGGGACGGCTTCAACCGCGTCCGCGATTTCGCGCTCGAGCAGATCGCCTATTCGATTCTCCAGTATGGCGTCGAGCCGATCGGCAGCCCCAATGACGTGCAGTTCGTCAGCCAGATCTGGAACACGGACGGCTCACTCAAGTTCAGCTCGCGCCCCGAACTCTTGTTGCCGCGCCAGCTGCCGGGCCAGCACCGGCTCGATTGGCGTGGCGAGGAATGGCACATCTATACCTTGACGCGCGACGAGGCAACGGTGCAGGTCGCCAACTCGGCCACGAACCGCCTGCTGATGTTCGCGGAGATCAGTCCGTGGCTGCTGCTGCCGCTGGCCATGCTGATCTTTATCCTCGGCGGCCTGCTATCGCTCGCCGTCCACAAGGCGCTGCAGCCCCTCAAGACGATCCAGGAAGGCATTGCGGCGCAGGAGCTCGATGCGCTACGGCCCTTGCCACCGGCACAGTTCCCGCGCGAGATCACCCCGCTGGTCGGCGCCCTGAACACCCTGCTGACGCGCCTCGACCGCGTGCTGAGTGACCAGCGCCGCTTCGTTGCCGATGCCGCGCACGAATTGCGTACGCCGCTGACCGCCATCAAGCTTCAGACGCAGATCGCGTTGGCCAGCCCGACGGAAACCGAACGTCGTGCCGCACTGGAAACCCTGCAAACCAGCGTCAGCCGGGCAACCCGACTGGTCGAGCAACTATTGCAACTGGCCCGTTGCAGTCCCGAGGCCGCGGGCAGCCAACCCCAGGAAACCTTCCGACTGGATGCACTCGCCCGCCAGAACGTCGTGGAATTTGCCGATATTGCCGCGGCGCAGGGTATCGATCTCGGCCTGCTTTCCAGCGATGCCGCATGGATTCATGCGAACCGTGCGGATCTGCAGACGGTCCTCGGCAACCTCATCGACAACGCGATCCGCTACGGAAAGCCCGGCGGCCAGGTGGATGTCAGCGTCGAGGCGATGGGCAACAAGGCCTGCTTGCAGATTGCCGACAACGGGCCGGGCATTCCCGATGGGGACAAACCGCGGGTTTTTGACCGGTTCCACCGTCTCGCCGGCGCCGACATTCCCGGCAGCGGCCTCGGTCTCGCCATTGTCCGGGAGATCGTCGTTCAGCAGGGCGGCGAAATCCACCTGCAGGACACCCCCGGTGGCGGCTTGACGGTTGTCGTCAGCCTGCCGCTGGCAGACGCCCCCCTCAGCACGCCCAATTTGTAAATTTTTCATGTTTCACTGCAACATACGGGACGGGTAAGTCCTTTGTAAGGCTTCGTCTTATAAATTGTGCGCCGCAGTAATATAGGTCCATTTGATAACCATATATATTCCAGAGGGGCACATGGCACAAGAAACCTGGGAACGCATTCGGTCAAACCCGAAATTCCAAGCGTTCGTTAACAAACGCAACTCCTATTCGATCGTGATGAGCATTCTCATGATCATCGCCTACTACGGCTACATCCTGCTCATCGCCTTCAACAAGCCTTTCCTGGCCACCAAGATCGGTGAAGGCATGGTGACCTCCATCGGCATTCCGATGGGTGTCGGCGTCATCGTGTTCACCATCATCCTGACCTGGATCTACGTGCGTCGCGCCAACACCGAGTTCGACACCGAAGCCGAAGCCATCATCAAGGAAGCCACCAAGTGAATCCCACCCTCAAATTCATCTACGCGGCCGCGGCCGTATTGCTCGCCGGCGCTGCCGGCATGGCCATCGCCGCTGGCGCCGATCTCGGCCAGACCCAGAAGCAGACCACCAACTGGACAGCCATCGCGATGTTCGCCATCTTCGTTGGCGCCACCCTGTGGATCACCAAGTGGGCGGCCTCCAAGACCAAGTCGGCGGCTGACTTCTACACGGCAGGCGGTGGCATCACCGGCTTCCAGAATGGCCTGGCGATTGCCGGCGATTACATGTCGGCGGCTTCGTTCCTCGGCATTTCCGGTCTGGTGTTCGCCTCCGGCTTCGACGGCCTGATCTTCTCGATCGGCTGGTTGGTCGGCTGGCCCGTCATCACCTTCCTGATGGCCGAGCGCTTGCGCAACCTCGGCAAGTTCACCTTCGCCGACGTGGCGTCTTACCGCTTCGCCCAGACCCCGCTGCGCAGCTTTGCCGCGACCGGTACGCTGGTGGTGGTGGCTTTCTACCTGATCGCCCAGATGGTTGGCGCCGGTCAGCTCATCAAGGTGCTGTTCGGCCTCGACTACATCTATGCGGTGATGCTGGTTGGCGTCATCATGATGATGTACGTGCTGTTCGGCGGCATGACCGCGACGACCTGGGTGCAGATCATCAAGGCCGTCATGCTGCTCATCGGCGCGACCTTCATGGCGGTGATGGTGCTGTTTCAGTTTGGTTTCTCGCCCGAGGCCCTGTTCTCCAAGGCGGTGGAAGTGCATGCCAAGCATGATGCGATCATGGGTCCCGGTGCGCTGATCAATGATCCGATCTCGGCGATCTCCGTCGGCATGGCGCTGATGTTCGGCACCGCCGGCCTGCCGCATATCCTGATGCGTTTCTTCACCGTGCCGAACGCCAAGGAAGCCCGCAAGTCCGTGGCCTGGGCAACGACCTGGATCGGTTACTTCTACATCCTCACCTTCATTATCGGCTTCGGCGCCGTCGTGTTGCTGACGCAGGACCCGGCGGCCTATTACGTCGATGGCGACATCGCCAAGGGCCTCAAGGGCGGCGGCAACATGGCGGCGGTGCACCTCGCCAACGCCGTGGGCGGCAACATGTTCCTCGGCTTCATCTCCGCGGTCGCTTTCGCCACGATTCTGGCAGTAGTCGCCGGCCTGACGCTTTCGGGCGCCTCGGCCGTGTCGCATGACCTCTACGCCTCGGTCTGGCGTCATGGCAACGTCGATAGCGCGACCGAACTGCGCGTCTCCAAGATCACCACGGTGATCCTCGGCATCGTGGCGGTATTGCTCGGCATTATCTTCGAGAAGCAGAACGTCGCCTTCATGGTGATGCTGGCCTTCACGGTCGCCTGCTCGGCCAACTTCCCGGTACTGTTCATGTCCGTGTTGTGGAAAGACTGCACCACCAAGGGTGCGGTGGCTGGGGGTAGCGTCGGCCTGGTTCTGTCCGTGGCCTTGACGATCATGTCGCCGGCGGTCTGGGAAGCTGCGCTAGGCAACCCGAAAGGCAGTGCGATGTTCCCGTATGCGTCCGCCGCCATCTTCTCGATGACGGCAGCCTTCGCCATCATCTGGCTGGTATCGAAGTTCGACAACAGCGCGCAGGCGCAAAAGGAACGCGCATTGTTTGGCGATCAGCTGACCCGCTCGGAAACGGGCGTTGGCGCGGCATCCGCTTCAGCGCATTAAGCCTCACCGTCGCAACGAAAAGGCCAACCTCCGGGTTGGCCTTTTTCTTTGCCTGCAAGCAAACCGGTAAGCCCGCTGTAAGAGGACATCTTGTAGCGTTGCAGAGTATTTCAGCTTTTGCTGATACACATAAGGGGGAAGAAAATAATGACAGTCGCTACCGGGACGCCAGGCGCGCGCTTGGCGGGCATGGCCGGCCTCACGCTCGCCCTCACACTGTTTGCCACATCAGCCTGGGCGAGCGAAGGCCCCGCCATTGCCGGCATCCCCATCGAATTCATCCTGTTCGCACTGACGCTGCTCGGCGTCGCCCTCTTCCACCACCAGACGTTCTACGTCGCCCTCACTGGCGTCCTCGCCGTCTCGCTCTACAAGATCACCATCACCGGCTTCAAGACCGGCGACGGCCTCACCGGATTCGTTGCACACCTGGGGCATGAGTGGGTCACCTTGGCCAACCTGTTCTGCCTGCTGATGGGCTTTGCAGTTCTGGCGCGGCATTTCGAGAAGAGCCACGTGCCGGTCATCCTGCCCCGCTACCTGCCTGACGACTGGAAGGGCGGCTTCGTATTGCTGGCGATGATCTGGGTCATCTCCAGCTTCCTCGACAACATTGCCGCAGCCTTGATCGGCGGCGCAATGGCGCACCAGATTTTCAAGGCCAAGGTCCATATCGGTTACCTCGCCGCGATCGTCGCGGCTTCCAACGCCGGCGGGGCATTCTCGGTGGTCGGCGACACGACCACGACCATGATGTGGATCGCGGGCGTAAGGCCGAGCAGCGTATTCCACGCGATTCTGGCTTCCGCGATCGCCCTGGCGGTCTTCGGGGTCTTCGCCGCAAAGCAGCAGCATGCCTACTCGCCAATTCTCAAGAACGCGCACGCGCACACCCATATCGACTGGGCGCGGATCGTGATCGTCGTGCTGATCCTGCTATTCGCGATGGGCACCAACATCTTCGTCAATTCGAACATGCCCGAGCGGGCCGATCATTTCCCCTTCATCGGCGTCGCCGTCTGGGTGGCGATCCTGCTGACGATCCCGGTACGGCGCCACGACTGGGAGGTCATCGGCGAATCGCTCAAGGGTACCTTGTTCCTGCTGTTCCTCGTCACCGCCGCATCAATGATGCCGGTGGAAAAACTTCCCGCGCCCTCGTGGCAGACCGCGTTCGGGCTCGGCTTCATCTCCGCCGTGTTCGACAACATCCCGCTGACAGCACTGGCGATCAAGCAGAACGGTTACGACTGGGGCTTCCTCGCTTTTGCGGTCGGCTTCGGCGGTTCGATGGTCTGGTTCGGTTCCTCCGCCGGCGTGGCCCTGTCGAACATGTTCCCGCAAGCCAAGTCGGTCGGCCAGTGGCTGCGCCACGGCTGGCACGTCGCCCTGGCCTATGTCGTCAGCTACCTCTGCATGGTGATGCTGCTCGGCTGGCAACCCGAGCCGATCGTGAAAGCGAACGGCACCGCGGCGACCGTGACCGAAACTGCCGTCACGCCAGCGCCGACTTTGGAAAAGTAACTAGCACTGGAGCAGGTTGGCTTCGCAGTAGACTCGCTTCAACCAGGCGAGTCCGATCCACAGCCAGAAGAGCACGAAAAACGCCACGAACGGCAAATGCCGGTCGATGATCTGCGGGGGCGATATCATGCGCACCAGTTTCAGCACAGGCTGCGTGACAATCACGAAGAGTTTGTAGATGGCGTTGTCGTGGCGCCGGCTGCCAGCGAGCAGGGCGAGGATGCCCTGGCCGAGGAGGAACAGCAGCGCGACTTCGACGAGCGCGCGCAGGATGCCGATGACGAGCAGTTCGATATGCATTATGGAAGACTAGATAAGGACGGGCAGGAGAAAACCGGTATGAACTACGATCACATGCGCCATTATGCCCGCGGCTGGCTGTTTCATTTCTTCGGCAAGGAAAATGTCGCCTATGCGGCGTACGTCGACGCGCATCGCGCGGCCCCCCGGGATACGCGCGCGGCGCGCCATCTCGCTGCCATCGCCGCCGGCCGCAAGCAGTGGGCGGAAGCGGAAAGCTGGTTCGAGCAGGTGCTGGCCATTGATGCGCAGGACGACAGCAGCTGGTTCAACCTCGGCTTCGTGCGCGAGCACGCCGGCAAGGCGGCGGCGGCCCTCGACGCATTCAAGCAAGCGGTGCGGATCAAGCCATCGCTCGACCGCGCCTGGTACGGCATGGGCCTCGCGCACGCGCGCCTCGGCCAGCATCAGGAAGCGGCCACGGCCCTCAAGGAAGCCGTCCGGCTGCAGCCGATGAACGGTGAAGCCTATTACCAGTGGGGCATGGCCTTGCATCATGCGCACCGGCCCGACGAGGTCAAGGCCGTGGTCGAGAAGCTCGTCGACTTCGAGCCGAAGCGCGCCCGCAAGCTGGTGCAGGACACCGAGCGCGCCGACCTCATGGCGCTGATTCCCGAACTGCCGTTCTGAGCCGGCACGCGCGCCCCTAACCGGACTGCATAAATCGTTGTTGCAGGGTCGGCGCACCGGCCGTGCCGGCTTATTACTTTCCGCAGGTATTCAGATGTTGCATTGCAGCGTCAAATATTTTGATTCGGTAAGCCCTCATTAAGTTTTCGTAGCCGATCATTCGGCATTCGCAATTTCGCGCGAAATGCAGTGCGCAGTCCCACATCGCAGAGACGGTGGGCGATTGCAGGGTTTCGTGGCAAGTTGAAATGCGAAGTATTTCTAATAACTCGAGGAGGCTTTTACATGCAGCTTACCGATAAGCATCGGGAGTACTGGAGCAGAAACCTCAGGATTACCGCAATCCTGCTGGCGCTGTGGTTCTTCGTAACCTACGTGGTGTCATGGTTCGCGCGCGAATTGAATGGCATCGAAATCATCGGCCCGCTGGGCTTCTACATGGGTGCCCAGGGCTCCCTCATCGTGTATGTGCTGATCATCTGGTACTACGGCAGATACATGAACAATCTGGACAAGGAATACGGCGTCCACGAAGGGGAGGAAGACTGATGGCTACCGCTGCTCAAGGCAACAAAGCCTTCTTCAATCAACTGAAGAAGTACTACACCTTCTACACCGGCGGCTTCATCACCTTCGTGGTGATCGTCGGCATCCTCGAGATGATGGGCGTGCCGAACAAGATTCTCGGCTACCTGTTCCTGTTCGCCACCATCCTGCTCTACGCCGGCATCGGCTTCATGTCGAAGACGGCGGA
>CAZTWA010000016.1:0-24293 GCA_964617225.1 uncultured Methyloversatilis sp.
GCGGTCGCGGCCCTGCTTGGCGGAACCGCCGGCCGAATCACCCTCGACGATGTAGAGCTCGCAGAGTGCCGGATCCTTTTCCTGGCAGTCCGCCAGCTTGCCCGGCAGGCCGATGTTGTCGAGCACGCCCTTGCGGCGCGTCATCTCGCGTGCCTTGCGTGCCGCTTCGCGTGCCCGCGCCGCCTCGACGATTTTCCCGGTGATGACTTTGGCATCACCCGGCTTCTCGAGCAGGAACTCGGCGAGCTTTTGCGCCACGACTTCCTGCACTGCTGGCAGGGCCTCGGAAGACACCAGCTTCATCTTGGTCTGCGAGGCGAACTTGGGATCGGGCATCTTTACCGACAGCACGCAGGCCAGACCCTCGCGCATGTCGTCGCCGGCAATCTCGACCTTCGCCTTCTTGGCGATCTCGTTTTCCTCGATGTACTTGTTGATGACGCGCGTCATCGCCTGCCGGAGGCCGGTCAGGTGCGTGCCGCCATCGGCCTGTGGAATGTTGTTGGTGTAGCAGAGCACCTGTTCGGCATACGAGTCGTTCCACTGCATCGCCACTTCGACGCCAATCGTGACGCCCGAGTCACCCACCTTGGATTCCCCGGACGAATAGAACACGGTCGGATGCAACACGGTCTTGCTGCGGTTGATGTATTCGACGAAGCCCTGCACGCCACCGGAGAACGCGAAGTCCTCTTCCTTGCCGGTACGCTGGTCGAGGAGCTTGATGCGCACGCCGTTGTTGAGGAAGGACAGTTCGCGCAAACGCTTGGCGAGGATGTCGTAGTGGAATTCGATGGTGCCGAAGATTTCCTCGTCAGCGAGGAAATGCACTTCGGTGCCGCGTCCCTTGGTTTCACCGACGACCTTCAGCGGGCTGACCTCGACACCGTTCTGCGTTTCAACGATACGGTCGATGGCATGGCCGCGATTGAATTCCATGAAATGCTTCTTGCCGTCGCGGCGGATGGTCAGCCGCAGCCACTTCGACAAGGCATTGACGCAGGACACGCCGACGCCGTGCAAGCCACCGGAAACCTTGTAGGAATTCTGGTTGAACTTGCCCCCGGCATGCAGCACGCACATGACGATCTCGGCCGCGGAGCGTTTCGGTTCATGTTTGTCGTCGAACTTCACGCCGACCGGGATGCCGCGCCCGTTGTCGGTCACTGAGATGGAATTGTCGGTATGGATGGTGATGACGATTTCGTCGCAATGACCGGCCAGCGCCTCGTCAATGGCGTTATCGACAACCTCGAACACCATGTGGTGCAGGCCGGTGCCATCGGAGGTATCGCCGATGTACATGCCCGGGCGCTTGCGCACGGCCTCCAGGCCTTCGAGCTGCTGGATCGAGTCCTCGTTGTAACCGTCGCTCGGCTGGCCTTGCGGCTGGGTGTTCTCAGTCATTGTTTTCCGATCAGTTTCCGTTAAATGCGCATCGGCATGACGACGTACTTGAAGCGCTCGTTGCCCGGCAGCATGATCAGTGCGCTGGAATTGCTGTCGGCCAGCCGCATTTCGATCGTCTCGGTGGCGATGTTGTTGAGCACGTCGAGCAGGTAGTTGACGTTGAAGCCGACGTCGAGGCCATCCCCGTTGTAGTCGATTTCGATTTCTTCCTGCGCTTCCTCGTTTTCCGCATTGGTCGACAGGATCTTCAGGCTGCCCGCCGAGAGGACCAAGCGAACGCCGCGGAATTTTTCATTGGTGAGGATCGCCGCGCGTTGCAGCGAGTGTTGCAGGAGCGCGCGATCGAGACTGATGATTTTGCCCTGATGTTGCGGGATGACGCGCTCGTAATCGGGAAACTTGCCGTCGATCAGCTTGCTGACGAATTCGACGTTGCCGAAATTAAAGCGCGCCTGCGTCGGGGTCAGGGAAATTTCCAAGGCTTCGTCGTTGTCCGCCAACTGGCGCGACAGTTCGAGCACCGTCTTGCGCGGCAGAATGACTTCCACGCGGTCTTCTTGCGCAGTGCCGATGTCCTCGCTCGCATAGGCCAGACGATGGCCATCGGTAGCCACCAGCTTCAGCTCGGTGCCCTGCGCGACCATCAGCAGGCCGTTCAGGTAATAGCGAATATCCTGCTGCGCCATCGCGTATTGCACCAGCGCCAGCTGGCGCTTGAACTGCTTTTGCGTCAGCTTGATAACCGTGGTCTTGCCGGTCGATTCAGCCATGCGCGGAAAGTCTTCCGCCGGCAGCGTCTGCAGATTGAACCGGCTCTTGCCCGCCTTGAGTTGCAAGCGTCGCTCATCCAGATTCAGGCTGACTTCGGCGCTTTCCGGCAGAGACCGCAGGATGTCCTGCAACTTGCGCGCCGCGACGGTGATCGCGACCGATTCCGCACCACTCGAAACCGTGCTGGTCCGGATCTGCATTTCGATGTCGGTTGCCAGCAGCATCAGCTGCTCGCCCATCTTCTCGATCAGCACGTTCGACAGGATCGGCAGGGTATGGCGTTTTTCAACGATGCCGCAGACCGATTGCAGGGGAATCAGAAACTGGTCGCGTGAGCCTTTATATAGAAGCATCTAAGTAAACCCCTTAATGATGATATTGAGGGAACGTCATTTCTGTGGACATCTGGATTAATTGCTTTAGAAAGAATCGGTTGAGCTCTTGATAACCCTTGGGACGACAGTCGGTATATTTTGTGGAAAATTGTGGATAGTTGATGTTTCCAATAGCAGGTGAAAATTTATCCACATTCTTTCCCAAGCTTGTTCATAGGATTGTTCGCCGCATCATTCAGCCCTTGATGGTTTGGGAAAGGACGAGCAAGTCATTGTTTAGATGTGTATCTTTTCCGCGCAGGTCGGTGATGGTACGACAGGCATGGAGGACGGTAGTGTGATCGCGGCCGCCGAAGGCATCACCGATTTCAGGCAGGCTGTGTGGTGTGAGATCACGGGCCAGCCACATCGCAACCTGGCGCGGACGGGCAATGGCTCGGGTGCGCTTTTGCGAATACATGTCGGCAACCTTGATCTTGAAGTAATCGGCGACGGTCTTCTGGATCACCTCCAGTGTGATCTGCCGATTATGGGCACCGATGATGTCCTTGAGCGCTTCCTTGGCGAGTTCGAGGCTGATGTCACGGTTGTGGAAGCGCGCGAAGGCGAGGACTTTCTTGAGTGCGCCTTCCAGTTCGCGCACATTGGAGCGCAGGTTTTTGGCAATCAGGAAAGCGACGTCGTCGCCCAGCTGGATCGCCTCGCTGTCGGCCTTCTTTTTCAGGATGGCGACACGCATTTCCAGTTCCGGGGGTTCGATCTGCACGGTCAGACCCCAGTCGAAGCGCGAGATCAGGCGTTCTTCGAGACCCTGGATGTCCTTCGGGTAGGTATCGCAGGTGATGACAATCTGTTTCTTGGCTTCGACCAATGCATTGAAGACGTAGAAAAACTCTTCCTGCGTCCGCGCCTTGCCGTTGAAGAACTGGATGTCGTCGATCAGCAGGACGTCGAGTGTGCGATACGCACGCTTGAAGGTATCGAAGGATTTCTGCTGATAGGCGCGAATGACGTCGGAGTAATAATCCTCGGCATGAATGTAGCGGATGATTTTGTCCGGAGCATGCCGCAGCACTTCGTTGCCGAGGGCATGCACGAGGTGGGTCTTGCCCAGGCCGACGCCGCCGTAAACGAACAGCGGGTTGTAGGAAGCCCCGGGATTCAGGGCAACCTGCTGGGCCGCCGCACGCGCGAGATCGTTGGAACGGCCGGTAACCAGCGTATTGAAGGTGAAGTCAGGGTTAAGGCGGGTCTTGCCGTATTCCGGCAGATCGATCGGTGAGATGGAGCGAGGATCGAGGCATAGGTCCTCGTCGTTGATGAAATCTTGTTCGATGCCGGTGATTGCATCCTTGTTTTCAGCATCGCGCAGCAGGCCGATTGGCGTTTCGTCCAGGGCCAGATCGATGGTGATCGGTTCCGGAAAGAACTGGCGCGAGAGGGCTTCGACGCGATCCAGATAGCGGTCCCTCACCCAGCGCAGAATGAAGCCGTTGGGGGCGAGCAGGCGCAGACGCCGTTCCGCATCGAAGGTTTCGACACGCAGCGATTTGATCCATGCATTGAACTGTTGCGACGGCAATTCGTTCTCGAAGCGCGTCAAACAGTCAGCCCAGAATTGTTTCATTCAACTATTTGAATTATCGTAGTTATGTATCCCGGCTGACAGGTAATTTACCAAGCCGGGAGGTTCATGGAATGCCGTATCCGATTGGCGGTACCGGCATCGCGAAACCTTGGATTCTAACGAAAACGGGGGATTTATCCACAAGCAATCTTGACCCGGACCGAATGGCCGCGGAGAAAAAAAGCTTGACAAGAAAGCCCCTAACAGGTTGTAATCGCGCGCTTTTCCTTTAAGGATTCCCGTCATGAAACGCACTTACCAACCCTCTGTCGTGCGCCGCAAGCGCACCCACGGCTTCCTCGTTCGTTCCCGTACCCGTGGTGGTCGTGCTGTCCTGCGTGCCCGTCGGGCCAAGGGACGCCATCGTCTGGCGGTCTGAATTCCTGCTTGGGCGAAACTGATTCCGCCAGTAATTACGGTTTTGCGCGGCCGTATCGGCTGCTGAAGCCCGCCGAATTTTCAGCGGCATTCGCCTCGAAGCAAGTCGTGCGCGGCAAGGTGTTCGCCGTGCATTGCCGCCCGAATGGTCTGGAACGCGCTCGACTCGGCCTGGTGATCCCGAAGAAGCAGGCGCCAACCGCTGTCCTGCGCAATGCCGTCAAACGCCAGGCGCGGGAAATCTTTCGATTGCGGCGCAGTTCGCTGCCCCCGATGGATCTGGTGTTGCGGCTGACGCAGAAGATCGAACTGTCCGACAAGCCGGCATGGCGCGCGGAGATTGCCGCCCTGTTCGATCGCTGCAGGGAAAAGGCCAGCGCTTGAAAGCGCTCCTTGCCAAGCCGCTGATCTGGCTGGTGCGTGCCTATCAACTGATAGTCAGCCCGTTCATCCCGCCCAGTTGCCGCTTTCATCCTTCTTGTTCGCACTATGCCATCGAGGCGCTGGAAAAGCACGGCGCGCTCAAGGGCGGCTGGCTGGCGCTGTGCCGCATCTTCCGCTGCCATCCCTGGCATCCGGGCGGACACGATCCCGTGCCGTAGAATGGCCCCTCTTTTGACTTGCCGTTGATGCAATCGACCATGGACAACCAACGCCTGATACTGCTGCTGGTCTTCTTTTTCTCCTGCATGATGTTGTGGGATGCCTGGCAGCGCAAGGATCTGCCGCCGCCGACCGCAACGAGCCAGTCCGCGAGCATAACGCCGGCTGCTGGCAGCACGCCAGGGAGTGCTGCCGTTCCCTCGGCGCCAACTGCCGCAGTTACGCCTGGTCCGGTGCCAACAGGTAGCGCGGGCGGTGTGGGTGGCGTGTCCGCAGCCCAGGCGCCCGTGCTGAAGATCCGGACCGATCTGGTAAATGCCGAGGTTTCAGCGCAGGGCGGCGACCTGGTTCGGCTGGAACTGCTGAAGCATCAGGCCCACGAAAAGCCGGACCAGCTTTTCGTTCTCCTGGACCCGGCGCACGCCTATGCGGCCCAGTCCGGCCTGATCGGGACGGGCTTGCCCAACCACAAGTCGCTTTGGAAGCTGCCGGCGGAAAGCATGGAACTCAAGGCAGGCGACAGCGAGTTGCGTGTGCCGCTCGAGGCAGCCCTTCAGGGTGGCGGCAAGGTGGTCAAGACCTATGTCTTCAAGCGCGGCAGCTACCTCGTCGATGTCGAGCACAAGTTCGTTGATGTTCCCGTTCCTGCCGGAACCTACGCGTACTACCAGCTGACCCGCGACGACAAGTCCCCGGATGGCTCGGGCGGCGCGATGTCGACGGCGACCTTCACCGGCGCGGCGATCTACACGGATCAGGAAAAGTTCAAGAAGGTCGACTTCGGCGATTTCGGTGGCAAGAACAAGCACCCGACCGCTGCCGACAACGGCTGGGTGGCGATGGTGCAGCACTATTTCTTCTCGGCCTGGATTCCGGCTGGTGGCGAGCGCGAATATTTCACCCGCAAGATCGATGGCAACCTGTATGCGGCCGGTATCGTGGTGCCGTTCGCCGGCGACAACCTTGTCATGCCGCTCTATGCCGGCCCGCAGGAGCAGGACAAGCTCGAGAAAATCGCTCCGGGCCTCGAACTCGTGGTCGATTATGGCTGGCTGACCTTCATCGCCGCGCCGCTGTTTTGGGTTCTCGAATGGATCTACAAGCTCGTCGGCAACTGGGGCTGGGCAATCATCGGCCTCACGATCCTGATCAAGGCGGCCTTTTTCCCGCTGTCCGCCGCAAGCTACAAGTCGATGGCGAAAATGCGCGTGCTGACCCCGAAGCTGATGAAGCTGAAGGAAACCTACGCCGACGACAAGCAGCGCATGAACCAGGAAATGATGGAACTCTACAAGCGCGAGAAGGTGAATCCGCTTGGCGGCTGCCTGCCCATCCTCGTGCAGATTCCCGTCTTCATCGCGCTCTACTGGGTACTGCTTGGCACCGTCGAGATGCGCGGCGCACCCTGGCTCGGCTGGATTACCGACTTGTCGGTCAAGGATCCCTTCTACATCCTGCCGCTGATCATGGGTGTGTCGATGTTCGTGCAGACCAAACTCAACCCGACGCCCCCGGATCCGATCCAGGCGAAGATCGTGTTGTGGATGCCGATCATCTTCACCGGTATGTTCCTGTTCTTCCCCGCGGGCTTGGTGCTCTACTGGACAGTAAACAATGCACTGTCGATTGCCCAGCAGTGGCAGGTCAACCGCATGATCGAAAGTGCCGGCCTCAAGGCGCACTGACACAATCGCCGCCATCGCCACACCACCCGGCAGGGGTGGCATCGGCATTGTGCGAGTATCGGGCTATGATTTGACGTGCTTCGCGGAGGCTTTGACCAGCAAGACCCCCCAACCGCGGCGCGCGACACTGGCCGATTTCCTGGCATCGGACGGCCAACCCCTGGACACTGGCCTGATCCTCTACTTTCCCGCACCGCATTCCTTTACCGGCGAGGATGTGCTCGAACTGCACGGCCATGGGGGTCCGGTGGTGATGCATGCGCTGCTGGCACGTTGCGTCGAACTGGGCGCGCGGCTGGCCGAGCCGGGCGAGTTTTCGCGTCGGGCATTCGACAACGACAAGATCGACCTGGCGCAGGCGGAAGCCATCGCCGACCTGATCGAGGCAGCTTCGGCACAGGCCGCCCGAGCGGCACTGCGCTCGCTCTCGGGGGAGTTTTCGCGGGCAGTGCGAGCGCTTACTGACGGCCTGATCGAGCTGCGTGCGCTGATCGAGGCGACATTGGATTTTCCCGACGAGGAGATCGACCCGCTGGCCGATACCGACATCGTGCCGCGGTTGGCGAATCTGACCAGCGATTTGGCCCAGCTACGCGCCCGGGCGCGCGACGGCAGCGTGCTGCGCTCTGGTCTGACGGTCGTACTGGCGGGCCTGCCCAACGTGGGCAAGAGTTCCCTGCTCAACCGGCTGGCCGGCGAGGAACGGGCCATCGTCACCGAGATTGCCGGTACGACCCGGGACGCCCTGCGCGAGACCATCCAGGTCGAGGGCATTCCGCTGCATGTCATCGACACGGCCGGCTTGCGGGATACCGAGGACGTGGTCGAGCGGATCGGCATCGATCGGACCTGGCGCGAAATCGAGAAGGCCGACGTGATCCTGCAGATTGTCGATGCGCGCAGCGGTGTCACGCCCGCCGATCTAGCGATCGCGGCGCGGCTGCCCACGGGCATCGAGCGCGTGGTCATCGAAAACAAATGCGACCTCGCCCTGCTACGGGCCGAGCGGCGGGTCGAGATGGACACGGTGCATCTCGTGCTGTCGGCAAAAAGTGGCGACGGCATCCCGTTGCTGCATGATGAGCTGCTGCGCATTGCCGGCTGGCGCGGTCATGGCGAGGATGCCCTGCTTGCCCGTGCACGTCACCTCGAGGCACTTTCCGAAGCGGATACACGGCTGAAGACCGCGGCCAAGCAACTGGGACAGCTCGAGTTGGCCGCCGAGGAACTGCGTCTCGCCCAGGCCGCGTTGTCGCGCATCACCGGGGAATTCACGGCCGACGATTTGCTCGGCACGATCTTCGGCCGTTTCTGCATCGGCAAATGAGCAAAGTCAGTGCTGGCAGGACGGCACCTCGATGATCGAAATCGATCCGCTCTGGCTGACGCTGTTGCTGGCTGCCGCTTTTGCCGGCTTCGTCGATGCCGTGGCCGGCGGCGGTGGACTGATCCAAGTACCGGCCCTGTTCGCCGGACTGCCGCGCGAAGCACCGGCGACGCTGTTCGGCACGAACAAGATTGCCTCGATTTTCGGCACCCTGAACGCGGCGCGGCGTTACGTGCGGGCCGTGGTGATGCCGTGGAATCTGGTGCTGCCCGCCGCCATTGCGGCTTTCCTGTTTTCCTTCGCCGGCGCGGCGGTGGTGGCGTGGCTGCCCAAGGACGTGGTGCGGCCGATGGTGCTGGTCTTGCTGCTGGCGGTCGCGGTCTATACCTGGACCAAGCCGGACTTTGGCGTAAGCAAGCGCTCACCTCGCGTCGCTGCACAGCATGCGTTTGCAGTCGCAATCGGCATCGGTGCGGTGCTCGGCTTCTATGACGGCTTCTTCGGTCCAGGTGCGGGCAGCTTCATGATCTTCGCCTTCGTGCGCCTCTTCGGGATGGATTTCCTGCATGCCTCGGCCAGCGCGAAGATCGTCAATGCGGCGACGAATGCCGGCGCGCTGTTACTCTTCGCCCCTTCCGGACATGTCCTCTGGGCACTTGGCCTCGGCATGGCGCTCTGCAACATCGCCGGCGCCCAGTTGGGCAGCAAGCTGGCGATACGGCATGGCAGCGGTTTCGTGCGCACCGTGTTCCTGATCATGACCGTGCTGCTGATTGGCAAAATCGGCTGGGATATTCTCGTTTCACCGCGGTAGAAACCCTGTCTGGCGCATGGACGAACGGCCGTCACGATGTTAAATTCGCCGTTTACTCATGATCAATCAACATAAATCCACGGGAGGAGCCCCATGAGCACTATTCAACTGAAAACCAAGTCCCTGCTTGCCGCCATGCTGGTCGGTCTGGCCGGATCGGCGCTGGCCGAGATCAATGTCGGCGTCGTCGTGTCCGCCACCGGTCCGGCCGCCTCGCTCGGCATCCCCGAGAAGAACACGTTTGCCCTGATGCCCACCAGCATCGGCGGCGAAAAGATCAACTACATCATCCTTGACGACGAGACCAACCCGACCACGGCGGTGAAGAACACCCGCAAGCACCTGACCGAGAACAAGGTCGACGTCATCGTCGGTTCCTCCATCACACCCAACTCGCTGGCAATGATCGACGTCGTTGCCGAGGCCGAGACCCCGATGATCTCCATGGCTGCTTCTGCCGCCATCGTCGATCCGGTCGATGCGAAGCGCCGCTGGGTCTTCAAGACACCGCAGAACGACGTGCAGATGTCCACCGCCATCGTCGAGCACATGACCAACGCCGGCATCAAGACCGTGGCGTTCATTGGCTTTGCCGATGCCTACGGCGAAGGCTGGTTCAAGGAGTTCTCCAAGATCGCCGAGGCGCGCAAGATCCAGATCGTCGCCAACGAGCGTTACAACCGCGCGGATACTTCCGTCACGGGCCAGGTGCTGAAGATCATCGCCTCCAAGTCGGATGCCGTGCTGGTGGCCGGCGCGGGCACGCCCGCCGCCCTGCCGCAAAAGACACTCAAGGAAAAGGGCTACAAGGGCGCCTACTACCAGACCCACGGCGTCGCCAACAAGGACTTCCTGCGCGTCTGCGGCAAGGACTGCGAAGGCACACTGCTGCCCGCCGGCCCGGTGCTGGTGGCCGGCCAACTGCCCGCCGACAACCCGATCAAGAAGGTCGCCCTCGATTACACCGCCAAGTACGAAGCGGCGCACGGCAAGGGCAACACTTCGACGTTCGGCGCGCATGCCTGGGATGCCGGTCTCCTGCTGCAGAATGCCGTGCCCGTCGCGCTCAAGAAGGCCAAGCCGGGCAGCAAGGAATTCCGTGCCGCCCTGCGGGACGCCCTTGAAGGCCTGAAGAACGTCACGGTGTCGCACGGCATCGTCAACATGTCGGCGGACGACCATCTCGGCTTCGACCAGCGCGCCCGCGTGATGGTCAAGGTTGAGAATGGCGACTGGAAGCTGATCAAGTAAAATCGCCCATGCGCTGAGACGAGGGCGTCGGGTCGTTCCGGCGCCCTCGTTGTTTCAAGGGAGTCCATGGACCTACAAATCGCTTTGCTGCTTGGCCAGGATGGCATCGTCAATGGTGCCATCTATGCGCTGCTCGCGCTCGCGCTGGTGCTGGTTTTTGCCGTCACGCGCGTGATCTTCATTCCGCAGGGCGAATTCGTGGCCTACGGTGCCCTGACGCTGGCCAGCTTCCAGACCGGCCAGACGCCCGGTACGCTATGGCTGTTGCTCGCATTCGGTCTGGCCGTCGCGGCCATCGACGCGCCGGCCAGCCTGCGACTCGGCAAACGGCGCCTGGCCAGCCTGCTGGGCTGGCAGATCGTTTATCCACTTGTCATGGCTGCGCTGGTGCTGGGCACCTCGCCAAGCACGTGGCCGCTGGCCCTGCAGGTGGTGTTGACCCTGGCGATCGTCGTTCCGCTCGGACCCCAGTTGTATCGCCTCGCCTATCAGCCGATCGCCGAGGCGCCGGTGTTGGTGCTCCTGATCGTCTCGGTGGCGGTGCATCTGGCGCTGGTGGGGCTCGGCTTGTTGTTCTTCGGGGCCGAGGGATCGCGCACGCCGGCTTTTTCCGACGCCTCCTTCGAGGTGGGCGGCCTGACGATCACCGGGCAGAGCCTCTGGGTGGTCGGGGCGAGCGCGGTCCTGATCGTCGCGCTGTACATCTTTTTTGAGAAAAGCCTGTATGGCAAGGCGCTGCGCGCCACGGCAGTGAATCGCGCCGGTGCCCGCCTGATGGGTATTTCGACGACGCTGGCGGGCAAACTGACCTTCCTGCTGGCGGCGATGATCGGCACGCTGTCGGGCATTCTCATCGCACCGATCACCACGGTGTATTACGACACCGGTTTCCTGATCGGCCTGAAGGGTTTCGTCGGCGCGATCGTCGGCGGGCTGGCGAGCTATCCGGTCGCGGCGGCGGGCGCCGTGCTGGTCGGGCTGCTCGAATCGTTTTCATCCTTCTGGGCTTCCGCCTTCAAGGAAGTGATCGTCTTTACGTTGATCATCCCCGTGCTGCTGTGGCGGTCGCTGACGACCCATCACGTGGAGGAGGATGAATGAGCTCCCGCGTCATCGTCGCCGTCTTCGTTGCCCTGCTGACGCTGGCGCCGCTTGCCCTGCCCGAGTTCTACATCACGCTGCTCAACTACATCGGGATGTACGCCCTGGTTGCGCTCGGGTTGGTCCTGCTGACCGGCATCGGCGGGTTGACCTCCTTTGGGCAGGCGGCTTTCGTCGGCCTGGGCGCCTATGCCACCGCCTCGCTGACGACGGCGACGGAACTGCCGGCCTGGCTGGAACTCCTGGCCAACCCGTGGGGTGGATTGATTGCGGGCCTGCTGGTCACTGCCCTGGTGGCCCTCCTCCTCGGCCTGCTGACCTTGCGGCTGTCCGGCCACTATCTGCCGCTCGGCACCATCGCCTGGGGCATTTCGCTGTACTTCCTGTTCGGCAACCTGGAGTTCCTCGGCGGCCATACCGGCATCGGCAGTATCCCGCCGATCGGTTTCGGCGACTTCGAACTGCGGGATGGACGCCAGTTCTACTATCTCATCTGGGTGGTGCTGCTTGCCGCGGTCTGGCTCACGCGCAACCTCCTCGATTCGCGTTCCGGCCGCGCCATCCGCGCGCTGAAAGGCGGCGTGGTGATGGCCGAAGCGATGGGCGTGAATACGGCGCGCGCCAAGATCGTCATCTTCATCATCGCCGCGCTGTTTGCCTGCATTTCGGGGTGGCTCTATGCGCACTTGCAGCGCTTCGTCAATCCGACCCCCTTCGGCCTGCATGTCGGCATCGAATACCTGTTCATGGCGGTGATGGGCGGTGCAGCGCATGTCTGGGGCGCATTGGTGGGTGCCACCCTGATCACCGTGCTCAAGCAATGGTTGCAGGATCTGTTGCCGCAACTGTTCGGCGCGACGGGCAACTTCGAGGTGATCGCTTTCGGCTTGCTGATGATCTTCGTCTTGCACCGCGCCCGAGAAGGCCTGTGGCCGTGGCTGGCGCGCCTCGTGCCCGATACCGGATGCCGTCCCGCCAGCGCTGACTTTCACGCCGAGCCCCTGTCGCGGCGCGGGGTGCCCGCCGTTGGCACCGCGTTGCTGGACGTGAAGGATGCGGTCAAGAAATTCGGCGGCCTCGTCGCCAACGACCAGATGAGCCTCGGAGTTGCTTCGGGCGAGATCCTTGCGCTGATCGGACCGAACGGCGCGGGCAAGTCGACACTCTTCAACCTGATCACCGGCGTCGATCCGCCCACCAGCGGCGAGGTGCGTTTCCTCGGCCTGCGCGTCGATGGACAAAGTTCACGCGCCATCGCCCGCATGGGCATGAGCCGGACCTTCCAGCACGTGCGCCTGCTGCCCGGGATGAGCGTGCTCGAGAACGTCGCGCTCGGCGCGCACATGCGCGGCCGGCAGGGCGTCCCGGCGGCCATGCTGCATCTCGAGCGCGTCGAGGAACGCCAGCTGCTCGCCGAGGCGGTGCGACAGTGCGAGCGCGTCGGATTGGGCGAACACATCCACGACGCAGCGGGCAGCCTGCCACTCGGCAAGCAGCGCATCGTCGAGATTGCACGCGCGCTGGCCGCCGACCCTTGCCTGCTACTGCTCGACGAACCGGCCGCCGGCTTGCGCTTCCTCGAAAAGCAATCCTTGGCCGAACTGCTGCGGCAGTTGCGTGCGGAAGGCATGGGCATCCTGCTGGTCGAGCACGACATGGAGTTCGTCATGGATCTGGCCGACCGGGTCGTCGTGATGGAGTTCGGGAAGAAGATTGCCGAAGGCCTGCCCCGTGAAGTTCAGGCCAATCCGGCGGTGATCGAAGCCTACCTGGGCGGAGTCGAGTGATGAACGAACCCGTTGTCCCCACCCAATCTGCCGAGCCCATCCTCGAGGTCACGGACCTGTGCGTCTCCTACGGCAAGGTTGAGGCGCTGCACCATGTCTCGCTCAAGGTCCGCCCGGGCGAGATCGTCACTGTGATCGGGCCGAATGGCGCGGGCAAGACCACCCTGCTCTCCGCCATCATGGGGGTGTTGCCGTTCAGCCGTGGTGAGATCCGCTATCAGGGTGAGTCCAACCCGCACATCGATATCGAGCGCATGGTCGCCCGTGGCATGACGCTGGTGCCCGAGAAACGCGAGCTCTTCGGCGACATGAGCGTCGAGGACAACCTGCTGCTCGGTGCCTTCATGCGCCGTCGGCTGGGCTTCCGTGATGAACGCCAGACGCTCGAGAAGGTGTTCGGTATATTCCCACGCCTCAAGGAACGCCACCAGCAGACCGCCGGCACCCTGTCGGGTGGCGAACGCCAGATGCTCGCGGTGGGCCGGGCCCTGATGGCTCAGCCGAAGATCCTGATGCTCGACGAGCCGAGTCTCGGACTAGCCCCTCTCATTGTGCGGGAGATCTTCCATGTCATCGCCGACCTGCGCGATCTGGGCGTGGCCATCCTGCTCGTCGAGCAGAATGCCCGGGCGGCACTGCAGGTTTCAGACTACGGCTACGTTCTGGAAACCGGCGAGATATCCCTTGAGGGACCTTCGGACCAACTCGAAGACGACCCGAAGGTCGTTGAAAGCTACTTGGGACTCGGTGGCAAGCACTGAGTTGTGTTTCACGTGAAACGCCTGAGGGCGTGTTTCACGTGAAACTTTCTGGCTGAATTTTTTGTGATGATTTCCTTCGGGGTATCATTGCGCCCCCATTTCCTTTCCGTGCCGTCGCGCCCGCACTGACTTTCACATGCAGTTTCCGATTCGCTACGACGTCATCGTGATCGGCGGTGGTCATGCCGGCACCGAGGCTGCGCTTGCCGCGGCGCGGATGGGCGCGCGAACCTTGCTGTTGACACACAACATCGAGACGCTCGGGGCCATGTCCTGCAACCCGTCGATCGGCGGCATCGGCAAGGGACACTTGGTCAAGGAGGTCGATGCGCTTGGCGGGGCGATGGGGGCTGCGGCCGATGAAGCCGGCATTCAGTTCCGCATCCTCAACGCCTCGAAGGGGCCGGCGGTACGCGCGACACGGGCACAGGCCGACCGAGCACTCTACCGTCAGGCGATCCGCAGCCGGCTGGAGAATCAGCCCAACCTCACCATCTTCCAGCAAGCCGCGGACGACATTACCGTGGCCGGGGATCGCGTGACCGGGGCCATCACCCAGCTCGGCGTGCGCATCGAGGCGTCGACCGTCGTGCTGACGGCGGGGACGTTCCTCAATGGCCTGGTCCATGTCGGGCTCGAAACCTACCGGGCTGGGCGCTTCGGCGATCCGCCGTCGCTTTCCCTGGCCGCGCGCCTGCGTGAACTCAATCTGCCGGTCGGCCGACTCAAGACCGGCACCCCGCCACGGCTCGACGGCAAGACCATCGACTTTTCCGTCATGCAGGAGCAGCCCGGGGACACGCCCGTCCCGGTGTTTTCGTTTCTGGGCAAGGTGGAACACCATCCGCGCCAGATCCCCTGCTGGATCACCCACACCAATGCCCGCACCCACGACATCATCCGCGGGGGGCTCGACCGCTCGCCGATGTTCACGGGTGTGATCGAGGGTGTCGGACCGCGTTACTGCCCGTCGATCGAGGACAAGATCCACAAGTTTGCCGGCAAGGATTCGCACCAGGTCTTCTTGGAACCCGAAGGTCTCGATACCCACGAGTATTACCCCCAAGGGATCTCCACCAGCTTGCCCTTCGACGTGCAGCTCGACCTCGTGCATTCGATCCGCGGGTTGGAGAACTGTCACATCACGCGTCCCGGTTATGCGATCGAGTACGATTACTTCGACCCGCGCGCCCTCAAGGCGACGCTCGAAACCCAACCCATCGGTGGCTTGTTCTTCGCGGGTCAGATCAACGGCACGACCGGGTACGAGGAAGCGGCCGCGCAGGGACTGCTGGCTGGCGCAAACGCCGCCCAGCAGGCGCTCGGGCAGGTGGGGTGGTGGCCGCGTCGCGACGCGGCCTACCTCGGCGTGCTGGTGGATGACCTGATCACGCGCGGGGTATCCGAGCCCTACCGGATGTTTACGAGCCGCGCCGAATATCGCCTGAGCCTGCGCGAGGACAATGCCGACCTGCGCCTGACGGAAGCCGGGCGGCGTCTCGGACTAATCGATGATGTCCGCTGGGATGCCTTCAACCGGAAACGTGATGCCGTGGCGGCCGAGGCTGAGCGGCTCAAGCATTGCTGGATCAATCCGAACGTCGTCGCAATGCATGAAGTCGAACGGGTATTGGGCAAGCCGATCGAACGCGAGTATTCGCTTTTCGACCTGCTGCGTCGTCCGGAGGTCGGTTACGCCAGCCTCATGACATTGCCCGGTGCCGGAACGCCCGTCGATGGCGCCGATGTGGTCGAGCAGGTCGAGATCCAGGCCAAGTATCACGGTTATATCGAGCGCCAAAAGGAAGACGTGGCGAAGATGGCCGCGCAGGAGAACCAGGCAATACCTGCCGACCTCGACTACGCCCAGCTCAACGGCCTGTCTTTTGAAGTGCGCCAGCGGCTCGCGCAGCACCGGCCGCAGACCGTCGGGCAGGCCAGCCGCATCCAGGGCGTGACCCCGGCAGCCATCGCGGTCCTGCTGGTGCATCTCAAGCGGTTGCGCGGATGACGCTCACCGAGGGAATCGCCAAACTGGGCCTGACCCTGCCTTCCGGCGCCGAGGACCGGCTCGCCGCCTATCTGGTCTTGCTGGCGAAATGGAACAAGGTTTATAACCTCACCTCGGTCAGCAGCCCCGACGAGATGGTGACCCATCACCTGCTCGACTCACTGGTGGTATTGCCGATGCTCGAAAAGTCAGCGCTGGCGGGACGGCACTTTTCGCTGGCCGATGTCGGCAGCGGGGCCGGCTTGCCGGGCCTGGTCCTCGCGATTGCGCGACCGGAGTGGACGATCACCTCGGTAGAGGCCGTCGAGAAAAAAGCGGCATTTCAGCGTCAGGTGAAAATCGAGCTCGGGCTGACCAATGTGAGCATTCACTGCGGCCGTATCGAAGCGCTGGAAAGCCGGTTTGATGCGGTTATCGCACGCGCCTTCGCCAGTCTGGCCGACTTCGTGGGCTATGCCGGGCACCTGTCGGATTGCCTGTGGGCGATGAAAGGCGGGTATCCTGCCGACGAAATCGCTGCCCTGCCTGCGGGGTGGCACGTCACGGCAAGTCATGAATTGCACGTTCCCGGCCTCAAGGCGGAACGCTGCCTGCTGCAACTGGGGAGAAACTGAGCATGCACATTTTCGTGATCGCCAACCAGAAGGGTGGCGTGGGCAAGACCACGACCGCCGTGAACCTGGCCGCGGCACTGACCCAGGCGGGGCAGCGCACCCTGCTGGTCGATCTCGACCCGCAGGGCAACGCGACCATGGGCAGCGGCATCGACAAGCGCGCGCTCGGCGCATCGGTCTACCAGATGCTGCTGGGGTTGGCGACGCTGGCCGAGGTGCGGGTGATGTCGCCGAGTGGCAACTACGCGGTACTGCCGGCGAATCGCGAGCTGGCGGGTGCCGAGGTGGAAATGGTCGATCTCGAGCGACGCGAGCAGCGGCTCAAGCAGGCCCTCGCGCGGCATGCCGACGAGTATGACTTTGTCCTGATCGACTGCCCGCCCTCGCTGTCGATGCTGACGCTCAACGGCCTGTGCGCCGCGCATGGCGTCATCATACCCATGCAATGTGAATATTATGCCCTGGAAGGGCTGTCCGATCTGGTCAACACCATCAAGCAGGTGCACCGCAACCTCAACCGCGACCTGCGCATCATCGGTCTGTTGCGCGTGATGTTCGATCCGCGCTCGACGCTATCGAACCAGGTGTCGCGGCAACTCGAGGAGCATTTCGGCGACAAGGTATTCAAGACGCTGGTGCCGCGCAATGTCCGGCTGGCCGAGGCGCCGAGCTACGGCATGCCGGGCGTGGTGTTCGACAAGAACGCCAAGGGCGCGCAAGCCTATCTGGCCTTCGCACGCGAAATGGTCGAGCGCGTGAGTCAATGGAGCAAGGAGCAAGCAACATGATTCAACGTAAAAAGGGACTCGGGCGCGGGCTAGATGCACTGCTCGCCGGCAATGACGATGCCATCGAAAGTGACAAGCAGCGGCAGGCCACGCTGGCGATCGGCGACCTACAGCCGGGGAAGTACCAGCCGCGCACGCGCATGGATCCGGGCTCGCTCGAGGACCTTGCAGCCTCGATCAAGGCGCAGGGTCTGATCCAGCCGATTTCGGTACGGCCGATTGCCACCGGACGTTACGAAATCATCGCCGGGGAACGCCGCTGGCGTGCCTCGCAGATCGCTGGGCTGACCGAGGTGCCGGTGTTGATCCGCGAGATTCCGGACGATGCCGCGCTGGCGATGTCGCTGATCGAGAACATCCAGCGCGAAGATCTCAATCCGCTCGAAGAAGCCGCTGGCCTGCAGCGCCTCATCGATGAATTTGGCATGACGCACCAGCAGGCGGCGGACGCCGTCGGTCGTTCACGGTCTGCGGCCAGCAATTTGCTGCGTCTGTTGCAGCTGGCGAAACCGGCGCAGGACCTGCTGATGGCGGGTGATATTGAGATGGGTCATGCCCGCGCGATCCTCGCCGCACCGAAAACCGAACAGGGTCGGTTGGCCGCGGAAGTGGCCGACAAGGGGTGGTCGGTGCGTGAAACGGAAAAGCGTGTGACGCGTGAACTCAATCCACCGGCACACAAACCTGCTGCAGAAAAGAGCCGCGATCTCGTGCGACTGGAAGAAGAACTGGCGGACAGTTTGGGCGCCTCGATCAAGCTGTCGGCAAACCGCAAGGGCGCGGGAAGCATCAGCATTCGTTTCAACAGTCTCGATCAACTCGACGGACTATTGATGCGATTGCGAAGCAAAAGCATGTAGAATGTGGTGCAACGCAGCAATTAAGTGTTAATATCAAATATTGTAATGCGCAAGGCGCATTATTACGGCTAGTATGCGCCCTGACAAAACAGCGGTGTTTCACCGTAACGCTTTAGTACGCTGGGTTTTGGGAGGGCAGCTCGTCTTGACGGCAGTGCTCGCCGGGGTCGCCGGGTTGGTTTTCGGCACATCGGCTGCCGTTTCACTGGCGGTGGGTGGATTGATCGGCTTCGTCGGCAATCTGGCCTATGTCTGGCGGGCGATGCGACCGGAAAATGATCCGGCGCAGGCGTTGAAGGGGCAGGTGGTGGCGGAGTTTTACAAGTTTGTGGTCACGGTCGGCTTGTTCGTGCTGGTTTTCGTGACAAGTAAGAACCTCGCCGTCGTAATGCTGTTTGTGGGTTTTGGAACGACTTTTGTTGTCCATTGGCTGGCCATGTTGCGGCGCAACCAATGGATTGGAGAAGTGGGGAAATCATGAGTTCTGCCGAAGGTGCTCTGACCGCAAGTGGCTACATTGGCCACCATCTGACCAACCTGCATGTTGGCCACGGCTTCTGGACATTCCATCTCGACACGATCATTGTTTCCGGTTTGCTCGGTCTGCTGCTGCTAGGCGGCATGGCCATGGTGGCGCGCAAGGCGACCAGCGGCGTGCCGGCTGGCTGGCAGAACTTCGTCGAGATGATTACCGGCTTCGTCGACCAACAGGTCAAGAGCTCCTTCCATGGCAAGAGCGAGATGGTCACGCCGATGGCGATCACCATCTTCGTGTGGGTTTTCGCCATGAACTTCATGGACCTGATCCCGATCGATTTCCTGCCGACCGCAGCCAGTGCCGCCGGCGTAAATTATCTCAAGGTCGTGCCGACCACCGATCCCAACCTCACCTTCGCGATGTCGATCACGGTGTTTTTGCTGATGATCTGGATGAACCTGAAGGTCAAAGGCTTCGGCGGCTTCGCGCATGAGGCGCTGACGGCCCCCTTCGGCGCCAAGCTCGCCCCCGTCAATCTGCTCTTCCGCCTCATCGAAGACATCGCCAAGCCTTTCTCTTTGTCGCTGCGACTGTTCGGCAACATGTACGCGGGCGAGATGATCTTCATCCTGCTCGCCATCATGGGCGCCTCCTGGACCGGCTTCGGCATTAGCAGCAGCACCCTGTTTATCACCCAAGTACTGCTTTCGCTCGGCTGGGCGATCTTCCACATCCTGATCATCACCCTGCAGGCCTTCATCTTCATGACCCTGACGATTATCTACATGGCCATGGCGACGGAAAGCCACTGACGAATTACCCGGACCACTCGTTTCAATCTGAATCCCTCTCAAGGAAAAAAGGAGAAAACCATGACTGAAGTACAAGCCTTGCTGTTCATCGCCGGCGCCCTCATGATGGGCCTGGGTGCACTCGGAGCCGCCGTGGGTATCGGCGTCTTGGGTGGCCGCTTCCTCGAAGGTGCTGCTCGCCAGCCCGAACTGATTCCGATGCTGCGTACTCAGTTCTTCGTTGTGATGGGTCTGGTCGACGCCGTGCCGATGATCGCCGTCGGTTTGGCTATGTACGTCTTCTTCGCGGTAGCCGCCTGATTGTTCACATCAGCCCGGTGACCGGCAAGAAAGGTTTCGCATGAACATCAATGCAACCCTATTCGCGCAAGCGATCATGTTCTGGTTCTTCATCTGGTTCACGATGAAGTTCGTCTGGCCGCCGCTGCAGAAGGCGATGGCCGACCGGCAAACGCAGATCGCCGATGGTCTGGCAGCTGCCGAACGCGGCAAGCATGAGTTGGAATTGGCCGCCAAGCACTCTGCCGATGCCTTGCGCAAGACCAAGGAACAGTCCAACGAGTTGATTGTGCAGGCAGAAAAGCGCGCCGCACAAATTGTCGAGGAAGCCAAGGTCGCGGCCAAGGTGGAAGCCGACAAGGTGGTCGTCGCAGCCCGCGCCGAGATCGAGCAGGAAGTGCAGCGCGCCAAGCAGTCGCTGCGCGAGCGCGTCGCCGAGCTGGCGGTGGTCGGTGCAGAGAAAATCCTGAGCAGGGAAGTCAATGCCGCTGCTCACGCCGACATGCTCACTGCACTCAAACAGGACCTGTAAGCAATGGCCGAGATCGTCACCATCGCGAGGCCCTATGCGGAAGCAGCATTTCGCTTGGCGCGTGAGCAGGGGTCGCTCGCTACCTGGTCGGAAACGCTGGACAAGCTGGCCAGCCTGGCCGCCAGTCCGGATGTGGCCTCCTTGATCATCCACCCCAATGTGTCAGCCGATCAGTTGGTCGAGTTGTTCCGCGCTGCGGTGGATGGCCAATCAGGCGCAGAAGCCAGCAACTTCATTCGCATGTTGGCTGACAACGATCGACTGGCCGCCTTGCCGCAGATTGCCTTGCTGTTTGAAGAAATGAAGCACGGCGAGGAAGGGGTGAAGGAGGCTGAAATCGTTTCCGCATTCCCGTTGAGTGAAGAGCAGGTGGCAACTTTGGCCCGCCAGCTCGAAAGTCGCTTCCAGGCCAAGTTGGAAGTCGTCGTAACGGTGGATCCGTCCTTGATCGGCGGCGTCCGGGTAGTGGTAGGCGACAAGGTGCTCGATGCTTCAGTCCGTAGCAAACTCGACGCCATGCGTACAGCGCTGAACAGTTAGGAGAATTTCATGCAGTTGAATCCTTCGGAAATTAGCGAACTCATCAAGAGCAAGATCCAAAACCTGCAGGGCGCGACTGAAGTGCGCACGCAGGGAACGGTGGTTTCCGTCACCGATGGTATTTGCCGCGTTCATGGTCTGGCAGATGTCATGCAAGGTGAAATGCTCGAGTTTCCCGGTAACACTTTTGGCATGGCCCTGAACCTGGAACGCGATTCCGTCGGCGCCGTGGTGCTGGGCAGCTACGAGCACATTACCGAAGGCGATACAGTCAAATGTACCGGCCGGATTCTCGACGTGCCGGTCGGTCCGGAACTGATTGGCCGCGTGGTCAACTCCCTCGGCCAGCCGATCGATGGCAAGGGCCCGATCAACGCCAAGCAGAGCGATATCATCGAAAAGGTGGCGCCGGGCGTGATTTGGCGTAAATCGGTTTCCGAACCGGTGCAGACCGGTCTCAAGTCGATCGATGCCATGGTGCCGGTCGGACGCGGCCAGCGCGAACTGATCATTGGTGACCGCCAGACCGGCAAGACGGCCGTGGCCATCGACACCATCATCAACCAGAAGGGCAAGGACCTGATCTGTATCTACGTTGCGATCGGCCAGAAGGCGTCGTCGATCATGAACGTGGTCAGAAAGCTGGAAGAGCATGGCGCGATGGAATTCACCATCGTCGTCGCCGCCACCGCTTCCGAATCTGCCGCCATGCAGTACATCGCCCCCTACTCCGGATGCACGATGGGCGAGTACTTCCGTGATCGCGGCCAGGATGCCTTGATCATCTATGACGACTTGACCAAGCAGGCGTGGGCCTACCGTCAGGTTTCTTTGCTGCTGCGTCGTCCGCCGGGCCGCGAAGCTTATCCGGGCGACGTGTTCTACCTGCACTCCCGCCTGCTCGAGCGTGCTGCGCGCGTCTCCGAAGCCTGGGTCGAGAAAATGACCAATGGCGAAGTAAAAGGCAAGACCGGATCGCTCACCGCGCTTCCAGTCATTGAAACGCAAGCCGGCGACGTGTCCGCATTCGTGCCGACCAACGTGATTTCGATTACCGACGGCCAGATCTTCCTTGAGACCGACCTGTTCAACGCCGGCATCCGTCCCGCCATCAACGCGGGCGTGTCGGTGTCGCGCGTCGGCGGCGCGGCCCAGACCAAGCTGATCAAGAAGCTCGGTGGTGGCGTGCGTCTCGCCCTTGCCCAGTATCGCGAACTCGCGGCCTTCGCGCAGTTTGCTTCCGACCTCGACGAAGCGACCCGCAAGCAGCTTGAGCGCGGCCGCCTGGTCACGGAACTCATGAAGCAGCCGCAGTACGCGCCCATGAGCATCGCGGAAATGGGCGTCACGCTGTTCGCGGTCAACCGGGGCTATTTTGACGACGTGGATGTCAAGCGTGCGCTGGATTGCGAAAAGTCGCTGCTCGGCTTCCTCAAGTCCAAGTACGCCGATCTGCTGAATGAAATGCAGACGTCCAAGACACTCGATGCGGAGGGCGAAAAGAAACTCGCCGCTGCCGTCGAGGAATTCAAGGCGTCCTGGGCCTGATTACCCACCGCTAGGAGAAGCCCATGCCAAGCGGCAAGGAAATCCGCACCAAGATCAAGAGCGTAGAAAATACGCGCAAGATCACCAAGGCCATGGAAATGGTGGCCGCATCCAAGATGCGCAAAGCGCAGGACCGGATGCGGCAGGCGCGCCCATACGGCGAGAAGATTCGTCGTGTGGCGGCGCACCTCGCCCACGCCATGACCGAATACAAACATCCGTTTTTGGTCAAACGCGAAGGCGTCAAGCGTCACGGCCTGATCGTGGTGACCTCCGACAAGGGCTTGTGCGGCGCGCTGAATTCGAACGTGCTGCGCATGGTGCTTGCCCGCATGAAACAGTGGGAAGCCAGTGGTGTACCCAGCCAGGTCACGGCGATCGGCAACAAAGGCCTCGGCTTCATGCAGCGCCTTGGCGCGAACGTGGTATCGCATATCACGGGATTGGGCGACACGCCGCACCTGAGCAAGCTGATCGGCCCGGTGAAGGTGCAGCTCGATGCCTATATCCGGGGCGAGATTGACCAGCTGTCGATTTCCTATACCCGCTTCATCAACACGATGAAGCAGGAAGCCGTGATCGAGCAGTTGTTGCCCCTGCCGGGAGAATTGGTCGATACGAAGGCCAAGCAGTGGGATTACATCTACGAGCCCGAGTCGAAAGTGGTGATTGATGCGTTGCTCACCCGTTATGTCGAGGCGCTGATCTATCAGGCGGTGGCCGAAAACATGGCGTCCGAGCAGTCGGCGCGCATGGTGGCGATGAAGTCGGCATCTGACAATGCCAAGACCGTCATCGGCGAACTGCAGTTGGTCTATAACAAGACCCGCCAGGCGGCCATCACCAAAGAGCTGTCCGAAATCGTCGCTGGCGCGGCGGCTGTTTAACCGAATTAACCAGTATTTGTGGGGATACCAAGATGAATCAAGGTTCTATCGTTCAGTGCATCGGTGCGGTGGTGGATATCCAGTTTCCGCGTGATGCGATGCCCAAGGTTTATGATGCCCTGATGCTGGATGCCGCCGAAGAGCACGCGATGGTGGAATCCAAGCTGACCTTCGAGGTTCAGCAGCAGTTGGGTGACGGCATTGTGCGCACCATCGCCATGGGTTCCTCCGACGGTCTGCGTCGCGGCATGAAGGTCAATAACACCGGTGCCGCCATTTCCATCCCGGTAGGTGAAGGCACGCTGGGCCGGATCATGGACGTGCTGGGTCGCCCGATCGACGAAGCGGGTCCCATCAACACCGACGAAAAGCGCTCCATTCACCAGAAGGCTCCGGCCTTCGAAGAGCTGTCGCCTTCAGTTGACCTGCTCGAAACCGGCATCAAGGTTATCGACCTGGTCTGCCCGTTTGCCAAGGGCGGCAAGGTCGGCCTGTTCGGCGGCGCCGGCGTCGGCAAGACCGTGAACATGATGGAGCTGATCAACAACATCGCCAAGCAGCACTCGGGCCTGTCGGTGTTCGCCGGCGTCGGCGAGCGCACCCGCGAGGGCAACGACTTCTATCACGAGATGAAGGAGTCCAACGTTCTCGACAAGGTCGGCATGGTGTTCGGACAGATGAACGAGCCGCCGGGCAACCGCCTGCGTGTCGCGCTGACCGGCCTGACCATGGCCGAGCGCTTCCGCGACGATGGCCGCGACATCCTGTTCTTCGTCGATAACATCTACCGTTTCACGCTGGCCGGTACCGAAGTGTCCGCGCTGTTGGGCCGGATGCCTTCCGCGGTGGGCTACCAGCCGACGCTGGCCGAAGAAATGGGTCGCCTGCAGGAACGGATCACCTCGACCAAGGTCGGTTCGATTACCTCCATCCAGGCCGTGTATGTGCCGGCGGACGACTTGACCGACCCGTCACCCGCGACGACCTTCGGCCACCTGGACTCCACCGTCGTGTTGTCGCGCGACATCGCCTCGCTGGGTATCTACCCGGCGGTCGATCCGCTCGACTCCACCTCGCGCCAGCTCGATCCGCTG
>CAZTWA010000017.1:0-18508 GCA_964617225.1 uncultured Methyloversatilis sp.
CACGGCCAGGTCAAGAAGGGCGAGGTCGAGTCGCCGACCAAGAAGATCAACCTGCAGGCGCTCAAGGCCGACTTCGAAAAGATGGAGAAGGAGCGTCTCGAAGGTCTCAAAGGCGATATCGAGAAGCTGATCGAGGCCAGTCCCACGCTCAAGCAGTTCAAGAACCAGATGCTGCTCGACATCACAACCGAGGGCTTGCGCATCCAGATCGTCGATGAGCAGAACCGGCCGATGTTCGATTCGGCCAGTTCCGAGCTCAAACCCTACACCAAGCAGATCCTGCGCGAGATCGGTCCGCTGCTCAACAAGGTGGACAACCGCATTTCCCTGTCCGGTCACACCGATGCCACGCCTTACGCGGGCGGCGACCGCGGCTTCGGCAACTGGGAACTCTCGACCAATCGCGCCAATGCATCGCGGCGCGAGATGGTGGCCGGGGGCCTGGACGACGCCAAGGTGATGCGCGTGGTCGGGTTCGCCTCGACCGTGCTGTTCGACAAGACGCAACCCCTCAGCGCAACCAACCGGCGCATCAGCATCGTCGTGTTGAACAAGCGCACCGAGGAGGCCATCCTCAGCGACGGCCGCGAGATGCCGGCTGACGTGGCCATGGAATCCCTTCAGTCGGGCGCTGTGCCGGCCGTCTCACCGGTGCCGGCGCCCTTGCAACGCTGAATGCCAATTGGGAATTATGTTTTACTTTGGTATAGAATACAAAAACTACCTTGAGATGAATATCCTTCGGATTTTCAAAACGAAGGAATTGAGCGGCAATTAAACGTCATGCGCTATTTCGATAAAACACTCGGGTGGGGGGTGGCTTTTGCGGGCCTCGTCGCCGCTCTGTATTACCTGATGGAACCGAATGCGGGCTGGCAGGCGGGTGTCGCCTTCCTGGTCCTTGCGCTCGGGGGGCGGGCCATCGCGCTCCAGTCTGACAGCAAGGAAACCGCCCAAAAAGCGTCCGAAGCCGAGGAAGAGCGGGTCCTGCTGGAAGAATTCCGTAACCTGTTGCGTGAGTGCGTTGCGCAGTTTTCCGGCCAGTTCGATGCCGTGCGGGGCGAGATTGCCCGCGTGCAAAGTCTGCTGGGCACGGCCATCGACGACCTGACCTCGAGTTTCCAGGGCATGCATGCGCAGACGGAAGAGCAGCGCAACCTCACGCTGGCCGTCACTGCCGGTGCGGATGACAAGGCGACGGCGGTCAAGTTCGATTCCTTCGTGCGCGACACTTCCGATGTCATGCAGCGGGTGGTCGACAGCGTGATCAACAACAGCAAGCTGGGCATGGAGTTGGTCGAACTGACCGACAGCATCGCCCAGCACGCAAAGGACGTGCAGGGCATCCTCTCCGAAATCGGTGCCATCGCCAAACAGACCAACCTGCTGGCGCTGAACGCGGCCATCGAGGCCGCGCGCGCCGGCGAGGCCGGCCGGGGGTTTGCGGTCGTTGCCGACGAAGTGCGCGACCTGTCGGCGCGGACCACGCAGTTTTCGCAGCAGATCAACGGCCTCATGCAGGGCATGCAGTCGTCGGTGAAGCAGACCGAAACGGCCATCCAGGGCATGGCCAGCCAGGACATGACGTTCGCGCTCGAGTCGAAGCAGCAGGTCGAAAAGATCATCCGCACCCTTGAGGAGCAGGACGCGAATCGCGTCCAGGCGCTCGGCGGACTGGCGATCAGTGCGTCCGCTGTCGAAATGCTTGTCGGCCGGGCCATTACCGCGATGCAGTTCCAGGACATGGTTTCGCAATTGCTGGGCCACATCCAGTGTCGCGTCGATGCGATGGATGGCATGGTCCGGGAACTGAATGCGCTCGGCGTCACGCTTGGGCGCGATGCAGAGACTGCCGACGCCCGGTCGGCCATCGCGTCGCTGCGCGAGGAACAGACGAAGATTGCCGCGGCGCTCCAGAGCGTCGAAACGCAAACCACCCACAACCCCGTCGCACAGAAGGCAATGACCGACGGCGACATCGAACTCTTCTGATACAGGAGCACAAGCCATGGCCAAATCCATCCTCGCGATCGACGATTCCGCATCCATCCGCCAGATGGTCGGATTCACGCTCAAGAGTTCCGGCTACGAGGTCGTCGAAGCGGTCGACGGCATGGATGGTCTGGAAAAGGCGAAGGGCAAGTCCTTCAACCTAATCCTCACCGACCAGAACATGCCGCGCATGGATGGCCTGACGCTGATCAAGAGCCTGCGCGCCCTGCCGCAGTACAAGACGGTGCCGATCCTGATGCTGACGACCGAATCGTCGGACGCCATGAAACAGCAGGGACGTGCCGCCGGCGCGACGGGCTGGCTGGTCAAGCCCTTCGATCCGCAAAAGCTCGTCGAGGTCGTCAAGAAGGTCATCGGCTGACCGCCGCGTCCGATCTCATCAAGGAGGCGACATGTCCATCGACATGAGCCAGTTCTACCAGGTCTTTTTCGAAGAGACCGGGGAGCATCTGGCCAACATGGAAAGCCTGCTGCTCGGACTGAACGTGGATGACCCCGATGCCGAGCAGCTGAATGCCATCTTCCGGGCCGCGCATTCGATCAAGGGCTCGAGTGGCACATTCGGCTTTACCGACCTGCAGGATGTCACGCACATCCTCGAGAACCTGCTCGACGGCGTGCGCAAGGGCGAAATCGTTTTGCGCAATGACATGATCGACGCCTTTCTCGATGCCGGCGACGTGCTCAAGAACCTGCTCGCTGCACACCAGGGCGAGGGCGCGGCTGACCGCGCGGCCGCCGAGGCGATCTGCCAGCGTCTGCGTCAATTGACCGAGGACCAGCAGGCGGGCGGCGTGCCCGGCGCCGGGGATGCCGTCCCGCCAGCGCTGACTTTGGAAGCAGCGGAGAACGTCGTCGGGCACGAACTGTATTTCGTCATCGAGGCGGAAGGTGAAGCCCTCGAGCAAACCCTCGAGAACCTCAAAGCCGAGCTGGCCGAGCAGGGCGAAGTGCTTGCCGTGGATCGCCCGGCCGCTGCCGGACAGCCTTGGCATGTCCAGTTGGTCGGTGCTGCCGATCCGGACCTGCTGCGTGTCCTGCTGGAGTTCGTGGCACGCAACGACAGCATCCGCATCGAACCGCTTGGGCAGTCTGCCGCCCTGGCGGACGCGCCGGATGGTGCGTACGGCTTTTTCACCGACGCCGAGCCGGCTGCAACCGCTGCCGACGATGCCTACGGCTTTTTCGAGCCGCTCCCCGAGCCGCCTGCCGCCATGCCCGCGGCTGCGGCCGACGAGTCCTATGGATTCTTCGAGCCGTTGCCGGAAGCCAAGCCGGCAGTGGCCGCTGCGGATGATGCCTACGGCTTCTTCGAACCCCTGCCGGAACCGGCTGTATCGACACCAGCGCCCGCTCCCGTCGTCACCGCAGCACCAGTCGCACCGGCGAACGTCCGGAAGGAAACGAAGCCGGCCCCCGTGCCTGTCGCCAAGTCGGCTGCCGGCGATACCACGATCCGTGTCGGCGTCGACAAGGTCGATCAGTTGATCAACCTCGTCGGCGAACTCGTCATCACCCAGGCGATGCTGGCGCAATCGGCCGCGCAGATCGACCCGGTCGAGTTCGAGCGCCTGCACAACGGCCTGATTCAGCTCGAGCGCAATACGCGCGACCTGCAGGAATCGGTGATGTCGATTCGCATGATGCCGATGTCGGTGGTCTTCTCGCGTTTCCCGCGGGTTGTGCGCGACATCTCGCAAAAGCTCGGCAAGCAGGTCGAACTCAAGACCTCCGGTGAAAACACCGAGCTCGACAAGGGCTTGATCGAGCGCATCACCGATCCGCTGACCCACCTGGTGCGCAACAGCCTGGACCACGGCATCGAGTCCCCGGAGGTACGCGCCGAGAAGGGCAAGCCGCCGATGGGCACCATCACGCTTTCCGCCTATCACCAGAGCGGCAACATCGTCATCGAAGTCGGCGACGACGGGGCCGGCCTGCCACGCAACAAGATCCTCGCCAAGGCGAAGGAACGTGGCCTCAACGTGCATGACCAGATGACCGACCAGGAAGTTTTCGCGCTGATTTTCGAGGCCGGATTCTCGACGGCCGACCAGATCACCGAGGTGTCGGGCCGCGGCGTCGGCATGGACGTGGTGAAGAAAAACATTACCGCGATGGGCGGCCGCGTCGATATCGACTCGATGATGGGCGTCGGTACGCGCATGACCGTGCGGCTACCGCTGACGCTGGCGATCCTCGACGGCATGTCGGTCGCGGTGGGCAACGAGACCTACATCATCCCGCTCGGCTATGTCATCGAATCGTTACAAGCCGAACCCGGCATGATCAAGAGCGTCTCGGGCGTCGAGCGCCTGATCCAGGTGCGCGACGAATACCTGCCGATTGTGACCCTGCATGAAATCTTCCAGGTGCCAGGCGCGATCACGACACTCGACGAAGGCATCATGATCATCCTCGAGGCGGACGGCACCAAGGCCGCGCTGTTCGTCGATGCGATGGTGGGTCAGCACCAGGTCGTGATCAAGAGCCTCGAAACCAACTACCGCAAAGTGTCCGGCGTCTCCGGCGCCACCATCATGGGTGACGGCCGCGTCGCCCTGATTCTCGATGTTTCAATGCTGGTCGACATGGCGCGCCGCGCCCTGCCGGCCGCTGCGTGAACCCCAACAGGAGAACCCGCATGGTTCAGGAAACCAACAAGCAGGCCGCAGGCGGCGACGAGGGTGCCTACACCCAGGAGTACCTGACCTTCACGCTCGGTCCGGAAGAGTACGCGATCGACATCCTCAAGGTGCAGGAAATCCGCGGCTACGAACAGCCGACCACGATCGCCAATACGCCCGCGTTCATCAAGGGCGTCATCAACCTGCGCGGCATCATCGTCCCGATCGTCGACATGCGCATCAAGTTCGGCGTCGGCAAGGCGGAATACACCCCCTTCACCGTGGTCATCATCCTGTCGATCGGTGGCCGGGTTGTCGGCATGGTGGTCGATGGCGTTTCCGACGTCACCAGCCTGCGTTCCGACCAGGTGCGTCCCGCGCCGGAGTTCGCGGCCACCGTCGATACGCGCTACATCAAGGGACTCGGCACCCTCGGCGAACGGATGCTGATCGTGGTCGATATCGAGAAGCTGATGTTGTCCGGTGAAATGGCGCTGGTTGAAGAGGCGGCCGAAGCCCGGGGCTGAGGGAGGAGGGGTGACAATGAAACTCACGCTGCGTACCCGGTTGTTGCTGATGGTGGCGGTTCCGCTGATCGGCCTGCTTTGGGTGTCGACCTGGAATACCGTCGAACGGATCAGGTTGACCCGCGAGATGGGACATCTCCAGAGCCTGGTGGTGGTTGCCACGCGCGTCGGGGCGCTGGTGCATGAGTTGCAGAAAGAACGCGGCATGAGCGCCGGCTATCTTGGCAGCAAGGGCGCCAATTTCGCGAAAGAGCTG
Source organism: uncultured Methyloversatilis sp. (assembly GCA_964617225.1). Lineage (GTDB taxonomy): Bacteria > Pseudomonadota > Gammaproteobacteria > Burkholderiales > Rhodocyclaceae > Sulfuricystis. The sequence continues at coordinate 5,424 of CAZTWA010000017.1, forward strand.
CCAGTGCAGCGCGACGCCAGCGATGTGCGTCGCAAGGAACTCGCCACTACCCTGTCCGGATTCGATCCTGCCTATTTCGGCGCCGAGTTGAGCAGCCAGCTCACCGAGGCGAAGCAGATGCTCGATGGCCTCGACGAGAAGCGCAAGGGCGTGACGGGCCTTTCGATGTCCGGACCGGAGGCCATCGGTTTTTATACCAAGACCATCGCCAGCCTGCTGGCAATTCCGGCCCAACTGACCGAACTGTCCTCCGACAAGGACATCGCCAGCCAGGCCTCCGCCTATGGCGCGCTGTTGCAGGCCAAGGAGCGCGCCGGGATCGAACGTGCCATCCTGTCAAACGCCTTTGGCGCGGACAAGTTCTCGCCGGGCATGGGCGGAACGCTGGTGCGCTTCATTCGCAATGCTGCCGAGCAGGACACCTGGTTCACGCTTTTCAACCAGCATGCGACACCCGATCACGCCAAGTTCGCTGCCGCGACCGTTCAGGGTGCGGCGGTCGATGCGGTGAGCAGCATGAAGCAGGCCGCCTTCGACCGGATCAACGAGGCCTCCCTGGGCATGGATGCGAAACAATGGTTCGCCGCGGCCACGGGGCGCATCGACTTGATGAAGACGGTCGAGGACCGGCTTGCCAGCGACCTCGTGGCGGGCATGCAGCGCCTCGAGTCGTCGAGTACCGGGACGGCCTGGTTCTACGGCATCGCCACACTCGTGGCATTGCTCGCGATCCTGCTGATCGTGCAGCGTATCTCGTCCCGCATTTTCGCCCAGATCGGCGGCGAACCCGAGGCCGCCGTCGGCTTTGCCCATGCCGTGGCTGACGGCAAGCTCGACAACGTGGTCGACCTGGCCACGGGGGACGACAGCAGCATCCTGGCCTCGATGCAGCGCATGCAAGGACAGTTGCGCGAGCGCATCGAGTCGGAACGTCAAATTGCGCGCGAGAACCAAAGAATCCGCATCGCGCTGGACAACGTATCGACCGGCGTGATGATCGCCGATACCGATCGCACAGTCATCTATGCGAACAATGCCGTCGTCGGCGTACTGCGCGAGGCGCAGGACGACATCCGCAAGCAGCTGCCGAATTTCGACGCGAGCAAGCTGGTGGGTACGAACATCGACAGTTTCCACAAGCAGCCGGCGCATCAGGCCAAGCTGCTGGGCGAACTCACGAAGACCCACATCGCCCACCTGCAGATCGGTGGTCGCCACCTGACCGTGGCAGCGAATCCGGTGATCGCTGCCGACGGGCAGCGCCTTGGCGCGGTGGCTGAATGGCGCGACCGCACGCAGGAAGTGAATGCCGAAGCCGAGTTGAAGGACTTGCTGGGCGCGGCGGTGCAGGGCGACTTCGGCCGGCGCATTGCCATGGAGGACAAGCAGGGCTTCTTCCGCGATATGGCCGATGGCATGAACCAGCTGATGGGCATCGTCTCCCAGTCACTCGAGGACATCGCTCGCGTACTGAATGCCGTCGCCAGCGGCGACCTGTCGCAACAGATCGTCACCGATTACGCCGGCACGCTGGGCCAGTTGAAGAACGATACCAACACCACGGTCGAGCGCCTGCGTGATGTCGTCGGCCGGATCATGGTCGCGACCGAGGCGATCAACACGGCATCTCAGGAGATTGCGGCCGGTAATGCCGACCTGTCGGCGCGTACCGAGGAACAGGCGTCGAGCCTCGAGGAAACTGCGTCGTCGATGGAGCAGATCAACAGCACGGTGCGGAATAACGCCGATAACGCGTACCAGGCTGCCGAGTTGGCCAGCAGTTCGAACAGTGCCGCCGAGAAGGGTGGGGCGATGGTCGGCCGCGTGGTCGAGACGATGGGCGGCATCCAGTCCAGTTCGAAGAAGATCGCCGACATCGTCGGGGTGATCGACAGCATCGCGTTCCAGACCAACATCCTGGCACTGAACGCAGCGGTGGAAGCAGCCCGTGCCGGCGAACAGGGCCGCGGCTTCGCGGTGGTCGCGACCGAGGTGCGCAATCTGGCCAAGCGTTCGGCGGATGCGGCCAAGGAAATCAAGGGACTGATCGACGAGTCGGTCGGCAAGGTCGAGGGCGGGGTGCAATTGGTGCATGAAACCGGGGAAACCATCGCCGAGGTCGTGCGGGCTTTCAAGCAGTTGGCGCAGCTCGTTGGCGGCATTGCCACGGCGAGCCGCGAACAGGCATCCGGCATCGAGCAGGTCTCTGGTGCCGTGACACAGATGGACGAGGTGACGCAGCAGAATGCCGCGCTGGTCGAGGAGGCGGCGGCCGCCGCCGAATCGCTTGAAGAGCAGGCGCGTGGTTTGCGGGAAGCCGTCGCGATGTTCCGCATGGAGGAGAAGGCGGCCTTGCCGATGGCGCCCGTCGCCCGGTCGGCGCCGGTACCTGCAGCGCCGCTCCGGTCCGCACGGCCGGCAACGCGCTTGCCGCCGCCGCAATATGCCGACGATCCCGAGGACGAGTGGGCGGAGTTTTAATTTCAACAAGAGTCGGCGCTGGCAGGACGGCGACCGGCAGTCTGATCAACAGAGCAAAGAGAGGTTCGACATGCGCAGCAACCTTCCGGTGACCCAGAACGAATACAAGCTGACCGACAGCCACCTGATCGTTTCCAAGACGGACCTGAAAGGGCGCATCACCTACGTCAACCGCGATTTCCTCGAAGTTAGCGGCTTTGCCGAAAAGGAACTGATCGGCGAACCTCACAATATCGTGCGGCATCCCGACATGCCGGTAGAGGCGTTTGAAGACCTGTGGAACACGCTGAAGGAAGGGCGTCCCTGGACGGGCTATGTCAAAAATCGCTGCAAGAACGGCGATTACTACTGGGTGCTGGCGAATGCCACGCCAATCTGGGAGGGCGGCCAGGTCACGGGCTATATGTCGGTGCGTCGCAAGGCCGATCCGGCGGTGATCGCGCAGATCGATGAGATCTATCGCAAGTTCCGCGAGAAGAAGCAGGGCAACCTGAAAATCCGCTACGGCAAGGTGGTCACGAGTGACGGCGGGTTCTTTGCCAATCTGAACCTGGGCGGTCGCATGGCAGCCATTCTCGGAATGCTGGGACTGATCGTCGTTGCCGTGATGGGGTTTGCCATCTACGAAATGTCGCGCATCAACAAAACGAACGATACGCTCTACGAGCAGCGCTTCCAACCGACCGCCATCGTCGGTCGTATCGGCAAGCTGATGGCGGACAACCGCAGCCAGATTCTGCTGGCCCTGCAGCACGATCCGGTCAGTCCGTTCCACAAGATGCACGACCACCCGGTAGTGGTACACCTTGAAGCGATCAAGAAGCACATCGGCGAGATTTCGGGCGAGTGGGAGCAGTACCAAAAACTGATCCACGACGACGAACACCGCAAACTGGCCGAAGAGTATGCCGCCGCGCGCAAGGTCTATGTCCAGGAGGGGCTGCTTGCCGCCAGCGAATTGGTGACGAAGGAGGCATTCGCCGAGGCAACGCAATTGACCCTCAAGAAACTCAACCCGTCCTACGATGCCGCCGCTGGGAAAGCCGATGCCATCTTCAAGCTCCACACCGACCGAGCTGCCCGCGAAATGGCCGAGGCCGATTCGGCCTATGCCCAGGCACTCTGGACGATGGTGGGGGCTGCCTTGGTCCTGTTGGTGATCGGCTTTATTGCCACCACCCGCCTGATCGGCAGCATTCGCCGGCCGGTCGAAGGCGCAATCGACACCTTCAAGAATATTGAGCAGGGCAACTACACCAATGTGATCGATATTTCCCGCAATGACGAACTGGGCAAGCTCAACCAGGCGCTGCAGTCGATGCAGACGCGCATGGGCTTCGAGGTGGCCGAGACCAAGCGCCAGGCGGAAGAAATGACTCGCGTCAAGATTGCTTTGGATTGCGTGGGAACGCCTGTGCGGATCGCCGATCCCAGCGGTGTTGTGATCTACGCCAACAAGGCACTGATCGAGGCGTTGCGCCGTATTGAGCCCGTGCTGAAATCGCAGAATCCCGCCTTCAGTGTCGATTCGTTCGTGGGCAGCAGTATCGGGAATCTCTATGCCGATCCTCAGGCCGCACTCAAGCGATTGGCTGACCTCAGTTCCACGACGCAGACTGAAATGGATATTGGGGGCCGCACTTACCGTGTGGTGACCAGCCCCGTGACCTCGAGCGATGGCGTCCGCCTCGGTTCGGTTGGGGAATGGCAGGACCGGACAGACGAAATCGTCGTCGAACGTGAAGTGGAAGCGATCATCACGAGTGCGGCCAATGGCGACTTTACGCAGCGGTTGAGCGTCGAGGGCAAGCAGGGTTTCTTCCGCAACCTGGCCGAAGGACTCAACCAGTTGCTCAACACCACCTCGACCGGCCTGGCAGCGGTTGCAGAAGTGCTCAACGCACTGGCCGCCGGCAACCTCACGCAAAATATGGAAGGCGACTACCGCGGCACCTTCGGCCAGTTGAAGGACGACACGAACACGACGGTCGAGCGGTTGCGCGAAGTGGTGGGCCGCATCAAGGAAGCGACGGAGGCCATCAATACCGCGGCGCAGGAAATCGCCGCGGGCAACCAGGACCTGTCGAGCCGGACGGAGGAACAGGCCTCGAGCCTGGAGGAAACCGCGAGCTCGATGGAAGAACTCAATGCCACGGTCAAGCAGAACGCCGAGAGCGCGCGGCAGGCCAATGAACTGGCGACGAGTTCCAACGAGATTGCAGTGCGCGGTGGCCAGATGGTCAAGCAGGTCGTCGAGACGATGAGCGGCATCCAGTCCAGTTCGAAGAAGATTGCGGATATCGTCGGGGTGATCGACAGCATCGCCTTCCAGACCAACATCCTTGCGTTGAATGCTGCCGTGGAAGCGGCGCGCGCCGGCGAACAGGGACGCGGCTTCGCGGTGGTCGCGACCGAGGTGCGCAACCTCGCGCAGCGCAGTGCCACGGCGGCGAAGGAGATCAAGGCGCTGATCGCCGAATCGGTCGACAAGGTCGAGGGGGGCGCGCAGCTGGTGCATGAAGCCGGCACCACGATGGACGAGGTCGTGACGAGCTTCCAGCAGGTGGCGCGCCTGGTGGTGGACATCAGCAACGCCAGCCGGGAACAGAGCAGCGGCATCGAGCAGGTGACGCAAGCCGTGAGCCAGATGGACGAAGTGACGCAGCAGAATGCCGCGCTGGTCGAAGAGGCCGCCGCCGCGGCCGAGTCGCTGGAAGAACAGGCGACCGGACTGGTGCAGGCCGTGGGCATGTTCAAGCTCAGCGAAGGACAGGCAAGCCAGGGCACGGCCAATCTGCCCGGCCCGGCGTTGCGCGACGTAACGCCGAAGCGCTTGGCCGGTGGCAAGCCCGCCGCCAAGCTCGCTGACCCGGCCCGGAAGATCGCCCCCCCGCATCTGGCGGGCGAAGAGGACGAGTGGGAAGAGTTTTGACCACACTTCCTCCCAAAGTCAGGGCTGGCGGGACGGCATCGCTGCTGGCGCAGACGGTCAAGGTGATATCCGAGACGGACAAGCTGCTGCCGCAGCGTGAGTTCCATTTCACGGCGGCGGATTTCGAGCGGGTCCGCCAACTCATCTACAAGCATGCGGGCATCTCGCTGGCGCCGATCAAGCAGGACATGGTCTATTCGCGACTGGCCCGGCGCCTGCGCGCGTTGAACATGAACAGCTTCGATGCGTACCTGGCGCATCTCGAAAAAGGCGATGCAGCCGAGTGGGAAACCTTCGTCAATTCGCTGACGACGAACCTCACCTCGTTCTTTCGCGAGGCGCATCATTTCGATCTGCTGCAGAAGCAGTTGATCGGCTTGAGCCACCGGCCGATCAAAATCTGGTGTTCTGCCGCATCGACTGGCGAAGAGCCTTACACGCTGGCCATCACGGCCTGTGAGGCCTTCGAGACCCTGACGCCGCCGGTGCAGATCCACGCCAGCGACATCGATACCAACGTGCTCAAGACGGCAGAGCGCGGCGTCTATCCGATCGAGCGCGTCGAGCGCCTGCATCCCGACCGGCTGCGCAAGTTCTTCCTCAAGGGCACCGGCGCACAGGCCGGCTACGTGCGCGTGCGGCCTGAACTGCAGAAGCTCATCACCTACAGTCGCGTGAATCTGCTCGATGCCACTTGGCCGACGGTCAAGGGACCGCTCGATGTGCTGTTCTGCCGCAACGTGATGATCTATTTCGACAAGCCGACGCAGTACCAGATCCTCAGGAAGTTCGTGCCCCTGCTGCATGCCGACGGCCTGCTCTACGCGGGCCATTCCGAGAGCTTCCTGCACGCGGCGGACCTGTTCAAGTCGCTCGGCCGCACGGTCTATGAGCGCGCCGACCGCCGGGGGGCGCGGGCATGAGCCAGGAATTGGGCTTCGTCGAGCACTTGGCGAACAATCGCTATTTCGACCGCAAGTTCGGCACGGAAGCGGTCAAGGTGCTGCCGGGCGAGTATTTCGTTACCGCGACCAACGTGCTGATGGTGACGGTGCTGGGGTCCTGCGTGTCGGCCTGCATCCGTGACCGGGAAAAGGGCATCGGCGGCATGAACCATTTCATGCTGGCCGATTCCGGCGACTCCGGCGCGGTGTCGGCATCGGCCCGCTATGGCACCTACGCGATGGAAATCCTCATCAACCACCTGCTGAAAATGGGGGCGCGCAAGGCGAATCTCGAAGCCAAGGTGTTCGGCGGCGGGCGTGTCATGGCGACGCTGACGAGTTCGCAGGTGGGGGAACGCAATTCACGCTTCGTCAAGGAGTTCCTCAGTACCGAGGGCATCCCGATGGCAGCCGAGGATCTGCTGGATGTCTATCCGCGCAAGGTGTATTTCTTCCCCAACAACGGGCGGGTCCTGGTGAAGAAACTGGTACGCATGCACAACGACACCCTGATCCGGCGCGAGAAGGAATACGCGGCGCGCCTCACCGAAGTGCCGGTCGCCGGCGAAGTTGAACTGTTCTGAGGAAGCGGATTTGGCCATCAAGGTTCTCATCATTGACGACTCGGCGCTGATGCGCGCGCTGCTCACCGAGATCATCGGCGGGGCGCCCGATCTCGAGGTGGTCGGCAGCGCGCCCGATCCGATCGCTGCGCGCGAGATGATCAAGTCGCTCAATCCGGATGTGCTGACGCTCGACGTCGAGATGCCGAAGATGGACGGCCTGGAGTTCCTGAGCCGGCTCATGAAGCTGCGGCCGATGCCGGTGGTGATGATCTCCTCGCTGACCGCACGGGGATCGGAAGTCACCCTGCAGGCGCTGGAGCTGGGCGCGGTGGATTTCATCGCCAAGCCGCGCGCCGAGAGCGTTTCCCAGCTGCAGGGTTACACCGAGGAAATCCGCGACAAGATCCGCGCGGCCAAGGGCGCGCACCTGCGCCGTCCGCAAGCCCCCCCACCCGCGGCAGCCGCCCCACCGGTGCGCACCGAGGCAGTTGCGCCGGCCATCTCGAGCCGCGCGCTGACCGAAAGACTCATCGCCATCGGCGCCTCGACAGGCGGGACCGAGGCGATCAAGGAAGTTCTGGTGCGACTGCCCGCCGAAGTGCCGGGCATTGTCATCGTCCAGCACATGCCGGAAACCTTCACCCCCTCGTTTGCCAAGCGTCTCGACAGCCTGGGCGCCTTGCGCGTCGTCGAGGCCCGGGGCGGTGAACGCATCCAGCCCGGCCACGCCTACCTGGCGCCCGGGCATTCGCATCTGCGGGTGAAGAAGAGCGGCGGCGGCTGGGTGACGGAGCTCGATTCCGGCGAGCCGGTGAATCGGCATCGCCCGGCGGTCGACGTGCTGTTCAATTCAGTGGCCAAGGAGGCCGGCAAGAACGCCATCGGCGTGATCCTCACCGGCATGGGCAAGGACGGGGCGCAAGGCCTGTTGACCATGCGCCAGGCCGGGGCGGCGACGATCGGCCAGGACCAGGAAAGCTGCGTCGTCTACGGCATGCCGCGCGAAGCCGCGCAGGTTGGCGCCGTTGAGGAAGTGGCGAGCCTGAACAACGTTGCGGCGCGCATACTTGCGCGGCTGCGCTAGGCAGCGAAAGTCAGGGCTGGCGGGACGGCACCAAGTTATACTTTGTATCGATATTTCAGCGCATCGGAAAAGGGGAAAGATTCATGCAGACCAACGTGACCAGCCGCGATGGCAGTACTGTCATCGTCCTGCAGGGGCGCTTCGATTTCAATTCACATCGCGAGTTTCGCGATGCGGTTGATCGGGCACTCAAGGAAAGCGCACCGGAGATCAAGGTCGATCTGGGCGGTGTCGATTATCTCGACAGTTCCGCACTGGGCATGCTGCTGATGCTGCGCGACAAAGCGAAGGGCGCCGGCAAGAGCGTCGCACTCGCGAGTGCGCGCGGCTCGGTCAAGCAGGTCATCGAAATTGCGAATTTCGGCAAGCTGTTCTCGCTTGCCTGAAGGAGACTGTAGCAACGGTTGCCTGCGGCCGATCCGCGGGATGTGGGTGTGAATTATCGGGGGCTCGGAAATGACACTGCGTCAGCGCTTGTATTGGGTGCTCACCATCCTCGTCGTGGTGACGGTCGTCGCCAACGGCTTTTCCTTCGTGATGTACCTCAGGCTGGCTGACGCGGCCGGGCAGCTGGATCCCAAGCTGCTGGCGCAGGCGCAGGAAACGCGCAACTGGATGGTCGGCGTCGCCCTCGTGGCCTCGGTGGTCGGCCTGGCGGCCTTCCTGCAACTGGCGCGCCTGCTGCTCAACCTGCTCGGCGGCGAACCCCAGTACGTGGCCGATGTCGTCAAGCGCATCGCGGGCGGCGATCTCGGCACCCCGATCGAACTGAAGCCGGGTGACGATCGCAGCCTGCTGGCGGCGATTGCCGGCATGGCGACCAGCCTGCGCGGCATGGCCGGGCAACTGACGGCTACGGTGGGCCGGTTGCGCAGCGCGGCGGGCGAGTTTCATGGCATCACCGCCAATATGCAATCGGGTACCGAGGAGCAGGCGTCCGCGGCGCAGGTGACGTCCGGGGCGGTCGCGCAGCTGACCTCCGGTATCGAGGACATTGCCACGCAAACTGCCGAAGTCGACCGGCTCGCGGCCGCCAGCCTGGAGTTCACGCGCGAGGGCAACGAAAGCCTCTCGCGGATGATCGGCGAACTGGCCCAGGCCGAAAACGCCGTCAACGAAATGACCGATACGGCGCGCGAGTTCATCAACAGTGCGTCCTCGATCACCGGCATGACGCGGGAAGTTCGCGATATCGCCGACCAGACCAACCTGTTGGCGCTGAATGCCGCCATCGAGGCGGCGCGTGCCGGCGAGCAGGGCCGCGGTTTCGCGGTCGTGGCCGACGAGGTCCGCAAGCTCGCCGAGAAATCCGCGACGACGGCCAGCGAAATCGATGGCGTGACGCGCAATCTCGAACAACTGGCCGCCAAGGTCAAGCAGACGCTCGAAAAGGGGCTGGGCGCGCTGTCGACGTCGCAGGAATACCTGGAAACCGTGGCTGAGGCCTTGGGCGAAACCAACTGCTCCATTGGCCAGACCACCGAAGGCATGAGCCGCATCAATGTGGCGGTGGAAAACCAGAATCGCGCCAGCACCGACATCACGGCCAACGTTGAGCGCATTGCCGCGCTCTCTTCGAGTGGCGACATGCGCGTCGGCGAGGTGGTTGCCGCTGCCCGGCAGCTCGAGGTCCTGGCCGTCGAACTCGAGGAAGCGCTCGGGCGCTTTCGGGGTTAAGGGTTGAGGAAAGGCGTAATATTCTTGATTAAAGTCCCTGTTATCAAAGCCAAAAGGCTGGATTTGGCCGATAAACTCAAAAAATATCCGATTCGCTCCCGCCGCGAGGTTGCGCAATGTCCGAACTGCTGAAGAATATCGATGCCCGCACCCGGTTGGCCGGTACCAACAAGTTGGAGATCCTGCTGTTCTCCCTGGGAACCGACATGCGCACCGGGCGCACGGAAACCTTCGGCATCAATGTCTTCAAGGTCCGCGAAGTGATGCGCACGCCGCAGATCACCGCCGCACCCGACATGCCGACCGCTGTCAAGGGCATGGTGTCGCTGCGCGGCGCCCTCGTGCCGGTCGTCGACCTGTCCGAATTCATCGGCATGCAGACCGAGACTCCGCGCGAGATCATGATCGTGACCGAATACAACGGCCACACTCAGGGCTTTCTGGTCGAGTCGGTCGATACCATCCTGCGCCTCGACTGGTCGAAGATGCGCGTGCCGCCCGAGATGCTGATGGCCAACATGGGGGGGTTGGTGACCGCCGTGACCGAGTTGCAGGACGGCCGTCTGGTGATGCTGCTCGACGTCGAGCGGATTCTCTCGGAAACCGCCAAGTACGATGACGACATGGTGTTCAGCCATATCCAGCCGATCGGCAAGGAAGGTTTGACCGTGGTGTACGCCGACGACTCGTCGGTGGCGCGCGGCCAGATCGAAAAGACGCTGAATGCGCTGGGCATCCGCGGGGTGATGGCGATGAATGGGCGCCAGGCCTGGGAAGAGCTGCGCAAGATCGCCGACTACGCGGAGTCCGCCGGGCGGCCGGTCAAGGATTTCGTCAATCTGGTGCTCACCGATGTCGAGATGCCGGAAATGGACGGTTACATCCTGACCAAGACCATCAAGTCCGACGCACGCTTTGCCGGCGTGCCGGTGATCATGCATTCGTCGCTTTCCTCGATGTCGAACCAGCAACTCGGCAGATCGGTGGGGGTCGATGAGTACGTGCCGAAGTTCGAGGCGCAGCGCCTGGCCGAAACCCTGAGCCGCCTGCTGCTCGGGGGCGACGTGGCCAGCAAGGCAGTCTGAGGGGAACGACATGGGCAAATTCGAATCGCTGACGACAAGCCAGCCCCAGGGATCGCTGATTGAGAGCGTCGATGCGCGCACCAAGCTGGCGGGCTCGAACCGCATGGAGATCCTGCTCTTCTCGCTCGGTACCAACGAGACGTTCGGCATCAACGTATTCAAGGTACGTGAGGTCTGCAAGACGCCCTCGATCACCAAGTCGCCCAACATGCCAGCCGGCGTGGAGGGCCTCATCAGCCTGCGCGGCAACGTCATCCCGGTAGTTTCGCTGACCAAGGCGATGCATCTCTCCGATGCGCCGACCGGGCTGGGCGGTTCGATGATGGTGACCGAATACAGCAAGCGCACGCTGGGCTTCCTCGTACATGGCGTCGATCGCATCATCCGCGTCGATTGGGACCGGGTGCGTGCGCCCGAGACGGTCACCGGCACTGGCCACCATTACATCACCGCCATTACCGAGCTCGACAGCGGCCGGCTGGTTTCGATCGTTGATGTCGAGCAGATCATGGCCGATACCTTCGGTGAAGCGATGGTGGGCCAGATTGACAAGATGGGCGGCGAGGACGACTACAACCTGTTCTTCGTCGACGACTCCGCGGTGGCGCGCAAGAAGATCGCCGAGGTGCTCGAAAAGATGGGCGTCAAGCACAAGCATGCGCAGAACGGCATGGAAGCCTGGACGCGCTTGTCGGGGATGGCGGCGCATGCGCAGCAGACCGGCCGCAGCCTGCGCGACGAGGTGAACGTCATCCTGGTCGATGCGGAGATGCCTGAAATGGACGGCTACGTGCTGACCAAGAGCATCAAGTCGGACAAACGCTTCGACGGCATCCCGGTGGTCATGCACTCGTCGCTGTCGTCCGAAGCCAACCGCTCGATGGGCCGCAGCGTCGGTGTTGATGCCTATGTCGCCAAGTTCGATTCCGAGGCGCTTGCCGATACGCTGCGCCCCTTGCTGCTCAAGTCGCAGCGCTAATGATCGTTGTTAATTAAAAATACAAGGATTCCTCCGGAGACCGTTTCATGCCAGCAGATCCAAGCAAAATCAAATTCCTGGTCGTCGATGATTTTTCGACGATGCGCCGCATCGTCCGCAACCTGCTCAAGGAGCTTGGATTCACCAACGTGGATGAGGCCGAGGACGGCGCCGTGGCCTGGCAAAAGCTGCAGGGCAGCGGGTTCGATTTCGTCATCACCGACTGGAACATGCCGAACATGGATGGCCTGACCCTGTTGCAGACGATCCGCGGCGACGCGAACTTCAAGGCGCTGCCCGTGCTGATGATCACCGCGGAGGCGAAGAAGGAAAACATCATTGCGGCGGCGCAGGCCGGCGCCTCCGGTTACATCGTCAAGCCGTTCACCGCCGCGACGCTGAACGAGAAGCTGACGAAGATCTTCGAAAAGCTGGGCTGGTAGATGGTCAAGCCGATCAAATTCGACGAATCCGGCGACTCGGCCGACCTGCAGGCCCTGTTCGACAGCATCGCCACCGGTTCGGCCCCGGCTGAGCCCTTTGTCGCCGAACCCGATCCGTCCGGCGATTCCGACGACCTGCAGGCGTTGTTCGACAGTGTGTCCGAGCAGGTGGAAGCCTCGGCATCAGCCGCCGAACCCGAGGTCGCGGCGATCGGCAGCGAGGCCGCAACGGGGCAGGACGCGGTCTTCAACCGCATCGGCCATCTGGCCCGCAACCTGCACGACAGCCTGCGCGAGCTCGGCTACGACAAGTCGCTCGAAGAAACCGCGCGGCAGATTCCCGATGCACGCGAACGGCTCACCTACATTGCCCAGATGACCGAGCAGGCCGCCTCGCGCGTGCTCAACGCCACCGACATCGCCAAGCCGGCGCAGGATGAACTGGCCGCGGTCATCAAGGTGCTGAGTGCGCGCTGGGACCGGATGTTCGCCAACCAGTTGTCTGTTGACGAGTTCAAGCAGCTGGCGACCGATACGCGCACCTTCTTCACTGCCGCGCCGGCCAAGATCGCCGTCACCAATGCCCAGCTGAACGAGATCATCATGGCGCAGGACTTCCAGGACCTCACCGGGCAGGTGATCAAACGCGTCGTCGATATGGTGCAGAACTTCGAGTCGCAGCTGCTGCAGGTCCTGATCGAAACGATGCCCGAAGAGATGAAGGCCACGGCGCCGGAAGGGCTGATGAACGGCCCGGTGATTACTGCTGCTGGGCGTTCCGACGTAGTGACGAGCCAGGCGCAGGTGGATGACTTGCTGGAGAGCCTCGGCTTCTAGGAGAGGAAATGGCCCCCCACGCTCGTAAAATCAACTCGCTGCCCCCCACAGGGGGGC
>CAZTWA010000017.1:18608-23920 GCA_964617225.1 uncultured Methyloversatilis sp.
GCCCCCTTGGGGCGGCCCTACGGAGGCATGAGCATGAGCGACTTTGCCGGAATGGAAGACCTGCTGCAGGACTTTTTGGTCGAGGCCACCGATCTCCTCTCGGGGGTCGACAACAAGCTGGTCGACCTTGAACAGAACCCGCAGGATCACGGGCTGCTCAACGAAATCTTCCGCGGCTTTCATACCATCAAGGGGGGCGCTGGTTTCCTCAACGCCGCCGAACTGGTGACGCTCTGCCACCTGACCGAAAACCTTTTCGACAAGCTGCGCAATGGCGAGATGACGGTCACGGGCGAACTCATGGATGTCATCATGGCGGCCACGGCAACGGTGCGCGACATGTTCGGTCAGCTCGAGGGGGGCGTCCAGCCCACGCCGGCCGACCCCGGATTGATTGCCAGCCTCAAGGCCGCTTTGTCAGGACAGCTGGTGGTTGCCGCTGCCACACCCGCGGCCCCCGCCGTTCCGGCACCGGGGACCCCTGCCGCCGCCATGCCCGCGACCAGCCCCGATTGGGACCAGCTGTTCGGCGCCATGACGGGTGCGGCCCCCGCCCCGGCTGCGGATGCCGTCTCGCCAGCACTGACTTCTGCGCCGGCTGCGGTTGCACCGGCCGACGTGACGCAACAACTTCCCGAGCAGATCATCCAGCACGCCATTGGCCGTCGCGCCACCGACAAGCCCGGCACGATGAGCGCGCCGATGGGGCGCCGCGCAGACGAGAAGTCGCGCGACAACACCATCCGCGTCGACACCTCGCGGCTCGACCAGGTGCTCAACCTCTCCGGCGAAATCGGCCTGACCAAGAACCGCCTCAACGCGCTGCGCAGCGACATCCTCAACGGCCGTACCGACACCGACACGCTGCATTCGCTCGACCAGGCGGTGAGCCAGCTCGACCTGCTGGTCTCCGACCTGCAGAACGCGGTGATGAAAACGCGCATGCAGCCGATCGGCCGGCTGTTCCAGAAATATCCGCGCATCGCGCGCGACCTCGCGCGCAACCTCGGCAAGGATGTCGAGCTGGTGCTTTCCGGCGAGGATACCGAGATCGACAAGACGATGATCGAGGACCTCTCCGATCCGATCATCCACCTGATCCGCAACGCCGTCGACCATGGTGTCGAAAGTCCGGAAGATCGGCGCGCTGCCGGCAAGCCGGAAAAGTCGCAGGTGCGGCTTGAGGCGCGGCAGGAAGGTGACCACATCGTTCTGCTCGTCGCCGACGACGGCAAGGGCATGAATGCCGAACGGCTGCGCGCCAAGGCGCTCGAGAAGGGCCTGATCACCGACGAGGAAGCCAACACGATGGACGAGCGCCAGAGCCTCGCCCTCGTCTTCCTGCCCGGCTTCTCGACCAAGGACGTGGCGTCCGACGTGTCCGGCCGCGGCGTCGGCATGGACGTGGTCAAGACCAATATCCAGAAGCTCAACGGCAACATCGACATCCGTTCCGAAGTCGGCAAAGGCACGACCTTCGTCATCTCGCTGCCGCTGACGCTGGCGATCCTGCCGGTTCTGTTGGTACAGCTCGGCGAGCAGCCGTTTGCCGTGCCGCTGTCGATGGTGCGCGAGATCCTGCCGATCGACGTCGAGCAGGTACAGGAAGTCGGTGGTCGCGCGACCATGGTTGTGCGCGGCGAAGTCATGCCGATCTTCCCGATTTCCCACCTGCTGGGCTGGGCGCCGGAAAAGGTGCCTGACTATGGCGTGTTGATGCAAACCGCCGACCAGACCTTCATCCTCGCCATCGACGGCTTCATGGGCCGCGAGGATGCGGTGATCAAGTCGCTCGAAGGCTTCCGCCCGAAGGGCGTGGCCGGCGTCACGACGCTGTCCAACGGTCAGATCGTGCTCATCCTCGACATGAAGGAACTGCTTGCCGACCTCGGCGAAAACCGCGGCGTCCCGCGCTCTGCCTTCATGGCGGCGGAGCAGGCTGCGGCGTGATTCGCGCCGGCGCCGTCCTGCCAGCGCCGGCTATTGCCTTCTGGTCGGGCGGGGAAGTGAAATGGTTGCGCCATTTTTGAAACGGCGATTTGATCGACAGCTAACGCATTGGCTGTGGTTGCTGTGCTTCTTAGCACTGATGCTGCTGGCCAGTGCCGCTCATGCCGCTAGAACTGTGGCATCAGTAACACTCGATGCCGGCACGACGGTGACTGTGGCACCCGGCGCATCTATCACGGCCGTGATCAATGTAACAACCTCGGGTGGCGGACCAAATGCCAACTGGTATTCCTCAGGTTGGTTGATATCAAACACTGCACCCGGCAGCGTGACATGCGTAAACCATGCCAATCATGGTTCCAGCAGTTCGGAAACCTTTAGCCTAACGGCGCCGACTACGCCAGGAACTTACAACGCTTATTTCATTGCCTATTCAGATGATGGTTGTACGAGCGGTGCGAGCACGACATATGTCATGGCTGGAGCCGTAACCGTCAGTGCTTCGCTTTCTTCATCCCTGATTGCCGAGTATCGCTTCGATCAATGCGATCAATACACCGGAGCAATTGGTGAAGTTGTGGACACTGCTGGCGGCTATCCCGGAACCCCGATGCTGGGTTTGCAGAATGCCGTTGGTGGACAACTCTACAAGTCAGCGGACTTTTCCAGTGCAAATCGTTATGTCAATGTGCCTTCCGGCCCAACATTGGGCGACTGGTCTATTAGTGTCTGGTTCCAGACCCCATTTGCAGGTAGCGCCAGTCATAGCAGTCCTTATTACATCATCGGATCGGTGAGTGGAGGCGGTGACTTTGCATTTCTGGACAGGGGTAGCGGCTATCGGTGGGGAGTGTATTCCGTCGGTAGCGGGGCAGGAACAACTTACGGAACCTTCCAGTTCAATACCTTGAGCAGTGGCTGGCATCACATGGTTCTGGTCGGGCAAGGTACACGAACATATCTCTATGTTGATGGGGTCTACCGCGACCAGGTGAACAGAAAGGTTGCTGGCACTTTCCGTTATTTGGGGGCCTCGTATGACAGCGTAGGAACCTCCAGTGGCCAAAGTTGGGGAACACCCCTCGACGAATACAAGATTTTCAATGTGCCACTATCTGCGGGTCAGGTTTCCTCCATTTATTCAAATGAACTTGCCGGGCTGAATTGGGATGGTAGTACTCGACCCCATCCCTGCCCGGTCCCGCTTGCCGAATACCATTTTGACGAGTCGGCGTGGAATGGGACAACGGGCGAAGTCATCGATAGTTCATCCAATGCCTATCATGCGACGCGTGGTGGCAGTGCGACTACGGCATCAGGCTCTCCGGCCTATACCAGTGGTCTGCAATCCACTTGCAACTATGGGCGCTTTGACTTGGCAAGTACGCCGCGGGGCTATGTTCAGTTGCCTGCTGGATTTCCTGCCATGAATAGTGATTTCACAATTACTGCCTGGATTCGATCGACGAACGTCAGCAAGACGGGACAACGCATCTTCGTCCGGGACGATAACAGCAATGGCTGGGCATTGAGTCTTTCCGATGAGGTCGCGGGCACGGTCAGGCTGTTCAACCGAAGTATTCAATACACGGCCGCCAGTCTCAGCGGTGGAGGCGCCATACGTTCAGGAAATGTCGCGCTGGATACGCCCGTGGTAATCAGCAACAACACGTGGTATTTCGTCGCGGTTAGCGTCGACATCGCTAACAAGAACGTCACGCTTTACGTCTACAGCTCAGCCGGCACCCAATTGGCCAAGACCAGCGCGAGTTTTACCGGCACATGGGGGGCAGGGACCGGTGCGACCTCGATCGGTAATGAAACTTCTGCGTCGGGGGAAAATGGCCTGTACTTCAATGGCAATATCGACGAGGTCAGCGTATTCCAGCCCTTGATTTCCCAAGCCTCAATCGAATATTTCCGAACCCGGGTTCGTACTTGCGCCATTACCGGCTTCGACCACCTGCGCATCGAGCATCTAGGCAGTGGCGTGACCTGCGCACCCACGACGCTGACCGTCAAGGCTTGTGCGGATGCGAATTGCAGCAGTCTTCATACCGGCGGGGTGACAGGGACGCTGACAGCTACGGGCGCAGCAACCGTCAACTGGGTCGGTAGCGCAAACTTTGCCATTGGTGTCACGGGGGTGACCAGCGTGGATGCTCAAGTCACGACGGTAGGTACGGTCACCTGGGGCGCTTCAGGGATCGCGCCAGTCGCCTCCAATGGTACGAGTTGTTATGTCGGCGGCACAGCCTCCTGTAGTTTCACGTCGGCGCTGGCAGGCTTTTTGTTCGATGTGCCGAACCACTATGCCAATACGAGCCAGACCATCAACGTGAGCGCCGTGAAGCAGGCGGACAACAGCCTTGCCTGCACGCCGGCGTTCGCCAGTACCAGCAAGACCATCAATTTCGGATGTACCTACAGCGACCCGGTGACGGGCACGCTGCCGGTGGTCGTCGGGGGCAGCAATATCAGCTGTGGATCCAGCAGCGGCGTCGCGCTCAACTTCGATGCCAACGGTGTCGCAACGACAACCGTCAGCTACGCGGATGTCGGTCGGATGGCCTTGACGGCGACCTATAGCGGCAGCAGCGGCAGCGAGGCCGGGTTGGTCATGACCGGCACGGACAGCTTCATCGCCGCGCCGGCCAGCTTCACGGTGGTACCGGCCGGCCCCTACGTTGCGGGCAATCCGTTCAGCGTCACGGTGACCGCGAAGAATGCCAGCGGTGCCACGACACCAAACTTCGGCAAGGAGAGCACGACCGAAAACGTTTCACTCAGCCACACGCTGGTCGGTCCGGCGGTGGGCAACAACCCGGCGCTAACAGGCACCACGACCTTGCTGGATGCGACCTTCCAGGCCGGCAATGGCGTGGCGTCGACGAACAGCATCGCCTGGGGCGAAGTCGGCGACATCAGCCTGACCGCCACGCTGGCAAGCGTCAGTTACCTGGGCACCGGGCTCGGTGCGACCGGCACTGCAGCGGCCGGCCCATTCAAGCCGGCCTATTTCGACACGACCGTGACGCCCGGCACGGGCACGTTCACTTATTCGGGGCAGCCCTTCGGCGTGACGGTCACGGCAAAGAATGCGAGTGGCACGACCACCCAGAACTACAAGGACGCCTACGCGAAGGCAGTGACGCTGACCGATGCCAATAGTTCGACCAACAACAGCACGACACTGGGCAGCCTCGCTAACGCCAACATTGCCGCGGCGAGCTTCAGCAATGGCGTGGCGACCGTGACGAATCCGACCTACACCTACACGTCGAAAACCACCGCGCCCTTCGAGGCGCCGACCTCGGCCCCGCTCAAGTTGCGCGCGACCGACACCGACGGCGTCACGTCGA
>CAZTWA010000018.1:0-3678 GCA_964617225.1 uncultured Methyloversatilis sp.
GCCCTCCTCACCCGCCGCATGCTGATTTGCGTGTTCACCGGATTCGCGTCCGGCATGCCGCTCTACCTGCTGCTCAACTTGTTGCCGGCCTGGCTGCGTACCGAAGGCGTCAGCCTCAAGGCGATCGGCCTGTTCGCGCTGATCCAGTTTCCCTACACGTGGAAGTTCCTCTGGGCGCCGCTGCTCGACCGTTTCGTGTTCCCGATCCTGTCGATGGGGCGCCGGCGCAGCTGGATCTTCGTGACGCAGCTGGCGCTCGTGGTCATCATCGCCCTGCTCGGCCGGCTATCACCGGCCACCGACCTCGGCGCGATCGTCTGGCTCGCCGCCCTCCTCGCCTTCGTGTCGGCCACGGCCGACATCGCCCTCGATGCCTACCGGCGCGAACTGCTCGCCGACCACGAGCTCGGCCTCGGCAATTCGGTACATGTGAACGCCTATCGCATCGCCGGCCTGGTGCCGGGGTCGCTGTCACTGATCCTCGCCGATCACCTGCCATGGGACACGGTGTTCCTCGTCACTGCGCTGTTCATGCTGCCGGGCATGGGCATGGCGCTGCTGGTCAAGGAACCGGTCATTGCCGGCGGCGCGCCCCGCACCCTGCGCCAGGCCGTGGTCGACCCCTTCCACGAATTCATCAATCGCGCCGGACTCAAGGAAGCGTTGCTGATCCTTGCCTTCATCTTCCTCTACAAGCTGGGCGACTCGATGTGCACCGCGCTGGCCACGCCCTTCTACCTCGACATGGGCTACGCCAAGTCGGACATCGGCCTCGTCGCCAAGCATGCCGGGCTGTGGCCGGCCGTCATTGGTGGCCTGCTCGGCGGGCTGTGGATGGTCAATCTCGGCATCAACCGCGCGCTCTGGTTATTCGGCGTGGTGCAGGTGTTGTCGATCTTTGGCTTCGCCTGGCTCGCCTCGCTCGGCCCGCAGGCGGCCATCGACGGCCCGGCGCTGGGAAGGCTGGCCGTGGTCATCGGTTTCGAGGCACTTGGCGTCGGCCTGGGTACGGCGGCCTTTGTCGCCTTCATCGCCCGGGCGACGCATCCACTCTATACCGCGACGCAATATGCGTTGTTTTCCAGCCTTGCGGCCGTGCCGCGCACCTTCGTCAATGCGACCACCGGCTGGCTGGTCGAAACGATGGGCTGGATGGCGTTTTTCATGTTGTGCGTCGTGCTGGCCCTGCCCGGCATGGCGCTGCTGCTGAAGGTGGCACCGTGGCGTGCGAACCACAGCCCGCCCCTCTCAGTGAATAAATAAGCATTCCGATCAACTTTTTTCGAACTGCATCGTTAATCTAAACATGTCGCTTCGATTGGGCGGGGGGACTCGAAAAATGGTGATTGTGATGGACATGAGTACGGGAAAGATAGAAAAGCCGGATGCCGATGAAGCGGCAGCCGAGGAGTTCGGCGCATTCGTCGATGAAGTCCTTAACGCCGGTTGGCTGCCCCAGCCCGAGGCGCGCCTTGAAATGCATGCACATGCTGCGGATTCCGCGGCGACCCATGTCGAGCCCGACGAGTTCCTGCGCAACCTCTACCGCAACCAGGAATAGCCCGCACTGAAATACGCCCGTTTCCCGGCAGGGGACCCCTGTTAGAATTTCCTTATGGATAAAGTGGGGCGGGAACCGAAGTGACCGGTAGTTCGAAGAAAGACCATCGCGAGCAGCTGCTCGATGATATCGAGGTGTTTTCGCGCAACGGTCCGCCCGTGCGCGACGAAGGCCCGCCCAAGCCCATCTTCACGCGCGACAAGCTGACCTTCCCCGACCTCACCCAGCCGCCGCCGGAACAGAAGAAGAATGTCGCCAAGGCGGCCGCCGAACGCGCTGTCGGTATGGCGCCGGGCCAGGTATCGTCCGCCGGCGCGGCGACGCCCGGCAGCCTGCTCGACCGACTCAAGCATCAGGCCCAGACGGTGCAGCGCTCGACCGTGCAGCGCGATGCCAGCGAGGAGATGCGTGCTTTCCAGCTGAGCGCCAGCCTTGGGGCGGCCTTTCACTACCTCAACGACCTCGTCAAGCAGCTCAACATCATCAAGCCGGCGGTGCCCAAGGAGTTCGCCTTTCCCGGCAACATTGTGTTTTCGGATATGAGTTGGGTGGAGGGCGCGACGGATTTCCGCATGCTGCCGACGGCCACCGAGGATCGGCTCTACGAAACCGTGACGGTGCGCTTGCGCCTTGCAGCCCCCCGACAGCTCCAGGCGGAGCGCGACACCCTCGGCGTCGAGCCGCTGCGCAAGATGCTGCACGACTTCAATATCGTATTCCAGACCGAAGAGCGCAAGAACCGGCGCAACCAGACCGAAAGCGCGACCTTCACCTTTCCCTGCGAGGTCAAGGCCGGCTTCCTGATCAAGGCCGATTACGAGGCCAACCAGCTCGTCCTGCGCACGCGCAACATCGATCGCTTCGGAGTGATGGAGTTTCACCTCAAGGCGGGCGACCTGACGCAGGCCATGCTTGATGAACTGGCCCAGCTCATGCTCGGCCAGCCCAGCAATTTCCTCAAGTTGTTCCGCCGCAGCGCTTAAACCGTGCCGTCCAGCCAGCCCTGACTTTCAGAGGGAGTGGCTGCGGTCGCCGCGGGCGAAGCCCAGCAGCGGCGTATCGATCCCCTTGCCGAGCGCGATGGCCTTGAACATCTCGCCCATTTCACGCGGGGCGAGCAGCATCTGCACCGCCCCGCTGGCGCGCAGCGCCTGCTCGCCCCCGGCTTCCTGCCGGGCGGCCAGCAGTTCGCCGATGCCGCAATTGATCAGGAACGTCGCCTGGTTCGTGTAGCCCAGCACGTCCAGCCCGGCGTCGAAGCCGGCCTCGGCGACCGCGGTGAAATCGACGTGCGTCGTGATGTCCGACAGGCCCGGCCACCAGAACGGATCCTCATGCAGGCGCTGCTGGTAATGGCAGCGCAGGGTGCCGTGGCTGCGCAGCGGGTGATACAGCTCGTGGCGCGGCAGGCCGTAGTCGAGCAGCAGCAGCGCGCCGCGATCGAGGCGACGACCCCACTCCGCGACCCAGGCGCGTGCGGCCAGTCCAACCTCGCTTTCGAACGGCGCCTCGACCGGCAGGGCCGCCATCGCCGCGGCGAGCGCGCCCTGCGCGGGACGCTCGGCTGCCCAGCCGAAGCCGTTTTGCGTTTCTGTCACGCCACGCTCCATCAGCCCATCCGCACGCCACGCCACGGCGTGCGTCGGCAGCGCGTCGAGCAGCTCGTTGGCGATCACGCAGCCGCTGAAGCGTTCCGGCAATTCGTCGAGCCAGACCACGCGGTCGGCCAGATGCGGGACTGCCGCCGCGATGGCCTGCTTCTGGCGCGCCCGCAATTCGCCGGAAAGCTCGAGGATTTCGTAGCGCATGGGGAGCACGCCGAGACCGTCGAGCGCCAGCAGCAGGTCGGCGGCGAGTCTTCCGCTGCCAGCTCCGACCTCCAGCACGACAGTCAGTCCCGGCGAGACGGCACCGAGCACCTGCGCGACCTGCCGGGCGAGCGCCTGGCCGAACAGCGGCGTCAGTTCCGGCGCGGTGACGAAGTCACCCGTCTTGCCGAACTTGTAAGCACCGCCGGCGTAGTAGCCCAGCCCCGGCTGATGCAGGGCCAGGTCCATGTAATCCGCGAACGGCAGCCAGCCGCCGGCGGTGCGGATGCACGCGGCGATGCAGGCCGA
>CAZTWA010000018.1:3778-23733 GCA_964617225.1 uncultured Methyloversatilis sp.
CCGCGAACGGCAGCCAGCCGCCGGCGGTGCGGATGCACGCGGCGATGCAGGCCGAGAGTTCGCGGCTGGCGGCCTGGGCCTCGGCGGAAGGTTCGGGGAGTGAGGTGTTCATTCTGGCGCATTCTAGCTGCCAGCTTCTGCGCTCTAAAGACTTGGAGGCGGCCGGGTCAGCAAGCCGAGTTCCTGCAGGCAGCTTGCCAGCAGGCGGCTGCCAGCCGTGAGGCTGGCCGCCTTGAAAGCCCGGGCATCGTCGGCAAACATCGTGTCCATCGGCGGCTGCTCTGTGAAGCTTGAGTCGCGCGCGCGCCCGAGCAAGCGGCCTGTGGCCGGATCGATCAGCCTGACATGCACTTGCAGCAGCAGCTTGCCTGCATGGATTTCGTAGTTGCTGACGCCGACTTCGACGATCAGGCTGGCGTCCAGCTGGTTGAGCACAGTGGTTCCGGGTGTGGGTGTTTCATTGTTGTACCAGGCGCGAATCGGGGCCATCCAGTTTTCCATGAAGACTGTCCGGTTGCGTTCTTCGATACCCGGAATCGCATGGATATCTCGCGATTGGCTGGTCGTTCTGCCGTGCGCGGCCAGCCAGCTACCCGCTGCCTTGGCGAGTTCGACGGTCAGCAGCCACTCATCCGCAGACTTGAGCCGTTGCTGGACGTCCGGTGCGAATTCGATGCGCCGCCGCGATATTTCCGGCCACTCGACCAGCAGGGCAATACCCGACAACACCCCGACAGTGCGCGCCATGCCGATCGTGTAACGGGGCAGGTAGTGCACAATGGAAGCCGTCCCGGTGGCCGCGTAGGACGCGTCGATCATCAGGGGCGGCATTTCCATCGGGACGAAATGGATGTGCTGCCGGCTTGCCAACACTGCCACGTCGGGCCGTACCTGGGGCCCGACGCAACCGGTCAGCAGTGTCAGGGTAAACCAGAGAGCCAGCAGGCGGATCATGCGGATTACGCGTTCTATCGCGGGCTACCCGGCGCTGCGCGCCAGCGCACCCAGTGCATCAGCAGGCCAATGCCCCAGCCAAGCACCGGCCATTTTGACCAGGTGATGGCGGCGTGATTCATCACGTCGAAAATCACCAGTCCCGTGCATACGATGAAGAAAATAATTAGGTGACGCGGCCAGTTGCCGGGTCGACCGGACGCCGTGGTTTCGGACGGCGTTGCCGGCGAGATGGGCTCGGCGGTCTGGCCAAGAGTGGTCGCCTCCATGCCTAGCGCGGCAGCCAGGGCCATGCGCGATTCCGGCGAGGCGTTGCCCTCCGCTTCGATGCGCTGCACGGTGCGGGCGCTGAGCCCGGCGACCTCGGCCAAGTGTTCTTGCGACCAGCCGCGCGCTTCGCGGAGTTGTTTGATCTTCAGGGCGTCGATCTTCATTTCCATGATGGGCTCTCCTTCCAGTGGGCAAAGCGCCACACTGGAGGGAAAGCTGGGTCAGGGCCACGACAGAAACACGACACGCGCACGACAACTCTGCGACACATCAATAAATCAAGCGGTTGCACGCAAATCCTGCACCACGGTGCCGACCTGTGCAAGCTCCGCTTCATGTTCCGCGTCGCGCCAGGGCTCGGCCAGCGCGGCGACGTACCAGTCCTGCATCGGCACTAGCGTGCGCAGGTGTTCGACATAGTGCAGGGCCGGTGACGAGAGTTCCAGCCCGTAGGTCTGGATACGGAAAGCCACCGGCGCGAAGAACGCGTCTACGGCAGTGAACGCCTGCCCGGCGAGAAAGGGTCCGCCGAAGCGCGACAGTCCATCGTTCCACAACGCGTCGAGGCGTGCGAGATCGTTCTTCAGCCCGTCGGGAAAAGTCTTGAGCTTCACCCGTACGCCGCAGTTCATTGTGCAGGTGCCACGCAGATCGAAGAAGCCGGAATGCATCTCGGCTGCGGCGCAACGCGCCCAGGCACGTGCCGCTGCGTCCGTCGGCCAGACCCGCGGATAGCGTTCCGCCAGAAACTCGGTGATGGCCAGCGAATCCCAGACCACCGTCTTGCCCTCGATCAGACAGGGCACCTTGCCCGACGGCGAAAAGCCGTAAAAGTCGGCAGGACCGCCGAAGGGCACCAGCTTTTCCTCGAAGGGAATGTCGAGCTGGCGCATCAGAACCCATGGCCGTAGCGACCATGACGAGTAATTCTTGTTGGCGATATAGAGTTGGAACATGATGTCGTCCTTACTTGTTGAGTAGCCAGGCGGCCACCTGCTGCACGACGTCGGCCTCGATGCCATTGAAGCCGTGATAGGCCTTCGCCTCGCAGGGGTCGCCCACGTTCAGGCCACCGGTGAAGGTCAATAATTGCTTGCGGGGCACCGAACCCAGCCGATCCATCAACAGCGGCATGTCGGCGTACGCGCAGATCCGGCAGCCGTCGAGTTCATGATGCACGACCAGCACCGGGATCCTGATCCGGTCCAGCGGCATCGCCGGCACGGCACGACTCTTGTTGTCGGCGAGGATGGACGACGTGAGGACGATGCCGTCCGGGCCATCGGCACCGGCGAGTTCCGTGGCCAGATAGGCAACCGACTGCGTGCCGCGGCTGGTGCCAATGAGCCAGACAGGCAGCTTGGACTGTGCGCGCAGCCAGGCGATCACTGCCTTAACGTCGGCCGCATGCTCGGCGGTCTGGCGGAATCCACTCAGGAACGGCGGACTTTGTTTATCCGAGGGTGCGTCGATGACCACGGTGAGCAGGCCCTGGTCGGCAAATAGCTGCCGGCTGCGCACCAGGAAATTGCCCTCGCCCCACTTGAACACGCCGTTCGGAAAGATCTGCAAGCCGCCATGCCCGCCGGCGAAGAGCACGACTGCCGCCTTGGGTTCTGATGGCGTCAGGACCACCAGCCGCTGCGTGACGCCGGGTCGCGTGGGGATATCGACGATGGCTTGTGTCGTCTCGCTCGACGCCGGCAGTGACAGGCCTGTGAGCAACAACGCCACGATCCAAAGCAGGATGCGCATCATGGAAGCTCCTCCTTCATCGTCGATCAATACAAAGACATTAGGGTCGCACCAACGCCTGGCGCACGCCGTAGCCAATGAGAAACACGCCGCAGGTAGCTTCGATCAGCGGCTTGCCGCGGCGATACAGGCGGTTCGCGTGGGCACCGGACAGGAACAGCGCGACGCTGCCATACCAGCTGGCCGCGATGGTGCCGACGGCCCCCACGATGACCGCCAGTGTGGCCGGGGTAGCGCCGGCCGGCACGGCTGCCGAAAATACCGATGCATAGAACATCATCGCCTTCGGGTTCGACAGGTTGGTCAACAGGCCTTGCCGGAAGGCGCGCCAGCGGCACGTTTGCGCAGCCGGCGCCGATCCTGCGGCGAGGGGCTGCCGGGCCTGGCGCAGCAGCTGGATGCCGAACCACACCAGATAAGTGGCGCCCAGCAGCTTCACCGCCCAGAACAGCCAGGGGAAGAGCGCGAACAGCAGGCCCAGCCCGAACAACGCGGATCCCGACCACAGCACGCTGACGCAGGCGATACCGGCGACCAGCGCCAACGCCTCGCTGCGCGGCGCCGTGACGGCGCGGTGCGTGACGGCGACGAAATTCGGCCCCGGGCTCATCACGCCGGCAAGGCAGACCAGGCTGGCCGTCAGGACGACGTGAAAGTCGATCATGTCACAGCGACCGGCTGACCAGCAGGCCGAACAGCACGACGAGCAGCGGCTCGGCGATCATCGCCGCCCCGCAGCACAGCGACAGCGCCGCGTCCCCGAGCTTGCGAAAACCTTGCGACCAGACGAAGCGCACCAGCGCGAGGCGTGGCGCAACGCCGGTGCTCAGCGTGAAGGTTGGGCGCCCGAGGACATCCCATGTGGCCGGGTGTGCAGTCTCGAGGCGGTGCATCAGCCACGCGCCATTGGCCAGCGCGAAAACGAGCACCACAAGGAAGGGGATGGCGATCATCAGCATGGCTTAGTGCAGCAATGTCCGCAGGCAAGGTAATGGCGAGATCATACCGTCGGAATGAAAGTCAGCGCTGGCGAGACGGCATGTCATCGGCCCGGAATGCTTCATGGAAGCTGGCGTTGCCCTGCGGCAAGCGGCCGTCGAACGCAAGCGCGAAGAACACCTCCGCCGGCACACCCGGAAGGCCAAGGCCGGCAACGTTCTCGAAACCAAACTGCCGGTAGTACTGCGGATGCCCGACCAGGCAGCAGCCCTTGGCGCCCAGCGCTTTCAAGCGGGCCAGCCCTTCGTGAATCAGCGCCTTGCCGACCCCCATGCGTTGATATTCCGGCAATACCGACACGGGGCCCAGACCGTACCAGTGCCGGGTGCCGTCCGACAGCGTGACGGGAGAGAACGCAATGTGCCCGATCACGCAGCCCTCCATTTCCGCTACGAGCGATACCGCAAGCGCCTGGGCGGCCCGCAAGGCCTCGACGATGAACTGCTCCGTGTGAGCGCTGATTTCCAGCGTGGCAAAGGCGGCAACCGTGACCGCGGTAATGGCGTCAGTATCCGCGGCAGTTTCTGGCCGGATAATGATTTCAGAATTCATGTGCGTTCCCCACCTCGAAGTGATTTTCAAATTTTGAACTTACCAGCCTGCGAGATTGATCGCGCAGGTCCGGTGGATTGATGGGCTGGGTTTAAACATGGCGAGCCGTTGTGGTTCGGGTCAGAATTAGCGGCATCATCGCAAACAACCCGAGCATGGCCAGATAGACGCTACCGGAGACCGGATCACGGGTGGCGACATACTCGCCAAGCGTCCTCTCCTGAAGAACGACGGCAAGCCCGACTTCGGCAGTAAGCAGCAGGATGAGCGCAAGAAAACCGGCGCCGGCGCGAACGTGAACGCTGGCGGGCAAAGAGAAGCGCCTGATGATGAATCGCGCCGACAGCCATATCGCAACAAACATGAACGGCATTTCGATGAGTTCCGCCAGCCGTTCGCCGAGGCGCGGCACCAGCAACGGCACACGTATCGATCCCAGCACAAAGCCGGCGCCGAATACCAGCGCGAAGTAGATGATGCCGGCCTTGAGGGTGCGGGTGATGGATTTCAAACCAGCACGGCTTGTATCGGACGTCGCAGTGAGGCCGGCAGTTTCGGGCCCCGCCCGAACCGCACGACCAGGTCGGGCCTGCGTTTTCCTATATTCAGATAATTGGCAAACTGCGGCCGCAGCGTCGACACCTCCACGGGTTGATTGAGCATCGCATTGCGAATGCCCAACGCAGCCGACTGGAGCGCGAAGCGCTCGTAGCAACGTCCCACTTCCACCCACTGGGCCGGGGTGGGGTGATCCGAGACGAAGATCGCGATGCCGGCTGAACTTCGCACGTGTTTCGCGTACTTGTCATTTTCGCTCTTCGGGGTAAAGAACACGTTGAAAAGCAGACTGCCCAGCCAGGTGGGTGCAGACGGATTGCCGGACGATGCCGCATAAAGTCCGTCGCCCGTACGAACGGCCTCGCTGCCGCTGAAGCGTATCCATTGCTTCAATTCATTCACGAAGGCGGGATCGTTCATCTGGACCGTGTTGCCTTGAACGACATACTCCAGGACCGTCTCCATGGCCTGCCGTTCGGTCAGGACAACGACCTGAACGCCATTGCCGGTACCGGCCTTCTCCAGAAGTTCGAGTTCATGACGGGCAAGGGGCTGCCCGTCATACTCACCGCGTGTACTCTGGCGCTCGGGTATCGCCTGAAACAGCGTTGATACGACGGATTTTGTCGGCTCTAAAGCCACACGCAGCGCATTGCCCCCAGTGGCGTCAAAGCCAGTGTGTCCCATCAGCCCATTGGCCAAAGCCGCCTGGCTCAGGTTCTCGGCGGCACAACCAAGGGAGACGAAAAGGTGGTGATCATCCGGGTCGACAGCGGGGCACCGGCGCGAAAAATCCGGCAAGATCGAGATGGCATCATCTTCAAGGCGGAACTTCCAGCATTGCGTGTTGTGGCTTGACGGCGCCAAAGTCGCGTAGCGCACGAGTTCACGCAGTAAAGCGGCCTTGTCGCCAGCGTTAACCTTGCCGTGACGCCAGGTGCGATCCACGACAGTTTCGTAGTTGTCTGCACTGGACTCCGATGCGCACGACGGCAAGCCTGCCGTTGCGCCGGCAGCCGCCAGCAGGGTAACAACGAATTCTCTTCGGGAAGTCATGCCCAAACCCCTTCTCAGTAAGCCCCTCTTTTGCGAGTCGGTATTAAGCGCACTGCGCTGCACGTGCATTTCGCCACACCCATGAAACCAATGGAAAAAAATGGTACTCCACCCTGAAGTATCGGGGTCAATAACACTGTGATGGTGGGAAATCACATAGAAGTAAGCAGTCGGCTGCGGCTGGACACTTTCGAAGTCGATCAGGACGATATTTGTGCAGCTGACCACGGCCGCTGATCAAGCCGCCGCATAATATGGGTGCAAGCGGAACAAGGATGGATGGCGTCAACACACGGCATGAGCGAGAACACCACTCACCGCCGCTTCGGCGGCATTGACCGGCTCTACGGCATGGGCAGCCTCGCGCGGCTGGCGGCGGTGCATGTCTGCGTGATCGGCATCGGCGGGGTAGGGTCGTGGACGGCCGAGGCGCTAGCGCGTTCGGGCGTCGGGCGGCTGACGCTGATCGACCTCGACCACGTGGCGGAAAGCAACGTGAATCGCCAGGTGCACGCGCTCGAGGCGACGCTCGGGCAGGCCAAGGTGCTGGCGATGCGCGAACGCATCGCGCAGATCAACCCGGATTGCCGCGTCGACTGCATCGAGGAATTCGTCACCGGGGAGAACGTCGCGACGCTGTTGCCTATGTGTGATGCAGTGATCGACTGCATCGACCAAGTGAAGGCGAAGGCGGCGCTGATCGCGCATTGCCGGCGTAACAAACTGCCGGTGGTGACGACCGGTGGCGCGGGGGGGCGCACCGACCCGACGCGCATCAAGGTGGAGGACCTGTCGCGCACCACGCAGGATGCGCTGGCGAGCAAGTTGCGCGCGCGGCTGCGCAAGGACTATGGCTTTACCCGCGATGCGAAGAAGAGGTTCGGCGTGCCCTGCGTGTATTCGGATGAGCCCTTGTGCCGTCCCGCCGGCGCTGACTTTTGTGACGTCGATGAAGCCGGCTTGCATGGCCTCAATTGCGCGGGCTACGGCTCGTCGGTGGCGGTGACGGCGGGCTTCGGCTTCGCGGCGGCGGCACACTGCCTCGGTATACTGCTGAAATGACTCCCGTAGTGATTGTGACTGGCGCCGCCCGGCGCGTCGGTGCCGAAATCGCGCGCACGCTGCATGCGGCCGGTGCGAACCTCGTGCTGCACTATCGTGCGTCGGCCGAGCATGCCGATGCGCTGGCAGCCGACCTGAACGCGCGCCGCGAAAACTCGGCCGTGGCCCTGCAACGCGACCTGCGCGACATGGATGGCCTTGCCGATACGGTGGCCGAGGCCATCGGGCACTTCGGCCGGCTCGACGCACTGGTGAACAATGCCTCGAGCTTCTTTCCGACGCCGGTTGGCACCATCGATGCCGCGGCCTGGGACGACCTGATTGGCAGCAACCTGAAAGGCCCGCTGTTCCTGTCGCAGGCCGCCGCGCCGCATCTGGCCAAGACGCACGGCTGCATCGTGAACATCACCGACATCCACGCCGAGCGGCCCTTGAAGGGCTATCCGGTCTATTGCATCGCCAAGGCCGGGCTGCTGGGGCTGACCCGTGCGCTGGCGCTCGAACTCGGCCCGGCGGTGCGCGTGAACGCCGTCGCGCCGGGTGCGATCGAGTGGCCGGAAAACGCGACCGACTTCCCGCCCGAGGAACAGGTGGCGATCATCGAGCACACCATGCTCAAGCGCGTCGGCTCGCCCGGCGACATCGCGCGCACGGTGAAATTCCTGATCTTCGACGCGCCCTACATCACCGGGCAGGTCATCAATGTGGATGGCGGCCGGACGGCGCATTTATGACCACGTACAAGGCCGCGCATAAAGCCGAATTCGAGGCCAACAAGCTGTCGAAGTTCCTCCACCGCATGGTCGGCAAGGCGATCGGTGACTACAACATGATCGAGAACGGCGACCGCGTCATGGTCTGCCTCTCGGGCGGCAAGGATTCGCACTCGCTGCTCGACATCCTGCTGCAGATGCGCGAGAAGGCGCCGATCGACTTCGAGGTGATCGCGGTCAACCTCGACCAGAAGCAGCCGGGTTTTCCCGCCGACGTGCTGCCGGCCTACCTGGAAAAACTCGGCGTGCCCTACCGCATCGTCGAGGAAGACACCTACTCGATCGTCAAGCGCGTGGTGCCGGAAGGCAAGACGACCTGCGGGCTGTGCTCGCGCCTGCGGCGCGGCGTGCTCTACCGTGTGGCGAGCGAACTGGGCGCGACCAAGATCGCGCTCGGCCACCATCGCGACGACATCCTCGCCACGCTGTTCCTCAACCTCTTTTTCGGTGGCAAGCTGAAGACGATGCCGCCGAAGCTGGTGACCGACGACGGCAAGCACATCGTGATCCGGCCGCTGGCCTACTGTCCGGAAAAGGATCTGGTCGAATGGGCGCGCATCCGCGAGTTCCCGGTCATCCCGTGCAACCTCTGCGGCAGCCAGCCGAACCTGCAGCGCCAGCAAATCGCGGCCATGCTGCGCGACTGGGACAAGCGTTTCCCGGGGCGCATCGAAACCATGTTCAGGGGATTGTCCAACGTCGTGCCGTCGCACCTGATGGACGCGCGGCTCTACGACTTCGCCGGCCTCAAGCCGACCGGGCGGCCAGAGCCGGACGGCGACATCGCCTTCGACGACGAAGCGATCGAAGGCGTGTCGCCGCAGGTGATCGAGTTCAGTTCGAGAGGCATTCCTTCATAAAGGCTTTGCGCGCGTCGCCCTTGAGGGATTTCTTGCCGGCATCGGCGTTGCAAGCCTTCATCTTTTCCTGCTGAGCGGTGCGGCCGTCCTTCGCCGCTTCCTGCTTGCCGCCGAGGCATTCCTTCATGAAGGCCTTGCGCTCGTCGCCGGTCTTGCCGGTGGCTTCCTTGTTGCAGTCCTTCATGCGTTGCTGTTGCGGCGTGACCGCGAGCGCAGCGGGCGCGAAGGCAAACTGGCTGGCAATGACGAGGGCAACGGCAGAAATCAGTTTTCTCATGGTGAACCCTTTCGTGGATTTCGGGTGGAAGGAATACTCAAGAACGCCGCAACGGTGCGCGCGTTGACATGCAGCGTGATTATTCCAGCACGTTGTCGTGTTTATGACAAGGATGATTTGGCCGCTTTGTGACTACGGGCGGTCGTGAGCAGCGAACCGGCCAGCATGCCGACGCTTGCCATCAGAAAGCCAACGAACTGCGGCGGGATGTCGCCTTCGGGCGCGAGGATTTCCAGCGGAATCCAGGTGAGCAGGCCCAAACCGATCGCCCAGTAGGCGCCGCGCGTCGTGGCGCGCGGCCAGTAGAGGCCGGCAACCAGCGGCACGAAGGCCAGCACCAGCGTCACCTTGTAGGCGTTCTCGACCATCTGGTGGATGCCCGTTTCATTCTCGAGCGCCCAGAACGCGTAGGCCGTAACCAGCAGGGTGAAGATCGCCACGACCCAGCGGGTGATGACCAGCAACTGGTGATCGGGCAGATGGCGACGGCGGGTGATGAAGTCCTTGATGATGTTTTCCGAGATCGTCACGGACGGCGCGAGCAGGGTGCCGGAGGCGGTGGACATGATGACCGCCAGCAGGGCGCCATAGAAGATCACTTGGGCGAACAGCGGCAGATGTCCCTTGATCAGCTCCGGCAGCAGCTTCTGGCTGTCGTCGGCCAGCCATTTGGCCGCCAGGTCCGGATCGATCAGGTTAGCGGAATAGGCCATGAACAGCGGCACCGCGGCGAACAGGAAATAGGCGATGCCGCCGGCGACCGTGCCCCAGACCGCGACATTTTCATTCCTGGACGAGTTCGCGCGCTGGAAGACATCCTGTTGCGGGATCGAGCCGAAGCCCATCGTCAGCAGCCCGGAGATAAAGGCGACCAGTGCAACCGCGTTCAGGTCCGGCCAGAAATGGAACTTCGCGTTGCTGGCCGCATGCTCGACCACGGGCGCCACGCCGCCGGTCATGTCGGCGAGCAGCCAGGCGATGTAGATGAGGCCGATGACAATGACGATCATCTGGAAGAAGGTGGTCAGCGCCACCGACCACATGCCGCCGTAGAGGGTGTACATCAGCACCACGGCGGCACCGATGAGGATGCCCTGCTGTTGGGTGATGACACCGTCCGAAAGCACGTTGAACACCAGTCCGAGCGCGGTGACTTGCGCCGATACCCAGCCGAGGTAGGAGAGTGCGATGGCGATGCCGGTGATCACCTCGACCTTGCGGTCATATCTTTCCCGATAAAAGTCGCCGATGGTCAGCAAATTCATCCGGTACAGCTTGCGGGCGAAGAACAGGCCGAACAGGACGAGGCACAGCGAAGCGCCGAACGGGTCGGAGATCAGTCCGGCAAGATCCTCTTCCATGAAGGTGGCGGGAATGCCCAGCACGGTTTCGGCGCCGAACCAGGTGGCGAATACCATCGCCATGACGATGTAGAACGGCAGCGAGCGGCCGGCGGTGATGTAGTCCTTGGCGTTATGGACCTTGGTGGCGGCGTAGATGCCGATGCCGATGGAAACGACCAGATAGAGGATGACAAAGCCGAGCAGCATGACCGGTCTCCGGAATCAGTGACTAGAAGAATTGCAGGGCAGCGAGCAGCAAGGCGGCTGCGGCCAGCAGAAAGGCAGCACTGGCAAGGCGGCGGTTGGTGGTGGCTTCCTCGCGCAGGCGGGCGAGTTCATCCTCGGCGCTATTGCTGCGCTCGGTGGCCTGCGTCAGCGCCTGGTGCGCGAGGCGCGGCAGTTGTGGCAGCAACGCCGCCCACTGCGGGCCTTCGCGCTTCATGTGGTTGATGAAACCGCGCACGCCGACCTGCTCGTGCATCCAGCGTTCAAGGAAGGGCTTGGCGGTCTGCCAGAGGTCAAGGTCGGGGTCGAGCTGGCGGCCGAGGCCCTCGATGTTGAGCAGCGTTTTCTGCAGCAGCACGAGTTGCGGCTGGATTTCGACGTTGAAGCGGCGCGAGGTCTGGAACAGGCGCAGCAGGACGTGGCCGAAGGAGATTTCCTTGAGCGGACGGTCGAAGATCGGCTCGCAGACGGCGCGCACCGCGGCTTCGAGCTCGTCGACACGCGTGTCGCGCGGCACCCAGCCCGACTCGACATGCGCCTCGGCGACGCGCTTGTAGTCGCGGCGGAAGAAGGCGAGAAAGTTGATCGCCATGTACTTCTGGTCGACCTCGGTGAGTGTGCCGACGATACCGAAGTCGAGCGCGATGTAGCTGCCGTGGCTGTCGCGGTCGGTCGAGACAAGGATGTTGCCCGGGTGCATGTCGGCGTGGAAGATGCCATCGCGGAACACCTGCGTAAAGAAGATCTCGACGCCGGCGCGCGAAAGCTGCTGGAGGTCGACGCCGGCTTCGCGCAGGCGGCCGATCTGGCTGATCGGGATGCCGTGCATGCGCTCCATGGTCATCACCGAGTGCGTGCAGAAGTCCCAGTAGACCTCCGGCACTTTCAGCAGCTTCGAGTTGGTGAAGTTGCGCCGCAATTGCGAGCAGTTGGCCGCCTCGCGCATCAGGTCCAGCTCGTCATCGAGGTGCTTGGCGAACTCGTGTACGACTTCGCGCGGCTTCAGCCGCTTGCCGTCGCTCCAGAAGCGTTCGAGCAGTGCCGCGAAACTGTCGAGCAGTGCGATGTCGTGGGAGATCACCGGCGCGATGCCGGGGCGCAGCACCTTGACGGCGACTTCGTGGCCATCGAATAGCGTGGCGAAATGCACTTGCGCGACCGAAGCCGAGGCGACCGGCGTGCGTTCGAAGCGCGCATAGATCTGGTCGAGCGGGCGGCCGAAGGCGGCCTCGATCTCGGCGACGGCCTCGTCCGGCGGGAAGGGGGGCACGCGGTCCTGCAGCAGCGCCAGTTCCTCGGCCATGTCGTCCGGCAACAGGTCGCGGCGGGTGGACAGTACCTGGCCGAACTTGACGAAGATCGGGCCGAGCGTCTCGAGTGCCTGGCGCAGGCGCGCGCCGCGCGAAGCTTCCAGCTGGCTGCGGTCGCGCCAGAAGCAGAGCGCGTTCACGAGGCCAAGTGGCAGGGCGAGCCGGCCGGTCGGATCGTGTTCGAGGATCAGCCGGTCGAGGCCGAATTTCAGGCCGACACGGGTGATTTTGGCGAGGCGGAAGAGGCGCACGGGGAAGACCGCTTTGAAAGTGCGGAACTTTAGCACCGAACCCTGTGCCGGTCGCCGTCTTGCGGAGGCTGACTGTTGAACTTGTGGGGAGGAATGCAGGTCTTCGCTACTTGAAGTATCGTTGTTCCTGCTGCACATGTCTTTCATCCACGTGACCGGCCTTTCCCCATGCGTTTTATCTCCATAGCTGCCGCGATGCTGCTGGGTTTTTCCGCAGCGCCCTCTTCGAGTTCGTCGAGCTCGCCGACTTCACCCGTTTCACAAGTTACCCCCGAGGCCTGCGGCCAGCCCGGCCAGTGGCGGATTCCCGGCAAGGCCCAGGTCCAGACCGCCGAAGCCCGCGACGTGCTGGAGCGCATGGCCCGGCAGCAGGTGGTGCTGCTCGGCGAAGCGCACGACAGCGCCGAGGATCACCGCTGGCAGTTGCATACGCTCACCCAGCTCCATGCCCAGCGGCCGCGCTTGGCGATCGGCTTCGAGATGTTCCCGCGCCGCGTGCAGCCCGCGCTCGACCAGTGGGTGGCGGGATCGCTTTCCGAAAGCGAATTTCTTCAGCGCTCCGAATGGGAGAAGGTCTGGGGCTTCGACGCACGGGACTACCTGCCACTGTTCCACTACGCACGCATGAACCGCATCCCGATGCTGGCGCTCAATGTCGAGCGCAGCCTGATCGAGGCCGTTGGCAAACAGGGCTGGGATGCCGTGCCCGCGGCACTGAAGGAAGGCGTCGGCAAGCCGGCGCCGCCCAGCGAGGGCTACCGCAAGGCGCTGCGCGCGGTGTTTGACCATCATCCGGCGAAGGAGCGCGGCGAGGCCGCCTTCCCGCGTTTTCTCGAGACCCAGACGACTTGGGATCGCGCGATGGCGCAGGTTATGGCCGAGCATCTGCAGAAGGTGCCCGACGCGCTGGTGGTCGGCATCCTGGGGGCGGGCCATGTGCGCCACGGCCATGGCGTCGCCCATCAGCTCAAGGCACTCGGCATCGCTCAGGTGGGGCTGCTGATGACCCGGGATCGCGCAGAAAGCTGCGCCGATCTCGGCGCGGGCTACGCCGATGCGTTGTACCTGGTCGATGCGCCCAAGAGTAATCCGCCACGACTCGGGGTGATGACGGAACAGAAAGAGGACGGCCTGCGCATCACCCAGGTGATGACGACCAGCGTGGCGGAAGCTGCCGGTCTCAAGAGCGGCGACGTGATCGTCGAGGTTGCCGGCCTGCCGGCGAAGAGCATCCTGACACTGCGGACTGCCGTGCAGCGCCAGACGCCGGGCACGTGGCTGCCGCTGAAAATCCGCCGCGACGGCAAGGAAATGGAAATCGTCGCGCGCTTCCCGCTGGACTCATGAAGCGATTGGTGTTGCTGCTGCTGTTACTCGGGCTCCCCGTCGCGGCATGGGCCATGCCGCAACTCGCGCTCGAGGTGCAGCTCGATCCGGCGACGCGGCAGTTCAGCGCCCGCGCAACCCTGACCGACGATCAGGGTATGGGCTTGCCCGGATTCCATCTCGGCCGCGACTACGAGATCACGACGTTCAAGATCGACGGCCGGCCGAGCCCCGTCCCGCGCCGTCTCGCCAGCGCTGACTTTCGCCTGCCGACAGGAACGCAGCAGATCGAGGTCGCCTATCGCACAACGCTGCCGCCGACCCCGGTGCTCGACCACCGCCAGGTACTCGGCCGGCGCGGCGGTACCGCCTCACCCGAGGGTAGTTTCCTGCCCGCCTCGGCGGGCTGGTATCCCGACACCGGCCGGTTGTTCAGCTACCGGGTGACGCTCGCCCTGCCCGCCGGGCAGAAGGGACTGGTGCCCGGTGACCTGAAGGAGGAGTCGGACACGGCGGCCGGCTACCGCGCCGTGTTCGAATTTCCGCACCCGGCCGACAGCATCGACCTGATGGCCGGACCCTTTGTCATCGGTGAGCGCCCACTGACGCTGGGCGCGCGCACGATCCGTGTCCGTACCTGGTTCCATCCCGAACTGGCCGGGCTGGCGCAAGGCTATCTCGACGACTCGGCGCGCTACATCGCGCGCTACTCGACGCTCATCGGCGACTACCCGTTCGGGATGTTCAGCGTGGTGTCGAGCCCGACGCCGACCGGCTTCGGCATGCCGAGCCTCACCTACCTCGGCCGCGACGTGATCCGCCTGCCCTTCATCCGCGCCACCTCGCTCGGCCACGAAGTGCTGCACAACTGGTGGGGCAACGGCGTCTATCCCGACTGGCGCAGCGGCAACTGGTCGGAGGGATTGACG
Organism: uncultured Methyloversatilis sp.; assembly: GCA_964617225.1. Taxonomy (GTDB): domain Bacteria; phylum Pseudomonadota; class Gammaproteobacteria; order Burkholderiales; family Rhodocyclaceae; genus Sulfuricystis. The sequence continues at coordinate 18,279 of CAZTWA010000018.1, forward strand.
ACCTTCCTCGCCGACTACGCCTACAAGGAGGATGAGGGCGAAACCGCGGCGCGCGAGATGCGCATCGGCTGGCTGCGCGACCTTGCCGCCGTGCCGCCCGAACAGGATGGCGCGCTGAAGGATTTCACCTCCCGCCATCACGGCATCGCCTCGATCATCGGCTACAACAAGTCGGCCATGGTGTTCCTCATGCTGCGCGACAAAATCGGCCGCGACGCCTTCGAGCGCGGCCTGCGCCTGCTCTGGGAACGCAAGCGCTTCCAGACGGCCAGCTGGGCCGACCTCGAAGCGGTGTTTGCCGAGGCCGCCGGCCGGCCGCTCGGCGACTTCTTCACGCAATGGGTGCAACGCCCGGGCACGCCTGTTTTCACGGGCGCCGATCCGGACTTCCGCGTCTGGCGGCGCGTCGATCCGGCCCTGCTGCCGCCGATCCTGCGCGAGGTCTTCGTTGCGCCGCAGGCTGGCGTGGTGGTGACCGATGCTGATCTGCAGCCCGCCGCGCTCGCGCTGGCTGCCCGCGTCCTCGACGCGGACGTCGCGTCCGCGCAGGACAGCTTGCCGCCCCGTGGGCCGGTACTGATCATCGGGCGCGATGCCACGGTCGATGCCTGGCTGGCGCGCCATGCCCTGCCCGCGCGGCCTCCCATGCTGCGCGTACTTCGCGGCAGCGCGCAGGTGTGGGCGGGGCGCGATGCCGCCGGCCGTCCCTATGTCGTCATCGCGGCACGCGATGCGGTATCACTCAAGGCACTGGAGCGCGGCCTGCCGCATTACGGCAAGCAGAGCTGGCTGGTCTTCGAGGGCGCGCGTGCACTGGAGAAGGGCGTCTGGCCGCCACGTTCGGAAAGCACAAAGTGAATCCGCAAACACTACTGCGCGACATGTTCGCTGCCGCGATCGAATCGGCGCAGCCGGCGCGCTGCATTCCGTCCTGCCTTGCTGCCCTGCTGCCCGAGCCTCCTCGTGGGCGCCTGATCGTCATCGGCGCCGGCAAGGCATCGGCGGCCATGGCCCGCGCGGTGGAGGATCACTGGCCGGGCGCGTTGTCGGGATTGGTCGTGACGCGCTACGGCTACGCCGTGCCGTGCCAGCGCATCGAGATCGTCGAGGCCGCCCATCCGGTGCCCGACGCGGCCGGGATGAATGCGGCGCGGCGTATGCTCGACATGGTTGGGAATCTGCGTGCCGACGACGTCGTGCTGTGCCTGATCTCCGGCGGTGGCTCGGCGCTGCTCCCCCTGCCGCTAGCCGGCCTGACGCTCGAAGACAAGCAGGCGGTGAATCGCGCGCTGCTCAAGTCGGGGGCCAGCATCGGCGAGATGAACTGCGTGCGGCGCCACCTCTCGGCGATCAAGGGCGGGCGGCTTGCCGCCGCCTGCCATCCGGCGCGGGTCATCACGCTGGCAATTTCCGACGTGCCCGGCGACCGTCCCGGCGACATCGCGTCCGGCCCGACGGTGGGCGATGCAACGACTTGCGCCGACGCGCTCGACATCGTGCGGCGCTATGGCATTTCACTGCCTCCGAACGTGCGCGACGCGCTGGACAGCGGCCGGGGCGAGTCGGTGAAGCCCGACGATTGCCGTCTCGCCAACGCTGACTTTCACCTCATCGCCACGCCGCAAGCCGCGCTCGAAGCGGCGGCCCAAGTCGCGGAAGCGGCGGGTTACCGCGCCCATATCCTCGGCGACAGCCTCGAAGGTGAGGCGCGTGACGTCGGCAAGGCACTGGCCGGCATCACGCGGCAGGTGGCGGAGCGCGGCCAGCCTTTCGCGCCGCCCTGCGTGCTGCTCTCCGGCGGCGAAACCACGGTGACGGTCAGAGGGAATGGACGCGGCGGCCGCAATGTCGAATTTCTGCTTGCGCTCGGCATCGCACTCGACGGGCTGACCGGCGTACATGCGCTGGCGGGCGACACCGATGGCGTCGATGGCCAGGAGGAAATCGCCGGCGCGCTGCTCGCGCCGGATTCATTGCAGCGCGCCTGGGCGCGGGGCATCAACCCGAAGGACAGCCTGTCAAACAATGACGGCCACGGTTTCTTCGGCGCGCTGGGCGACGCGGTCGTGACCGGGCCGACGCTGACGAACGTCAACGACTTTCGTGCCATCCTGATCGACACCTAATTAATGGCGAAGCCGTTTCCCCTGCACCCCAAGTTTCCCGAGCGCATCTGCTGGGGCTGCGACAAATATTGCCCGGTGGAATCGCTCCAGTGCGGCAACGGCTCGGGCCGCACGCCGCATCCGGCCGAGTTGCTCGGCGACGACTGGTATCTGCACGGCGACTGGGGCTTCGACCTTGAAACGATCGAGCACACTAAATCGATTAAGACTGACGCGAAGAAGTAAGGGTTACCGTTCGGCGTTCAAGTTTAGGAGACGGTCGATATCGCCGAAATCGGCCAGATGCTCGACGCCGGTGATTGTTCCGGGATAGCGGCGGCATCCTGTCCCGCCGATCCAGAGCCGGGTCGTCGCGGGTAGCAGCCCGCGCAACTGTTTCACGACGGGTATCAACTGGCGTGCCGGAAAGGCCGACGAAAATGACAGGGCGACGATCTCCGCGCAATGGGCCCGGGCTGCTGCGGCAAGATCGCCGAGCGGCGTCTGCGCGCCCAAGGACACGACCTGGATGCCACGCAGGGCCAGCAGGGCTTCCACCATCAGCAAGCCGAGGATGTGTTGTTCGCCCGGTACCGTGCTCAGCAGCACGCGAGGAGGCTGGGCGCCCGGCGGCAGCGCACCGATCGCCTGCCGCAGCAGGGCCTTGATCTGCTCGGTGTAGAGGTGCTCTTCATAGATGGCGAGCCGGCCGTTCGACCAGGCATCGCCGACCGCGAAATTGAGGCGGGGCAGGGCCTCGGTGACCATGCGTTCCAGTCCGTTGCGGGCGAGGCGTTGGGAAAACAGCCGGCGCAGTCCATCGACATCGTGTGAGCGCAAGGCGTGCAACTCGGGCTGGAATTCGGAGTCCGGGTGTCCGGCGTCGTCGGGTTCGGATGCCACGGTCTGTGGTGCATCGGCGGTCAACTGCCGGAGTTCTTCGTCCGTGGCGCCGACGATGCGGTTTGGCCGATGGCCGTTGTCAAGCAGTCGCTTGATTAGTCTCAGGCGCTCGATCTGGTCGCGCGGAAAGACGCGGTCGCCTCGCGCGTCGCGCATCGGTCGGGGAAACCCGTAGCGGCGCTCCCAGACGCGCAAGGTGTCTTTGCCAAGGCCGGTTTCGCGTTCAGCGACGGCGATGTTGACCGGCAGGCCGGAGGGATCCACCACTGTGTTCATGTTGTTTTGGACAAATGCTCGACAGACGGATGTTAACGTGAAAGCCTGGCGTTCCGACCGAACCATCAGTCGTTTCATTGACTTGGGCTGGCCGAGCCCGGTGTGCGGGGTAAGCGAAAAAATGGGCACCGCTGTCATCCAGGGTGCCCGTGGCTGCCGGGGGTGACGGAGGGTACGGGGGGTCAGCCTTCGTCAATGCCTTCAGTGACCGGATTGTTGATGATTTCGTGCAACCGGCTGTCGGGCACGTATGACTCGAGGATTTCGACATTCATTGCTTCGGCCACTTTCACGACATCGGGGTAGTAGGGTACGAACATGACAGTCTCCTTGGGGTTGGGGGTTACGTGCGAATGACGGCCTTCGCGGGGTACGTCGGCCGGGGTGAAACGCCGTGGGGTGATGCGGGGCAGTCCGAAGCAGATAGCCCGGCCTGCGGATGAGGGACATGGACGGGATGGGCGAACCCGACCGGATCGACAGGATGTGCCACATAGCCTAGAGCCCTGCCGTGGGTAAATCCGAACGCCGCAAGCAAGGTGATCAGCATCGCGGCGATTGATATTGCGGCAGGCAAGAGGAGTTGTTTCATCAGGCAGCTCCGGTATGTTTTGCATCGATGTCTTCATATTAATGTCCTAGACAAATATGTCAACATGTCAGACGAAAATATTTTTACACCCTGATTATTGACAATAGTATTGGCGATGCTATCTTTAACCCTGTTATTTTGTCCAAGACAAATAGGGGTACAAAGATGAAAACAGGAAAACGCATTGCCGTCGTCGGCTCGGGCATTTCGGGATTGGCTTCCGCTTGGTTGCTTGAGCGGTCTTACGATGTGACCCTCTACGAAGCCGCTCCGGAACTCGGCGGCCACACCCATACCGTGGATGTCACGCTCGAAGGCATGACCCACCCGGTCGATACGGGCTTCCTGGTCTTCAACGACCAGACCTATCCCAATCTGGTCGCGCTGTTTTCCCTGCTGGGCGTGGACAGCGTCGAGACCGAGATGTCCTTCTCGGTGAGCCTGGAAGCGCCGGACCTCGAATGGGCTGGCAGCAGCCTGGCGACGGTCTTCGGCCAGAAGCGCAACCTGTTGCTGCGCCCCTTCTGGCGGATGCTCTCGGACATCCTGCGCTTCAATCGCGAGGCCACGGCCTGGCTCGCCGCGCATCCCGACGACCTGCGCAGCGTCGGCGACTTCCTTGCCGAGGGTCGCTACTCGCCGGCCTTCTCCCGCTGGTACCTGCTGCCGATGGCGGCGGCCATCTGGTCGTGCCCGACCGGCCAGATGCTCGCCATGCCGCTCGCCACCTTCGTGCGCTTCTGCCGCAACCATGGCCTGCTGCAGGTCTTCGACCGTCCGCTGTGGCGCACTGTCAAGGGCGGCGGCCGCGAGTACGTGCAGCGGCTGGCGGCGCAGGTCGGCGACATCCGCCTGTCCTGTCCGGTGGTCGGCGTGACGCGCGACGAACAGGGCCTGACCGTTCGGCATGCGGGCGGGGCCGAGCGCTTCGACCATGTGGTGATGGCCTGCCACAGTGATCAGTCACTGCAGATTCTCGGCCCGGCCGCGACCCCGGCCCAGCGCAGTCTGCTCGCCGCGGTCCGCTACCAGCCGAACCGCGCCGTCCTGCATACCGATGCGTCCCTGTTGCCGCGCAACCGCAAGCTCTGGTCGGCCTGGAACTACTTTGCCGGCGGCGGCGATCTCGATGATCGCCCGGTCGGGGTGTCCTACCTGATCAACCGCCTGCAGCCGTTGCCGTTCGAAACGCCGGTCGTGGTCACCCTTAATCCGGCGCGTGAACCCGATCCCGCACAAGTCATCGCCGAGTTCGAGTACGACCATCCGGTCTTCGACGCCGCGGCGATCGCTGCGCAGCACGACCTCGACGCAGTGCAGGGCGAAGGCGGCATCTGGCTGGCCGGCGCCTGGGCGGGCTACGGTTTCCACGAGGATGGCCTGAAGTCGGCGCTGCGCGTCGCCAACCGGCTCGGCGTGCAGGCCCCGTGGCAGGGCGCGGCATCGTTGCATCGGGCGGCCTGAGCGATGCCAGCTTTCAGTCCGCGCCTATTCGTCGGCCAAGTCATGCACCGGCGCCTTCGCCCGGTCGCCAATGCCTTCGTCTATCCGATGTTCTATGTGCAGCTGCCGCTGCGCG
>CAZTWA010000019.1:0-2951 GCA_964617225.1 uncultured Methyloversatilis sp.
TCTTGAGCTGCAGCGCCTCGGATTCCTCGATCAGCGGGCAGACCCAGTAGGCCTGCCGGCCCGCGCGGCACAGGTCGCGGACGCGCTCGACGATCTCGTGGCGCCGCGCCGCGCCGACCAGCTTCGTGACGACGGGCGTGCGTCCCGGCGGCAACTCGTCGATCACCGAGACATCGAGGTCGGCGTAGTAGCTCATCGCCAGCGTGCGCGGAATGGGCGTCGCCGACATCGCGAGTTGATGACTCTGCACGCCCTTCTGCTTGAGCGCGAGGCGCTGCCGCACGCCGAAGCGATGCTGCTCGTCGACGATGGCGAGCCCGAGCCGTGCGAACTCGACGCCCTCCTCGATCAGCGCGTGCGTACCCACAATCAATGCCGTCTCGCCAGCGCTGACTTTCGCCATGGCGGCCTGCTTGTCCTTCTTCTTCTGGCTGCCGGAAAGCCACGCGACTTCGATGCCGAGCGGGGCAAGCCAGGCGGCGAGCTTGCGGTAGTGCTGCTCGGCGAGGATCTCGGTCGGCGCCATCAGCGCGGCCTGATGACCGGCTTCGACCGCACGCAGCATCGCCAGCGCGGCGACCACCGTCTTGCCGCTGCCGACGTCACCTTGCAGCAGGCGTTGCATCGGGTGCGGCTGCTGCAGATCCGTTTCGATCTCGTGCCAGACGCGCAGTTGCGCCTGCGTCAGCTTGAAGGGCAGTTGTGCGAGCAGCTTGCATGTCAATGATCCATCGCCGGCCAGCACCGGCGCGCCACGCGCACGGCGCGCCGCGTAGGACTGCCGCAGCGATATCTGCTGCGCGAGCAGTTCGTCGAAGGCGATGCGTTGCCAATAGGGCTGCTGATGGCGCGCCAGCGCGTCGGCGTCGAGCCCGGGTGGCGGCGCATGCAGCGCATGTACGCTCGCCGCGAAGTCCTGTAGCTTGAGGCGCTCGATCAGCGGCGCAGGCAGGGTTTCGGCCAAGTCGACCTCGGCCAGCGCACGCGCAATCAGCTTGCGCAGCGTCGCCTGCCCCAGCCCCGCGGTGGTCGGATAAACCGGCGTCAGCGCTGTCGGCAAGGGTTCTTCGCCATGTAGCGCGTGGAAACGCGGGTGAATGATTTCACTGCCCCAGAAACCGCCGCGCACTTCGCCAAAGACGCGCAGCCGCGCGCCCGGCTGCAGCACCTTCTGCTGGCTCGGGTAGAAGTTGAGGAAGCGCAGCACCAGTTGTCCGCCACTGCTCTGAATATCTTCGACGCGGCAGACGAGCTGACGCTTTGGCCGGTAAGCGATCTCGGTCGACACCACCGTCACATCGAATTGCGCGGTTGCGCCCGGCACGGCATCCGCGATCGACGTGATGCGCGTCTCGTCCTCGAAACGCAGCGGCAGGTGCAAAACAAGATCGGCCTGCGTCTGCAGGCCGAGGGTCTTGAGTTTCTCGGTGACGAGCGGAGTCGCCCCGGGAATGCCGGGCGGGTTAGCCAATCACCAGGACGGCGTCGGCCTCGACGAGGGCGCCGCGCGGCAGTTCCTTGACGCCGACGGCAGCACGCGCCGGGTAGGGTTGGTTGAAGTACTTCGCCATCGTTTCGTTGACCTTGGCAAAGTTGCCGAGGTCGGTGAGGTAGATGTTCACCTTCACCGCGGCGTCGAGCGTCATCCCGGCGGCGTTAGCGACAGCCTTGAGATTCTCGAAGACGCGCACGATCTGCGCGTCGATGCCCTCGACCATCGTCATGGTGGCCGGATCGAGGCCGATCTGGCCGGACAGGTAAACGGTATCGCCGACCTGCACGGCCTGCGAGTAGGTGCCGATGGCGGCGGGAGCGTTGGGGGTGTTGATGATCTGGCGCGCCATGATTACTCCACTGTCAATAGATCGATCATTATCTCCTGACCAGCAGGCCATCGTCGATGCCCAGCGTCTTGAGCTTGGCGCGGGTGGCATCAGCCTCGGCGCGCGAAGCGAATGGCCCCACCTGCACGCGCGATTCGATCTGCGCCGGGATGCCGGCTTCGTGCAGCTTGGTCACCAGTTCTTCGGCATTCGCATGATTGCTGAAGACGCCGACCTGGACGAGAAAGCGCTTCACGCCCTCGGCCACCTGCGCGAGGGGCTTTGCCGGCGTGGACGCGGCGGCTGGCTGGCTCGACGCACTGCGCTCGGGCACGGTGCGGGCGATCTCGCGCGCGGCTTCGGGCTTGGCCGGCGCCGCCGCGGGCGGCGTGGGCTTGATGGCCGCCTGGCGCGCGGTTGCGGGCGGCGTTATTTGCTTGGGCGGCGGCGCCAGCGCGGGTTCGCTGCGCTCGGGCACGGCTGCGACCTCTTCCTTGGGTTCGGTCGCGGCTTTTTCCGGTTCGGCCTTCTCGCCTGTTGTGGCCGCCTCGGTCTTGGCTTGCGTATCGGCGGCTTCGATCGGGGCCGTGGCCATCTTGGGCAAGGTCGGCGCTTGCGGCTTGTTCAGCACGTCAAACACGGCCAGGCCACCCAGCAGGCCGAGGATCACCACGCCCGCCACGGCGACGCGCGAGAGCAACCGCTTCCTGAGCGCGCTGTCGTCGCTATCGTCGGACTCAGCCTGGGCGACGGGGGGCGTATCCGATTCCAGGTTCGAATCGATCATCACCGGGGCTTCGGTCGTCTCCGCCATCGGGTTCTGCGCCATCTTCTTCTCCTTCTTCAAAAATCTTTTCGCCCTGACTCAAGGCATGGACCAGTTCGGCCTCGGCCAGTGAAATGCCCATCCGGTCGGCGACATCCTGCGCGGTCAGGCCACGCTGGGCCAATTCCAGTGCCTCGGCATAGTGCGGCGAAATGTTGCGCAACGAGCGCAGGTCTTCCAGTTCGGCCCGCAGTCCATCGACCTCCTGGCGCAGTTGGCGGACCTCGCGCTCCAGGTCGCTGCGCGCCAGATGCTCGGCCAGTTGCTCGCCGAAACCGGTCATCCGCGGCACCGGTTCGGCG
>CAZTWA010000019.1:3051-23682 GCA_964617225.1 uncultured Methyloversatilis sp.
CCGGTTCGGCGTGCAGTTCCAGATCGACGACATCATTCCATTCGGTGCTGTGGCTGACCGCCAGGGGAGATATGGGTTCGGTCAGTTCGGGAATCGCATCAATTTCGCCCGGTGCAGCCATAGGGGGTTCCGCCTTCGGGGAGTCCGTTGGGGGAGTCTCGGCACCCTTGCCGACCCGCAACAGGCGGAACAGCGTCAGCAGCAGATAGACGACGGCCAGCCCCACCAGGAGCAGAATTGCCTCGCGCCAGCCGAACACGTCCGCTTCCATCCGTACAGACCCCATCACAGCGCCCAATTTCGGGCATTGGCCCGATCATAGACGGCTGCCCATACCGGTAAATGGCGAGTAGGCCATTGTTTTTGCCATGTTTTCCCATGTCCGGGTTGAAACCAGCAAGGTGGGCCTCATATCTTGTTACAAATTCAGTTTCAGGGAAAGGGAACCCCGGGGCGATCCCCCGAGTCGCACTACTTCCTCTCCACCCCCCAAGAAAGGATGCTCAGAAATGAACTGCAGACGGCTGACCCTGATCGAAGTGCTGCAACCCCGCAGATTCCAGGGCACTCCGGAGCGCTCCCGGGTCACGCGCACCATTGTCCAACCGGAAGTCGACGCATTCGAAGAGCAGGAAGCCCAAGTCGCCGCGCAAAAGTCAGCGCTGGCGGGACGGCATGCCGCCGAGGCAACTGCCCAGCTCTGAACGAATCATTCCGCCGGCGGTACTTCCCGCTTGCTGCCGTCGGCGTTGAGGCAGACGTAAGTCAGCGTCGCCTCGGTGACTTTCACCACGATCGGGTGCGCCGGGTTGCGCTCGGCGAAGACCTGGACATCCACGGTGATCGATGTCCGGCCAGTATTCACGATCTTCGCGTAAAAACTCACCACATCGCCGACCGAAATCGGCTGCTTGAACAGGAAGGAATTGACCGCCACGGTCGCGATGCGACCTCTTGCCCGACGCATTGCCGGAATGGCGCCGGCGATGTCCACCTGCGCCATCACCCAGCCGCCGAAGATATCGCCCGACGGATTGACGTCGGCCGGCATGGGCATGACCCGCAGCACCGGCTCTTCGCCAACCATGATTACGCCTGCATGTCCGCCCACGGATAGGTTCATGGAACCGATCATACCCCACCCCCGCCACTGCTAGAATTGCCCATGCGCCGCGATATCGCCCTGCCGGCCCCGCCCCTGGCTGAACGCCACGACTGGCAGACCATCAAGACCCTGCTTCCCTACCTCTGGCTCTGGCGCGGACGGGTGCTGCTCGCGCTGACCTGCCTGATCGGCGCCAAGCTGGCCAACGTGGCCGTCCCGCTGGTCTTCAAGGACATCATCGATGGCTTCGCGCCTGCGGATCCTGCGCAGGCCATGCTGATCGTGCCGCTGGCCCTGATCGCCGCGTATGGCGTGCTGCGCTTCGGCGTCTCGTTGTTCACCGAACTGCGCGAACTGCTGTTCACGCGCGTGACGCAGCGCGCCGTGCGCACCATCGCCCTGCAGGTCTTCGAGCACCTGCATGCCCTTTCGCTGCGCTTCCACCTCGAACGCCAGACCGGCGGCCTGACGCGCGACATCGAGCGCGGCACGCGCGCCATCGGCACGCTGATCAGCTACACGATCTTCTCGGTGCTGCCGACGCTCGTCGAAGTCTGCCTGGTGCTGGGCATTCTCGCGGCACGCTACGAATCGAGCTTCGTGCTCATCGCCAGCAGCACGCTGGTCGTGTATATCGCCTACACCATCGTGCTGTCGAACTGGCGCGTGCATCTGCGCCGCGAGGTCAATGAACTCGACTCGGCCGCCAACACACGCGCCATCGACAGCCTGCTCAACTACGAGACGGTCAAGTACTTCAACAACGAAGGCTGGGAAAAGGCGCGCTACGACCAGCAGATGCTGAAATGGGAAAACGCCCAGATCCGGAGCCAGTTTTCACTTTCCTACCTCAACCTCGGCCAGGCCGGCATCATCGCCGTCGGCGTCACGCTGATGATGTGGCGCGCCGCCGTCGGGGTAACCAACGGCACGATGACCGTCGGCGACATCGTGCTGGTCAATGCCTTCCTGATCCAGTTGTATATCCCGCTCAACTTCCTCGGCGTGCTCTATCGCGAGATCCGCCAGTCGCTCACCGACATCGAACGCATGTTCACGCTGCTCAGGCAGAACCGCGAGATCCAAGACGCCGCCGACGCACGACCACTCGATGCAGCGGCCTGCACGGTGCGCTTCGACAACGTCAATTTCGCTTACGAACCGCGCCGGCCGATCCTGCATGACGTCAGTTTTGAAATTCCCGCCGGCCACACGCTGGCGGTCGTCGGCCACAGCGGTTCGGGCAAGAGCACGCTGGCCCGCCTGTTGTTCCGCTTCTACGACGTGAATGGCGGCGCGATCCGCATCAACGGCCACGACATCCGGCAGTTGACCCAGGACAGCCTGCGCGCCAACATCGGCATCGTGCCGCAGGACACCGTGCTGTTCAACGATACCCTGGCCTACAACATCCAGTACGGCCGGCCCGACGCCAGCTTCGCGGAAGTCCAGGAAGCCGCCCGGGCGGCGCACCTGGCCGAATTCATCGAGCGCCTGCCGGACGGTTACGAGACCCGCGTCGGCGAGCGCGGCCTCAAGCTCTCCGGCGGCGAAAAGCAACGCGTCGCGATCGCCCGTACCCTGCTGAAGAACCCACCCATCCTGATCTTCGACGAAGCCACTTCCGCCCTCGACTCCAAGACCGAAAAGGCCATCCAGGCCGAACTGGAACAGGCGGCAATCGGCCGCACCGCGCTGATCATTGCCCACCGCCTGTCGACGGTCATGAACGCCGACGAGATCGTCGTGCTGGACGCCGGCCGGGTGGTGGAACGCGGTACGCATCGCGCCCTCCTCGATCGAGGTGGCGCCTATGCCCAGATGTGGGCCCTGCAGCAGCAGGAGGACCGCATAGTGGACTCGGAAGGGGTATAGTCGCCCATCTTTTCCAGCCAGGAGTATTCGAATGAAAAAAACGCTCGCCCTTGGTTTGACCTTTGCAACCTCCCTGATGCTGGCCCAGCCAGTCCTGGCCGACACGCTGGCCAAGGTCAAGAACTCGGGCTCCATCACGATGGGCATCCGTGAATCGTCCTATCCCCTGTCCTACCTTGACGACAAGCAAAAGCCGATTGGCTACCACATTGATATCTGCAACAAGATCGTCGATGCCGTCAAGGCCAAGCTGGATATGCCCAACCTCAAGGTTGCGCATCAGGCGGTCACTTCCCAGAATCGCATCCCGCTCGTGACGAACGGCACGGTCGATCTCGAGTGCGGCTCGACGACCAACAACGCCGCGCGCCAGAACCAGGTCGCCTTCGCGCCAACCACCTTCGTCACCAACGTGCGCATGGCCGTCAAGAAGGCTTCGGGCATAACGAGCCTTGACCAATTGGATGGCAAGCCGGTAGCGACCACGACCGGTACGACATCGGTTCAACTGATGCGTGCCCACGAGAAGGGCAAGCACATCAACTTCAAGGAAGTCTATGGCAAGGACCACGCCGATTCCTTCCTGATGCTCGAAACCGACCGCGCCGTCGCCTTTGTCATGGATGACAACCTGCTGGCCGGCCTGATCGTCACCTCCAAGGCCCCCGCCGACTATGCCATCATCGGCGAAGTGCTCAACATCGAGCCGATCGCCATCATGATCCGCAAGGAGGACCCGCAATTCCAGGGTCTGGTCAACACCGTCATCAAGGATCTCGCCAAAACCGGCGAACTCGACAAGCTCTACGCCAAGTGGTTCATGTCCCCGATTCCCCCCAAGGGCGCGAACATGAACTTCCCGATGAGCGACAAGCTGAAGGAACTCATCAAGAACCCGAGCGACGCTCCCGCCGAGGCCTACAACAAGAAGTAAGCAAAGTCAGCGCTGGCGGGACGGCATGATCCTGCGCGTCCCGCCGACCTTCACCGCTTTTCCCGCCCATCCGCCCCACCTGACAGCTCGACCATGAACTATCACTGGAACTGGGGCATCTTTCTCGAGCAGGTCAAGTCGGGTGACGAAACCTACCTTGACTGGCTGATTACCGGCCTCGGCTGGACGGTGGCCGTGGCCCTGTCGGCCTGGGTGCTGGCCCTGCTGCTGGGCAGCATGATGGGTACGTTGCGCACGGCGCCTCATCGCGGGCTGGCGCTCTTCGCCACCAGCTGGGTCGAGATGTTCCGCAATGTGCCCTTGCTGGTACAGATGTTCCTCTGGTTCTTCGTCGTCCCGGAACTCCTGCCGCGCGATCTCTCGCTCTGGGTCAAGCAGGACATGCCCGCCAAGGAATTCATCACGGCCGTGGTCTGCCTTGGCTTGTTCACCTCTGCGCGCGTTGCCGAGCAGGTGCGTGCCGGGATCCAGAGCCTGCCGCGTGGTCAGAGCATGGCCGGTCTGGCGATCGGCCTCACGCTGCCGCAGACGTATCGCTACGTCATCCTGCCGATGGCGTTTCGCATCATCATCCCGCCGCTGACCTCCGAGTTCATGAATATTTTCAAGAACTCCTCGGTCGCCTTCGCCATCGGCGTGCTCGAACTGACGTTCCAGGCCCGCCAGATGCAGGAGGATTCGGAACAGGGCATCGAGACCTACCTCGCCGTAACGGTGCTCTACTTCATCTGCGCCTTCATCGCGAACCGCGGCATGGCGTTCATCGAAAAGCGCTCGCGCGTTCCCGGCTTCATCGCCACCGCCAAATGAGCTTCTTCGCCAATTTCGACGTCAGCGTCATCGCGCCCAGCCTGCCGTTCCTCTGGACCGGCCTACTGTTCACGGTCAAGCTGACCCTGATCGCCATGTCCGGCGGCATCGTGCTTGGCACGCTGCTGGCACTGGCGCGGCTTTCGCCGATTGCCCCTCTGGCCATGGCGGCCACCTGGTACGTGAACCTGATGCGCTCCATCCCGCTGCTGATGGTGATCCTCTGGTTCTTCCTGGTCATCCCGCTGATCACCGGCAAACCGATGGGCGCGGAAAACTCCGCCATCATCACCTTCACACTGTTCGAAGCCGCTTACTACAGCGAGATCATGCGGGCCGGCATCCAGAGCGTCCCCCGCGGCCAGGTGTGGGCCGGCCAGGCCATCGGGATGAATTACCGCCAGACGATGTCCCACATCGTCCTGCCGCAGGCCTTCCGCAACATGCTGCCGGTGCTGCTCACCCAAACCATCATCCTCTTCCAGGATACGTCGCTCGTCTATGCCATCGGCGCCAAGGACCTGCTCAAGGCCGCCGAAATCGCGGGCAAGAACTACAACCGCCCGGTCGAGATGTATCTGTTCGTCGCGCTGATTTACTTCGTCATCTGCTTTGCGCTGTCGCGACTGGTCAAGCATCTCCAGTCGCGCATCGCCATCATCCGCTGAGACCCCCATGATCGAGATCAACAACGTCAGCAAGTGGTACGGCCAGTTCCAGGTGCTGACCGACTGCTCCACCCGCATCGCCAAGGGCGAGGTCGTCGTGGTGTGCGGCCCCTCAGGATCGGGAAAATCCACCCTGATCAAGTGTGTCAATGGCCTGGAGCCCTTCCAGCAAGGCGATGTCACCGTCAACGGCGTCTCGGTCGGCGATCCCAAAACCAATCTCCCCAGGCTGCGTTCCCACGTCGGCATGGTCTTCCAGCATTTCGAACTTTTCCCGCACATGACAATCACCGACAATCTGGCCATTGGCCAGATCAAGGTCCTGGGGCGCAGTCGTGACGAGGCACACGAGCGCGGCCTCAAGTTGCTTGACCGCGTTGGCCTCAGGTCCCAGGCGGAAAAGTTTCCCGGACAACTTTCCGGGGGGCAACAGCAACGCGTCGCCATTGCCCGTGCGTTGGCCATGGATCCGATCTGCATGTTGTTTGATGAACCGACCTCCGCGCTCGACCCCGAAATGATCAACGAGGTGCTCGATGTCATGGTCGAACTGGCCACGGAAGGCATGACCATGATGGTCGTGTCCCATGAAATGGGCTTTGCGCGCAAAGTGGCCCATCGTGTGATCTTCATGGATCAGGGGCGCATCGTCGAAGATGCAACCAAGGACGAGTTTTTCGGTACGCCGCGTTCCGAGCGTGCCCAGATCTTTCTGTCAAAGATCCTCAGTCACTGATCCGAAAGCCCATAACAAAAAAGCCGGCTTGCAGCCGGCTTTTTTAATTTGCAGAACACGCCTTATTCGGCCGTGGGCGCCTCTTCGACAGCGCCTTCCGGGCGATCAAGCAGTTCGACATAAGCCATGGGTGCATTGTCGCCTACACGGAAACCCATCTTGAGGATACGCAGGTAGCCGCCGTTGCGTGCAGCAAAGCGCGGGCCGAGTACGTCGAACACCTTGACGACGACCTCGCGGTCACGCAAGCGATCGAATGCGAGGCGCCGATTGGCCAGCGAGGGCTTCTTGCCGAGCGTGATGAGCGGCTCGACAACGCGACGCAGTTCCTTCGCCTTGGGCAGCGTGGTCTTGATCGCTTCGTAGCGCAGCAGAGCGACTGCCATATTGCGGAGCATCGCCTGGCGATGCGATGAGGTGCGGTTGAGTTTCCGCAGTCCGTTACCGTGACGCATTATGTTTTCCTTTCACTATTTTGCGGCCGCCGCGCTAATGTCATGCTGGCTAGCGGCCGGTTAATTGTTATTGTGAGTTGATAAAAAGTTAACCCATCTTCTCGAGACCGACCGGGGGCCAGTTCTCAAGTTTCATGCCCAAGGTCAAACCACGCGATGCGAGGACTTCCTTGATTTCGTTCAGCGACTTGCGTCCGAGGTTCGGTGTCTTCAGCAATTCGGTTTCGGTGCGCTGGATCAGGTCGCCGATGTAATAGATGTTCTCGGCCTTCAGGCAGTTTGCCGAACGGACGGTCAGTTCGAGATCATCAACCGGGTGCAGCAGGATCGGATCGACAGTCGTCTGCTTGGGCGTCTCGATGGAAATCGGGGTACCCTCCAGGTCGGAGAACACCGACAGTTGGTCCATGAGGATGCCGGCCGCGTAGCGGATTGACTCTTCCGGATCGATCGCACCATTGGTTTCGATATCGATGACCAGCTTGTCGAGGTCGGTGCGCTGTTCGACACGCGCTGCCTCAACCTGGTAGCTGACACGGCGTACCGGGCTGAAGGAGGCATCAATCAGGATACGACCGATCGTCTTGTTTTCCTTCGCGGCGGCACGCACGTTGGCGGGCACATAGCCACGACCAGCTTCCACTTTGATCTGCATGTCGAGCTTGCCGCCCGGTGCCAGGTGGGCAATCACATGATCGGGATTGATGATCTCGATGTCATGGCTGGCTTCGATATCGGCTGCGGTAACCGTGGTTTCCTCGGTTTCGCACTTCTTGGAAAGCATCAGGGTCGTTTCGCCACGGTTATGCAGGCGCATCACGACGCCCTTCAGGTTCAGCATGATGTCGACGACATCTTCACGCACGCCTTCAAGGGTCGAGTACTCGTGCAGCACGCCTTCGATGGTCATCTCGGTAGGCGCAGCACCCGGCATCGACGACAGCAGGATGCGACGCAACGCGTTGCCCAACGTGTGGCCGAAGCCTCGTTCAAAAGGCTCCATGACGACACGCGCATGAACCGGGGAAAGGGCCTGAACGTCAATGATGCGGGGTTTCAGAAGCGCATGACTTTGCATCTTCGTTCCTCAAGTGAACTGATGCGCCCAAGAACCTCGTCCTGGGCGCAAAAGAATGGAATTAACGCGAATACAGTTCGACGACGAGACCTTCCTTGATGGAAGGCGGCAGTTCTTCGCGTGCCGGGAAAGCCTTGAACACGCCCTTGCCGGACTTGACATCAACCTCGACCCACTCCGGGAAACCACGTGATTCGGCGGCTTCCAGAGCTGCCTTGATACGCAGGTGCGCACGGGAAGCATCGGTCAGCTGGATCGTGTCGCCAGGAGTGATGTTGAAAGAGGGGATGTTGACACGCTTGCCATTGACCAATACGCCATTGTGACGCACGATCTGACGTGCTTCGGCGCGAGAGGCACCAAAACCCATGCGGTAAGCAACGGAATCAAGGCGGCCTTCGAGGATTTGGAGCAGGTTTTCGCCGGTTTGTCCCTTGCGGCGGCTGGCCTCGGCAAACGTCTTGCGGAACTGGCGTTCCAAAATGCCATACAACCGGCGAATTTTCTGCTTCTCGCGCAGTTGCTGACCATAGCCAGAGAGGCGCTGACCGGACTTCTGACCATGCTGGCCAGGCGCATAGGAACGGCGCTCAATGGAGCACTTGTCGGTAAAACACTTTTCGCCCTTGAGGAAGAGCTTTTCTCCCTCACGACGGCATTGACGGCATTTCGGATCGAGATTGCGGGCCACTTGGCTTGCTCTCCTTAATTAAGCTTAGATACGGCGGCGCTTGGGCGGCCGGCAACCATTGTGCGGAATCGGGGTGATGTCGGTAATGCTGCTGATCTTGATACCCAGCGCATTCAAGGCACGAACGGCAGATTCACGGCCCGGACCGGGACCCTTGATACGAACTTCAAGGTTCTTGATGCCACACTCCTGCGCAGCCTTGCCAGCCGCTTCGGCAGCAACCTGGGCTGCGAAGGGGGTCGACTTGCGCGACCCCTTGAAGCCGGCACCACCCGAGGTCGCCCAGGACAATGCATTTCCCTGGCGATCCGTAATGGTGATAATCGTGTTGTTGAAGGAAGCATGAACGTGTGCAATGCCTTCTGCAACGTTCTTCTTGACCTTCTTCCGTACTTTGGTCGTGGTTTTGGCCATGTTCTATCTATCCCAGTTTATTTCTTGCTGCCGGCAACCGATTTGCGCGGGCCCTTGCGGGTACGCGCATTGGTACGCGTACGCTGACCACGCACCGGCAAGCCGCGACGGTGACGCAATCCACGGTAGCAACCCAAGTCCATCAGGCGCTTGATGTTCATCGTCACTTCGCGGCGAAGATCGCCCTCAACCGCGAATCTGCCTACTTCTTCACGCAGGCGATCCATGTCAGTTTCGGTCAGGTCCTTGATCTTGGCTGTGCGAACGATGCCGGCCGCATCGCAAATCTTTTGCGCACGTGACCGTCCAATACCGTAAATCGCCGTGAGGGCAATCTCGGTGTGTTGGTGATTAGGAATATTTACGCCTGCAATACGGGCCATACGCTTACCTTGTCCCTATTTTTCTACGTTGATCTGATGCCGGTGAAATCGAGGACCGGCGATTCTAAAGCAATTGTGTATTCTTTTCAACCCTGACGTTGCTTGTGCCGCGGATCGGCACAAATCACGCGAACAACGCCATTACGGCGAATAATCTTGCATTTGCGACAAATGCGCTTAACCGAAGCTTGTACTCTCATGATCTTCTCCGCAAAAACCTATTTAGCCCGAAACACAATCCGCGCCTTGTTAAAGTCGTAAGGCGTCAATTGAACAGTTACCTTGTCACCGGGAAGGATTCGAATGTAATGCATCCGCATCTTTCCAGAAATGTGGCCCAACACAACATGGCCGTTTTCCAACTTCACTCGAAATGTTGCATTGGGTAGGTTTTCCAGAACCTCGCCCTGCATTTCGATAACGTCTTCTTTCGACATGAAATCCCGCTGCAATCCTTAGTTCAGCGCATCGGCAAGCCCGCGCCCTTGAAGTTCGCCTTCTTCAACAAGCTTTCATACTGGTGCGACATTAGGTAAGCCTGAACCTGGGACATGAAATCCATCGTGACAACCACAATAATCAGCAGCGAGGTTCCACCGAAATAGAACGGCACGTTCCACTTCAGGATCAGAAACTCGGGCAACAGGCAGACGAGCGTGATATAGATCGCGCCAACCAAAGTCAGACGCATCAGAATTTTGTCGATGTAGCGCGCAGTTTGATCACCGGGACGATAGCCGGGTACAAAAGCACCACTCTTCTTCAGGTTTTCCGCAGTTTCCTTGGAGTTGAAAACCAGAGCGGTATAAAAGAAACAAAAGAAAATGATCGCTGCAGCGTACAGCAGGACGTAGATCGGTTGTCCGGGGGAAAGCGTTGCGGCAATATCCTTCAGCCAGGTCATGCCCTCGCTCGCCCCGAACCATCCAGCCGCGGTCGCGGGAAACAGAATGATCGACGATGCAAAGATCGGCGGAATAACGCCCGACATGTTCAATTTCAGAGGCAAATGGGAACTTTGTCCGCCATAGACCTTATTGCCGACTTGGCGCTTGGCGTAGTTCACCAGGATCTTGCGCTGGCCGCGCTCGACGAACACCACGAATCCGGTAACCACGACAACCAGTATGCAGATAACGATTGACGTCAAGGGATGCATTGCGCCGGTGCGTACCAGTTCGAACAAACCACCCAGTGCGCTTGGCAAACCGGCGACGATACCGGCAAAGATGATGATCGAGATGCCATTCCCAAGGCCACGCTCGGTAATTTGTTCGCCGAGCCACATCAGGAACATGGTTCCCGTCACCAGCGTCATCACGGTAGTCAGGCGGAACATCAGACCCGGATCGAGGACCAGACCGGGTTGGGATTCAAGCGCAATCGCAATGCCAATTGCCTGAAAGAGCGCCAGCGCCACAGTACCGTAGCGAGTGTACTGCGTGATCTTCCTGCGTCCAGCCTCGCCTTCCTTCTTCAGTTGTTCCAGCGTGGGGATGGCAATCGTCATCAACTGCATGATGATCGATGACGAGATATACGGCATGATCCCCAAGGCAAAGATCGTGAAGCGCGAAAGCGCCCCCCCGGAGAACAGGTTGAACACGCCCAAAATCCCGCCTTGCTGAGAGTTGAACAGTTCGGCGAGTTGCACAGGGTCGATCCCGGGTACGGGAATGTGTGCACCAACACGATAAACGACAAGCGCGCCTAGCAGGAACCACAGCCTGCGCCACAAGTCGCCGAACTTGCCCGACTTGCCGAGAGCGAGTGCGTCAGTGCTGGGGTTTGCCACTTTCCGGTCCAGTCCTTCTAGCCTTAAGCCGCCGCAGCAATCTCGGCAACGCTACCACCCACAGCCTCAATCGCGGAACGCGCGCCCTTGGTTGCGCCAATACCCTTTAAATTGACCTTGCGGGTCAACTTGCCCGACAGGATAACTTTTGCCGACAGGCTGCCCACCGGGACAACGCCCGCTTGCATCAAAGTCAGCAAATCAACGTCTTCCACGGGGAGTTTTTCCAGGTCTGAAAGGCGAACCTCAATGTTCTTGGCTGCAGTGAGCGAAACGAAGCCGCGCTTGGGTAAGCGACGCTGCAGCGGCATTTGGCCGCCCTCGAAGCCGACCTTGTGGAAACCACCGGCACGCGAACGCTGTCCCTTGTGCCCGCGGCCCGCAGTCTTGCCGAGTCCGCTGCCGATACCCCGTCCCACGCGTTTTGATGCATGTTTTGCGCCAGCGGCGGGTTTTATATTATTCAGTCGCATTTCTTCAGCCCTCGCACTTCACCAAATAGGCAACCTTGTTGATCATGCCCCGTACCGCCGGCGTGTCGACAAGTTCTGCGCTGCTATTCAGCTTGCGCAGACCAAGACCACGCACGGTAGCGCGATGATCCTGCTTGGTGCCGATCACGCTCTTGACGAGCGTCACCTTGATTTTCTTTTCAGTCATGATCAGGCCTCCAGGATTTCCTGCACGGATTTGCCGCGCTTGGCTGCAATCTCTGCAGGCGTGCTCATGGCCATCAAACCTTTGATGGTGGCACGAACCAGGTTGTAGGGATTAGTCGAGCCAATCGCTTTCGCCACGACGTCCGTCACGCCCATGACCTCGAAAACTGCGCGCATCGGGCCACCCGCGATCACGCCCGTACCTGCGGCTGCCGGGGACATCAGAACTGTTGTTGCACCATGCTTGCCGATGACCGGATGATGCAATGAGCCGTCCCTGAGGCTGACCTTGGACAGCTTGCGACGCGCCTCGTCCATGGCCTTCTGGACTGCAACCGGCACTTCGCGCGCCTTGCCCTTGCCCATGCCAACACCACCATCGCCATCACCCACAACGGTCAAGGCTGCAAAGCCGAGAATACGGCCGCCCTTGACAACTTTGGTAACGCGATTGATCGCCACCATCTTTTCGCGCAATCCATCATCGCGCTCTTCGGTAGCCTGTTGCTGTTTCTTTGTTTGCGGTTTAGCCATTTGTCTCTCGCTTTTCAGACGGCGTTAGAACTTGAGTCCATTTTCACGCGCCGCTTCGGCCAACGCCTTGACACGCCCGTGATATTTGAACCCAGAACGGTCAAACGCTACCTCAGTGACCCCCTTTGCCTTGGCGCGTTCGGCAACCAGCTTGCCAACCGCCTTGGCGGCTTCGACGTTGCCACCATTCGGCAACTGCGTGCGCAGATCCGCTTCTGCAGTCGACGCTGCAGCTAGTACTTGCGTACCACAGCCGGAATAGACTTGCGCATAGATATGGCAGTTTGAACGGTGGATGCAAAGCCGGACAATCTTGAGCTCCGCAATCTTGGCGCGGGTTTTGCGCGCCCTGCGCAGACGAGATTCTTTCTTGTTCATGAATAAGCCCTTAGTGTCGTTGCCCAGAAGATTTATTTCTTCTTGGTTTCCTTGATGACCACAACCTCATCCGAATAACGGATGCCCTTGCCCTTGTAGGGTTCGGGTGCGCGGTAAGCACGAACCTCAGCCGCAATCTGCCCAACGAGCTGACGATCGATCCCTTTGATCAGGATTTCTGTTTGGGTCGGCGTCTCGACCTTGATGCCATTCGGCATTTCGTGGACGATCGGATGCGAGTAACCCAAAGACAGATTGAGCTTCGCACCTTGTGCTTGCGCCTTGTAACCCACGCCAATCAAGGTGAGCTTTTTCTCAAACCCCTTGGTCACACCCGTAACCATGTTGTTCACAAGCGCGCGCATGGTTCCTGACATGGCCGAACCGTTAGGCATGCCCTCGATGGCACGGCACTGCAATGCTTCACCTTCTTTTTCGACCTGTACTGACGGCAGAATGAAGTGGGACAAGGAGCCCAAAGGACCCTTGACGGTAATTTGATCTGCGGTTACTGCCGCTTCGACACCTTTCGGCAGGGCAACCGGGTTTTTGGCGATACGAGACATTCCTTACTCCTTACGCCACAATGCAAAGGACTTCGCCGCCTACATTGGCGCTGCGGGCCCGACGATCAGTCATCACCCCCTTCGGGGTGGAAACAATCGCAATACCCAGTCCATTCATTACCTTGGGAAAATCCTGTCGGCCGCGATAAACTCGCAGGCCCGGACGGGAAACCCGCTCAAGCCGCTCGATGACGGGACGACCTGCGTAGTACTTCAGCTCGATATCCAGTTCGGCCTTTGCGCCATCTTTGCGGACCGCATATTTTTCGATATAGCCTTCATCCAGCAGCACTTTTGCAATGGCCTCCTTGAGCTTCGACGAAGGCATCGTGACACCCAGCTTCTCAGCCATTTGTCCATTGCGAATGCGTGTCAGCATATCGGCGATCGGATCAGTCATACTCATTCTTCAGCCCTCACCAACTTGCCTTGGACATGCCAGGAACTTCGCCGCGCATCGCAATATCACGCAGCTTGTTTCGGCACAAACCAAATTTCTTGAACACGCCACGGGGCCGCCCCGTCAAGGCGCAACGATTGCGTTGCCGAACCGGGCTTGAATCGCGAGGCAGCAGTTGCAACTTCAGGCGCGCCGCCATCCGCTCGTCATCACTCAGCTTGACATTGTCGATAATGGCCGTCAGCTCAGCACGCTTAGCCGCGTACTTCGCGACCATCTTGGCCCGCTTCGCCTCACGATTCTTCAGTGAAAGTTTTGCCATGAGACCCTCAGTTCTTGAAAGGGAATTTGAATGCAGTCAGCAAAGCCTTGGCCTCTGCATCGGTTTTCGCCGTCGTGGTGATACTGATATTCATCCCGCGCAGCACATCGATCTTGTCGTATTCGATCTCGGGAAAAATAATTTGCTCTTTGACGCCAATGTTGTAATTCCCGCGGCCATCAAAACCCTTGCTGCCGGGAATACCGCGGAAGTCACGAATGCGCGGAATAGCGACGCTGACGAGGCGATCGAGGAATTCAAACATCCGCGTTCCACGCAGAGTCACCATACAGCCAATTGGATAACCTTCGCGAATCTTGAAGCCGGCAATAGCCTTGCGCGCCTTGGTCACAACAGGCTTCTGACCCGCGATCTTGGTCATGTCGCCAAGAGCGTTTTCAAGGACCTTCTTGTCAGCCACCGCTTCACCCACGCCCATATTGAGCGTGATCTTGGTTATGCGCGGCACCTCCATCACAGAAGCATATTTGAACTGCTCCCGCAACTGCGGAACCACGTCTTTTTTGTAGAACTCTTGCAAGCGTGCCATGACTATCCCTTACGCCTTAACCAGTTCGCCATTTGACTTGAACACCCGGACCTTGCTGCCATCCTCGAGGATCTTGATGCCCACGCGGTCGCCCTTCTGGGTGACAGGATTGAACAAGGCAACATTCGACAGGTGAATCGGCATCTCTTTTTCGATAATGCCGCCTGCCTGGCCTTTCATCGGATTGGGACGGGTATGCTTCTTAACCCGGTTAACGCCTTCCACCAAGAGAAGGTCGCCTTCCAGGCAACTCAGCACGGTGCCCCGCCTACCCTTATCACGACCGGTGGTGACGACTACGTCATCACCTTTACGAATCTTTTCCATTTATCGATCCTCTCCGCCCGCTTACAGCACTTCCGGGGCAAGCGAAACAATCTTCATGAAGCGCTCGCTGCGCAACTCACGCGTGACCGGCCCAAAAATGCGCGTACCGATCGGCTCAAGCTTGTTGTTCAACAGGACGGCTGCGTTGTTGTCGAATTTGATCAACGAACCATCGGCGCGACGCACGCCCTTGGCGGTGCGTACTACAACTGCGCTATAGACTTCGCCTTTTTTTACGCGACCACGGGGGGCAGCATCCTTGATGCTGACCTTGATAATGTCGCCAATACCGGCATAACGACGCTTTGAACCGCCCATCACCTTGATGCACATAACCGAACGCGCACCCGTGTTGTCGGCCACGTCAAGCCGCGACTGCATCTGAATCATTTCACTCTCCAACTTTTCCTGCACTGCGACTTTTCGCAGCACAGTCAGTTTTGGACCCCTTTGCTTTGACGCTGGGGACTAGATACCGACCAGAAGTCGGACCGAATTTGACAAAGAGGCGGGATTATAACCACCCCGCCGCTCCTGTCAAATCTTTTTAAACAACACGTGCCTTTTCGATAACCTTGCTGACCCGCCATGCTTTGGTTTTTGCGATCGGCGCGCACTCTTCAATCTGCACCAGATCGCCTGTGGCAGCGGTCAGGCCTTCAATATGGGCATGATATTTTTTCGAACGGGTAATGAATTTCCCGATCACGGGGTGCTTCACGCGGCGTTCAATCAGCACAGTAACCGTTTTTTGCATCTTGTCGCTAACAACCCGACCTTCGAGGGTGCGACGCATCGATTGGCTATCTTGACTCATTTAGCTCTAGCCCTTTCAGTTTGGATCGTCTTGACACGCGCGACATCTTTGCGCAGCTTCCCAACTTGGCTGGTATTGTTCAATTGCTGCGTAGAAAGCTGCATCCGCAGGGAAAACTGGGCCTTGCGCAACTCAAGCAACTCTTTGTTGAGGTCGGCATCGCTTTTATTTCTCAATTCGGTGGTTTTCATTGCTTACCCCAAATGACGCGTAACAAAGGTTGTGGCGATCGGCAGTTTTGCAGCAGCCAGTCCAAAGGCTTCGCGTGCGAGCGCTTCGTCAACGCCATCCATTTCATACAAAACCTTGCCGGGCTGAATCTCGGCAACCCAGTACTCAGGATTGCCCTTGCCGTTGCCCATACGAACCTCTGCAGGCTTCTTGGAGATCGGCTTGTCAGGGAAAATCCGGATCCAGATGCGCCCGCCCCGCTTAATATGACGAGTCATGGCACGACGCGCTGCCTCGATCTGACGCGCAGTCAGTCGGCCGCGAGCAATGGCCTTGAGCCCGTACTCACCGAAGCTGACTTTAGCGCCACGCGTTGCTAGGCCGGTATTCCGGCCTTTATGTTCTTTCCGATACTTTCTTCGTGCTGGTTGTAGCATTTGGTATTACTCCTTCACATCCTGTCCAGCAGCATCTGTCTTAACGGTGGACGGCTTACGAACCCGTTTTACCGCCGGCTTCACCGACTCTCCGGCGACTTCAGGCTTGGCCTCACCGCTACCCGCTTCAGCTTTTTTGGTTGATTTACGCGCAGCAGGCTTAGCTTCGCCATCCGGTGCCACCCCAGTTCCCCTAGCGGGACGCTTGCCCCGCTTCGCCGGCTCATCAGCCATGCGTTCGGGGGTAGTGACTGAGGCGCCTTCATTGCTCGAAATCGCTTCGCCCTTAAAAACCCAGACCTTGATCCCAATCACACCATAGGTCGTCTTAGCTTCAGAGGTACCATAGTCAATATTGGCACGCAGCGTGTGAAGCGGTACCCGTCCTTCCCGATACCATTCGGTACGCGCAATTTCAGCTCCATTCAGGCGTCCTGCGCTCATGATCTTGATGCCTTGCGCGCCCAGGCGCATAGCATTTTGCATCGCGCGCTTCATCGCTCTGCGGAACATAATGCGCTTCTCAAGTTGCTGGGCAATGGAATCGGCAATCAGCTGGGCATCGATTTCAGGCTTGCGAATCTCTTCAATGCTCACGTGGACGGGCACGCCCATGCGGCGCTGCAAATCCAGCTTCAGCTGCTCGATATCCTCACCCTTTTTACCAATCACGACACCGGGGCGGGCGCTGAATACGGTAACACGCGCATTCTTGGCCGGACGCTCTATAACGACCCGACCAACAGATGCATGCGCCAGTTTCTTCTTGAGGTAATCACGCACCTCTATGTCTTCGCGCAGCATGGCGGGAAACGCTTTCGAATTGGCAAACCAGCGTGAAGACCAGTCGCGCGTTACTGACAAACGAAAGCCAATCGGATGAATTTTCTGTCCCATACCTCTTCCTTATTCGCCGACCGTCACGAAGATGTGACAGGTTTGCTTGCTGATGCGATTGCCCCGACCCTTGGCGCGTGCCGTAAAGCGCCTCAACACTGCGCCCTGCTCGACATGAATACGGGTCACCTTGAGCGCGTCAATATCTGCGCCGTTGTTGTGCTCAGCATTGGCGATTGCGGACTCCAGTACCTTCTTAAGAATGACTGCGCCCTTCTTGGGAGAAAAGGTAAGGATGCTCAGGGCTTGATCCACCGGTTTCCCGCGCACCAAGTCGGCCACGAGGCGACCTTTCTGAGCGGAAAGGCGGACACCTTTCAGAATAGCGTTAGTTTCCATTGAATATGCCCCTTACTTCTTCGCCGCTTTTTTGCCAGCCGCGTGCCCCTTGAAGGTACGCGTGATGGCGAACTCGCCGAGCTTGTGGCCGACCATGTTCTCAGAAACATACACGGGGATATGCTGCTTCCCGTTATGTACTGCAATGGTCAGTCCAATGAAATCCGGCAGGATGGTAGAGCGCCGGGACCAGGTTTTGATAGGGCGCTTGTCACTTGAGGCACGCGCCGTGTCAACCTTCCTGATCAGATGATCGTCGACAAAAGGACCTTTTTTGATTGAACGAGCCATGACTTACCCCTTAACGCTTGTGACGGCGCTGAACAATCATGTTGTCAGTCCGCTTGTTGCTACGAGTGCGATAACCCTTGGCGGGCTGTCCCCACGGACTGACGGGAACACGTCCCTCGCCTGTCCTGCCTTCACCACCGCCATGCGGGTGATCGACCGGATTCATTGCCGTTCCACGAACGGTCGGGCGAATGCCACGCCACCGGTTTGCGCCCGCCTTGCCGATCTTGCGCAGATTGTGTTCCTCGTTGCCAACCTCGCCTACGGTGGCCCGGCAATCCACATGGACACGCCGGATTTCGCCTGAACGCAAACGCACCTGAGCGTAGCTACCTTCGCGCGCCAGCAATTGGACCGATGTACCTGCAGCGCGCGCCATCTGCGCACCCTTGCCTGGCATCATTTCGATACAGTGGATTGTGCTACCTACCGGAATATTACGAATTGGCAAAGAATTGCCTGGCTTGATCGGCGCCTCGGGGCCACTGAGAACTTCCTGGCCAACCACCATGCCCTTCGGGGCAATGATGTAGCGGCGCTCGCCATCAGCGTAGCAAAGCAAAGCAATATTCGCCGACCGATTGGGGTCATATTCGAGCCGCTCGACCTTGGCAACGATGCCATCCTTGTTTCTCTTGAAATCAACAACGCGATAGTGTTGCTTATGACCGCCACCTTGATGACGGGTTGTGATATGGCCGTGATTATTACGACCTGCCTTGTTCGACTTCTTTTCGGTCAGCGCATCGAAAGAACGCCCCTTGTGCAGGTTCGGATTTACGATCTTGACGAGCGCTCGACGACCTGCCGATGTTGGCTTGACTTTAACAATGGCCATTACGCAGCCCCTTCCGCAAAGTTGATTTCCTGACCAGGCATGAGGCTGACAAATGCCTTGCGGACATTACTGCGCCGCCCCATGGTCCGACCAAAACGCTTTACCTTGCCTTTGGTATTCGCCACCTGAACCGAATTTACCTGAACCTTGAAAAGCAATTCGACGGCCGCCTTGATTTCCGGTTTTGTAGCATCGGGACTAACGACAAACACGACTTGATTGGCTTTCTCAGCCACCATGGTTGCCTTTTCGGAGACTTGCGGCGCCAGCAGCACCTGCATCAGGCGCTCCTGATTAAATTGTTTGACACTCATGCCAGCATCTCCTCCAGTTTCGTTACTGCACCCTTGGTCAGCAACACGCGCGGGAAGCGAACCAGCGTAAATGGATCCGCATGTTTCGGCTCGAGGACAAGCACATTCGGCAAATTGCGCGCCGCCAACATCAGGTTGTCATTCAGATCATCCGTAACAAGAAGGGCAGATTCGACGCCCATGCTCTTGAGCTTCTGAACCACCAGCCGGGTCTTCGGTGCATCGACCGTAAAATCGTCTATTACTGCCAGGCGGTCTTCGCGAGCCAACTGGGAAAGAATCGCCGCAATGCCTGCGCGATACATTTTCCGGTTGACCTTATGGGAAAAGTTCTCCTCCGGAGTGTTCGGGAAAGCCCGGCCACCGCCACGCCACAGCGGGCTGGCCGTTGTTCCAATACGCGCCCGGCCGGTACCTTTTTGCCGCCAGGGTTTCTTGGTGCTATGCCGCACTTCCGAGCGTGTCATTTGTGCGCGATTCCCCGACCGCGCATTAGCCTGATAAGCAACGACAAGCTGGTGTATTAGCGCTTCATTGTAGTCACGACCGAACAAACCATCAGAAACATTGACGGTTGAACCAGCCTCGCCCTGCGCATTGATCAATTTAAGTTCCATGGGTTCCCCTTACTTAGTCGTCGCTGGTGTTTTCACAGCGGGGGATACAATGACCTGCCCACCACGCGCACCCGGAACGGCACCTTTGATCATCAGCAGTTGCCGACCCTCATCGATACGCACCACTTCCAAATTTTGGGTGGTTCGCTTGACATCACCGAGATGCCCAGCCATGCGCTTCCCGGGAAAAACCCGGCCCGGATCCTGCGCCATGGAAATCGATCCTGGTGCATTGTGTGAAACGGAGTTGCCGTGCGAGGCACGGTTCGAACTGAAGTGATGGCGCTTGATCGAACCGGAAAAACCCTTACCAATCGAGGTGCCGGTGACATCAACTTTTTGCCCAACAGTAAAAATCGTTGCGGCAACTGCATCACCCGCCTTCATTGTGGACAGATTCTCTGCTTCAACGCGAAATTCTGTCAGTGACGACGCCGCTTCAACACCCGCCTTCGCAAAGTGCCCAGCAAGTGACTTGCCAACTCGCGCAACGCGGCGCGTGCCAAATGCCACCTGGACGGCGGAATAACCATCGCCTTCCGGGGTCTTGATTTGAGCAACGCGATTATTCGACACATCGAGCACAGTTACCGGGATGGTGCTGCCATCCTCGGTAAAGATGCGCGTCATGCCGACCTTGCGTCCTACAAGGCCTAGACTCATTTTGTTCTCCTAAATCCGGCTACGATTGGCCGGGCTGGTACTTCAAGATTCTCGGATGGCTCTGAAGAGCGAACCACCCGTCTAATAAACTCGGACTATTGCAGCTTAATTTCCACATCAACACCTGCAGGAAGATCCAGCTTCATCAGCGCATCAACCGTCTTGTCGGTTGGGTCGATGATGTCCATCAGGCGTAGATGGGTCCGAATCTCAAATTGATCGCGGGATGTTTTGTTTACATGGGGCGAGCGCAGAATGTTGTAGCGCTCGATCCGGGTCGGCAAGGGCACCGGCCCGCGCACGACAGCCCCCGTGCGCTTTGCCGTATCAACGATTTCAAGCGCTGACTGATCGATCAACCGATAGTCGAAGGCCTTCAGGCGGATACGAATTTTCTGGTTTTGCATAACACCATCCTTAAAGAACAAGGCCCAGAAAGGGCCAAAAACGGAAGGGCAGGATTATCCTGCCCTTCCGGAAAAAAGGCAATACCTTACTCGATGATTTTTGCGACGACGCCGGCGCCGACGGTACGGCCGCCTTCGC
>CAZTWA010000020.1:0-23581 GCA_964617225.1 uncultured Methyloversatilis sp.
TATAATCGCCCGCTATGTCTTCCCAACCCACTGACATCAAAGCCCATCTTGCCGATCTGCTGCGCGCCGCGCTGGCCAGCGTGGCGCCCGGCACGGCGGCGGAAATCCACCTCGAACGGCCGCGTGACGCCAGCCATGGCGATTTCGCCAGCAATCTGGCGATGCAGCTCGCGCGCCCGCTGAAAGAGAATCCCCGCAAGGTGGCCGAGCGGCTCGTCCATGAACTGCCCAAGTCGGCCTGGCT
Source organism: uncultured Methyloversatilis sp. (assembly GCA_964617225.1). Taxonomy (GTDB): domain Bacteria; phylum Pseudomonadota; class Gammaproteobacteria; order Burkholderiales; family Rhodocyclaceae; genus Sulfuricystis. The sequence continues at coordinate 245 of CAZTWA010000020.1, forward strand.
GCTCAAGGCCGAGGTGGCCGGCGCGGGCTTCATCAATTTCACCGTCGCTGCGGCCGCCAAGACGGCCGTCGTGCATGCCGTGCTCGCGCAGGGCGACGACTATGGCCGCGGGGAGAAAAAGCCCGGCAAGCTGCAGGTCGAGTTTGTCTCGGCCAACCCAACTGGTCCGCTCCATGTCGGTCATGGCCGCGGCGCGGCCTTCGGGGCCAGCCTCGCGAGCCTGCTGGCCTTCGCCGGCAACGAGGTCTGTCGTGAATACTATGTGAATGATGCCGGCCGGCAGATGGACATCCTCGCGGTGTCAACCTGGCTGCGTTATCTGGAAATCCACGGCGAAACCGTGCCCTTCCCGCCCAACGCCTACCAGGGCGAGTACGTGCGCGACATGGCACAGCAGGTGAAGGAAGCGCACGGCGACCGCTATGTGCATCCCGCCGCTGCCGTGCTGGCCTGTGTGCCGCCCGTCGAACCCGATGTCGAGGCGCATCTCGACGGCCTGATTGCCGCGGCGAAGGACCTGCTCGGCGAGGAATGGTTCTACGTCCACCAGCACGCGCTGTCCGAGCAGCTCGCCGACTGCCGTGAGGATCTCGAAGAGTACGGCGTGCATTTCGATTGCTGGTTCTCGGAACGCAGTCTCTACGATACCGGCATGGTGGAAAAGGCCGTCGCCGAACTCGAGAAGCGCGGCTATCTCTACATCCAGGATGGCGCGAAGTGGTTCCGCTCGACGCACTTCGGCGACGAGAAGGATCGCGTCGTGCAGCGTGAAAACGGGCTCTACACCTATTTCGCCTCCGACATTGCCTATCACTGGAACAAGTTCGAACGCGGCTTCACGCGCATCGTCGATATCTGGGGCGCCGACCACCACGGCTACATCGCCCGCGTGAAGGGCGCGCTGCAGGCGCTCGACCTGAACGCCGATGCGCTCGAGGTCGCACTGGTCCAGTTCGTCAGCCTGTTCCGCGGCACCGCGAAAGTGTCGATGTCCACCCGTGCCGGCTCCTACGTCACGCTGCGCGAACTGCGCGAGGAAGTCGGCAACGACGCCTGCCGTTTCTTCTACCTGCTGCGCAAGCAGGATCAGTCGCTTGACTTCGACCTCGACCTCGCGAAATCGCAGTCGAACGACAACCCGGTTTACTACGTGCAGTACGCCCACGCGCGCGTCTGCTCGGTGATCAACCAGTGGGGCGGCGATGAGGCTGCGTTGCCCCAGGCCGACCTTGCGCCGCTGACCAGCGAACGCGAACAGGCGCTGGCGGCGAAACTCGCGGCCTTCCCCGAACTGATCGAGAACGCCGCGCGCGACATGGCCCCGCATGCCGTGGCCTTCTGGCTGCGCGAACTCGCGGCCGAATTCCATGCCTGGTACAACGCCGAGCGCCTGCTGGTCGACGATGAAGCGCAAAAGCGCGCCCGCCTCGCCCTCGCCGTGGCGGTGCGCCAGGTGATCCGCAACGGCCTGCGCCTCCTCGGGGTTTCCGCCCCCGACGCGATGTGATGGCGGCCCAAAGTCAGCGCTGGCAGGACGGCAAGATGCAGAATCGACAACATGGCGGCACGCTTCTCGGCCTGGTGTTCGGCATCCTCGCCGGCGTGCTGATTTCCTTCGGCGTGGTCTGGTACCTCAACAAGACGCCTTTGCCTTTCGTCGAGAAGGTGACGAAGACGGAACCGCGCGAAAATGGCAACGGCACCCAGCCTGTGCCGCTGCCGGGCAAGCCGGGCGACAAGCCGATCGACAAGACGGGCGAGCGCAAGTTCGAGTTTTACGACATCCTCGAAGGCAAGAAGCAGGCGACGCCGGGCGCCGCGCCCGCTCCAACAGCGCCGCCGGCCAAGCCGGAAACCGCACCGACAGCCGGTGGCGGCAGCTACCTGCAGGTCGGCGCGTTCCAGAAGAAGGCCGATGCCGACAACCTCCGGGCCCGGCTGGCGATGCTCGGCTTCGAAGCCAACGTGCTGGAAGTCGAAGTCCCCGACAAGGGTACGATGCACCGGGTGCGGGTGGGCCCCTACGCCCACGCCGAGGAAATGAACCGCGCACGCAACCAGTTGTCCCAAAATGGCGTCCCGGCCACGGTGGTCCGGGCCAAGGACTAGAAAGGAACAGGCATGAAGCTTCTGAAAGTCGCCCTCGCGGCCCTCGCGGTATGTTCGTTTGCCCTGCAACCTGCGCTGGCGGCTGATCCGGTCGAAGGCCGCCAATACACCCGCCTGCAAATGCCGCAGCCGACCGAGGCGAACGGCAAGGTCGAGGTGATCGAGTTCTTCTGGTTCGGCTGCTCGCACTGCGGCAAGCTCGAGCCGCTGATCAAGCCGTGGGTGAAACAGCTGCCCAGCGACGTGACCTTCAAGAAAGTGCCGGCGATTCTTGGCGACAGCTGGGCGCCCGGCGCACGGCTCTACTACACGCTCGAAGCGATGGGCCTGCTCGACAAGCTCGGCGATGCGGTGTTCGACGCCATGCTCAATCAGCGCATCAACCTCGGCAACGAAACGACCCTGCTCGACTGGATTGCCGGCAAGGGCGTGGACCGCAAGGCCTTCGCCGACACCTACAAGTCCTTCTCGGTGGAGGCCAAGGTGCGCAAGGCGGCCGAAATGACCCAGGAGTACGGCTTCAGCGGCGTCCCCGCGATCGTCGTCGGCGGCAAGTACAGCCCCGGGCCGGAGCTGCATTCCTACGGCGACATGCTGCAGATGGCCGACTTCCTGATCGCGAAGAATCGCGCCGAGATCAAGAAGAGCGCCGCGCCGCAGAAGCCGGCGAAGAAGTAAGCCGGCACCACACGCTGCGCGTACTCAGTGTCGACACCGCAGCCGCGCCAGTCCGCTGCCACTGAACCGATGGGCCGCATCCGCAAGGATGGGCCCATTGTTTTTATTACGGGCGCTTCGTCGGGCATCGGCGCCGCCCTGGCCCGCCACTATGCCGCGCAGGGCGCCACCCTCGGCCTTGCCGCACGACGGCTCGACGCCTTGCAGGCACTGGCCGCCGAACTTGAGGCGCCTTGCCACCTTTATCCGCTCGACGTGTCCGATGCCACCGCGCTGCAGGCCGCCGGCGAGGATTTCATCGCCAGGGCCGGCGTGCCCGACATCGTCATCGCCAATGCCGGCGTCTCGGTCGGCACGCTGACCGAAGAGGCCGACGACCTGCCGGCCTTCCGGCGCGTCTTCGACACCAATGTGATGGGCATGGTGCAGACCTTCCAGCCCTTCGTTGCCGCCATGCGGGCGGTCCATGCGGGGCGGCTGGTCGGCATCGCCTCGGTCGCCGGCATTCGCGGCTTGCCCGGTGCGGGCGCCTATTCCGCTTCGAAAGCCGCGGCCATCGCCTATCTGGAAAGCCTGCGCGTCGAATTGCGCGGCAGCGGCGTCAAGGTGGTGACGCTCGCGCCCGGCTACATCGCCACGCCAATGACCGCAAAGAACCCCTACCCCATGCCTTTCCTGATGCCGGTCGATCGCGCGGTCGCGCACATGGCGCGGCATATCGGGCAGGGGTCGCGCTTTGCGGTCATGCCCTGGCCCATGGGCGTGGTTGCGGCGGTGATGAAATGGCTGCCGCGACCGCTTTACGACCTGCTGTTCGCGCGCGCCGGACGCAAGCCGCGCGGGCTCCCCTAGAATCACGGGCCATGACCAACCGAATCATCTTCGACCGCCGCAAGCTGATCCTGGTCCTGTGGACCTTGCTGACGTTCGGATTCGCGGCCATCTCGCTGATCGGCTACCAGGTTTCCAGCCGGGCGATCCGCGCGGCCATCATCGGCCAGGACCTGCCGCTGACGTCGAGCAACATCTACTCCGAGATCCAGAAGGATCTCGTGCGGCCGGTGCTGATTTCCTCGACGATGGCGCACGACACCTTCGTACGCGACTGGGTGCTGAACGGCGAACGCAATGACACGGAAATGGCGCGCTACCTCAAGGAGGTTAAGGATCGCCATGGCGCCTTCAGCAGCTTTTTCGTCTCCGACAAGAGCAGCAACTACTACACCGCCGAGGGCATCCTCAAGCGCGTGTCGTCCTTCGAGCCGCGCGATGCGTGGTATTACCGCGTGCGCGGCATGGCCGAGGACTACGAGATCAACGTCGATCCCGACCTCGCCAACCAGGACCTGCTGACCATCTTCATCAACTATCGCGTGTTCGACTACGGGGGGCAGTTCATCGGTGCGACCGGCATCGGCCTGACCGTCGATTCGGTGCGCAAGCTGATCACCGAATACCAGCAGCGCTTCAGCCGGACGATCTATTTCGTCAACCTGCGCGGCGAAACCGTCGAGTTCGGGCAGAAGAAAGGCCAGGGTATCGACCTCCGCAAACGTCCGGGCCTCGGGCCGCTGGTCGAGCGCATCCTCGCCGAGAAGCATGGGTCCTTCCAGTACGAGGCGGACGGCGACAACTTCATCCTGCACGTGAATTATCTGCCCGAGCTCAAGTGGTTCCTCTTCGTCGAGCAGAACGAGTCGCTGGCCCTGGCCGATATCCGCAAGACGCTCTATGTGAATCTTGCCCTCAGCGTGTTCATTACGCTGCTGGTCGTGCTCCTCTTCCATCTGGCCCTGATGCGCTACCAGTGGCGGCTCGAGGAAATGGCCTCGACCGACAAGCTCACGGGCCTGCTGAATCGCCACGCCTTCACGATCCTGATCGACAAGCTGCTCGCCGAGTACCGCCGCGCGCCGCGGCCCATCAGCATGCTGATCGCCGACATCGACAACTTCAAGGCCATCAACGACCACCATGGCCATCTGGCCGGTGACGCGGTGCTGACCGGCGTGGCCCGCCAGTTGGCGGACGGCCTGCGCGCATCCGACCTGGCCGTGCGCTGGGGCGGCGAGGAGTACCTCCTTGTCCTCAAGAGTTGCGACCTGGCCGAGGCCGAGCGCGTGGCGGAGAACCTGCGGCAGGCCGTGCAGGCGGCACAGATCGGGTTCGGCGAAAAAATGCTAAACGTGACGCTCAGTATTGGCGTGAGCCAGTTCAACGGCCACGAATTGCCCGAGCAGACCATCGATCGCGCCGATGCCGCGCTGTATCGCGCCAAGGCCGCCGGCCGCAACCGCGTCGAGGTGGCGACGGTCTGACGTGCCGTCCTGCCAGCGCTGACTTTTCTGTTGACCCAAGTCAAGCCCTGGCCAGGGCGTCACACTTATAGTTTGCGGCTCTCTTTTTGAGCCCATGCCATGAGCGCCCCGTTCGAACTTGTCTGTCCCGCCGGCGGCCTGCCGGCGCTGAAGATCGCCGTCGATAACGGCGCCGACTGCGTCTACACCGGCTTTCGCGACGCCACCAACGCGCGCAATTTCACCGGCCTCAACTTCGACGACAAGAGCCTGAAAGAAGGCATCGCCTACGCCCACCAGCGTGGCGTCAAGGTGCTGGTCGCGCTCAACACCTTCCCGCTCACCGACAACTGGCCAAGCTGGACGGCGGCGGTCGACAAGGCGGCCGCCTTCGGTGTCGATGCGGTGATCCTCGCCGATCCGGGCCTGATGGACTACGCGCACCGCACCCATCCGCAACTGCGCCTGCATCTGTCGGTGCAGGGCTCGGCGACCAACTACGAGGCGATCAACTTCTACCACGAGCGCTTCGGCATCCAGCGCGCCGTGCTGCCCCGCGTGCTGTCGATGGCGCAGGTCGAGCACGTGGCGAAAAACACGCCGGTCGAGATCGAGGTGTTCGGCTTCGGCGGCCTGTGCGTGATGGTCGAGGGCCGCTGCGCGCTGTCGGCCTACGCCACGGGCACCTCGCCGAACTGCCAGGGCGCCTGCTCGCCCGGCAAGGCGGTGCGCTACGAGGAAACGCCGCGCGGCATGGAGACGCGGCTGGGCGGCGTGCTGATCGACCGTTTCGGCCCCGGCGAGCGCGCCGGTTACCCGACGCTCTGCAAGGGCCGCTTCGAGGTGGACGAGGAAACCTATTACGCCATCGAAGAGCCGGCCAGCCTCAACACGATGGAACTGCTGCCCGAACTCATGAAGGCCGGCGTGCGTGCCCTCAAGATCGAGGGCCGCCAGCGCAGCCCCGCCTACGTCGGGCAGGTGACCAAGGTCTGGCGCGCAGCGATCGATGCCTGCCGGCGCGACATTGAACACTTCAAGCCCGCGCCCGCGTGGATGGCCGAACTCAACAAAATCTCCGAAGGCCAGTCGGCCACGCTCGGCGCGTACAACCGCCCGTGGAAGTGAACATGAAACTTGCCCTCGGTCCCCTGCTCTACTACTGGACGCGCCAGCAGGTCATGGATTTCTATGCCGACATGGCCGAGCAGCCGGTCGATGTCATCTATCTTGGCGAAGCGGTCTGCTCGCGCCGCCACGAGATGCGCCTCGACGACTACCTCGAGGCCGCCACGGTACTGGCCGATGCCGGCAAGGAAGTCGCGCTCTCGACGCTGCCACTGATCGAATCCGAATCCGACCTCAAGGCGGTGCGGCGCCTGATGGACGCAGCGCGCGACGACCCGCGCCTGACTGTCGAGGCCAACGAGATGGGCGCGGTGCGCCAGCTGGCCGAGCGCGGCCAGCGCTTCGTTGCCGGACCGACGCTCAACATCTTCAACAGCCACACGCTACAGATCCTCGCCGACTGCGGTGCGACGCGCTGGGTGATGCCGCCCGAGATCGGCCGTTCCGCGCTGACCAGCCTGCACAAGGAAATCCCGGCGGGTGTCGAGACCGAGGTGTTCGCCCACGGCCGGATTCCGCTCGCCTACTCGGCGCGCTGTTTCACGGCACGGCGCTACCGGCTACAGAAGGACACCTGCGAATTCCGCTGCATCGAGTTTCCCGACGGGCTCGACGTGAAGACGCGCGAAGGCCAGCCCTTCCTGACGCTCAACGGCATTCAGACCCAGTCGGCGAAGCTCTACCACCTCGAGCGCGAACTGCCGGAACTGGTGGCAACCGGCGTCGATCTACTCCGCCTCTCGCCGCAATCCGCAGGCATGGTCGAATTGGTCGCTGCCTACCGTGCGCTGCTCGACGGCGCATCCGCACCGATGCCGGCCGGTGATTACTGCAACGGCTTCTGGTACGATCGACCGGGTCTCGATTGGGTCTCGACATGATGACGAACTTCAAACTGCCTGATTTCACGCTGCCCGCGCCGCTGGCGCGCCTCGGCGACAAACTGCCGCAACTGCCGCCGACGCTGGCGCTGGTCACCGGCCTTAATCTCGCGCTCGGCCGCCTCATCCCGCGCGAGCCGCTCGAGATGCTGATCGGCAAGCGCTTCACGATCCGCGTCCGGGATGCGGGGATGACCCTGCGCTTCGGCTACAACGGCCGCTCTTTCCATCCCGTGTTCGATCCCGCGCCGGCCGATCTCACCATCTCGGCGAAGGCGCGCGATTTCCTCGTGCTGCTCGCGCGCGAGGAAGATCCGGACACGCTGTTCTTCGACCGCCGCCTGCTGATGGAAGGCGACACCGACCTCGGCCTGCTGGTGAAGAACACGCTCGATGGCGTCGAACTGCCGCGCTTCGACCCGGCGCGCCTGTCGCCTGCCGAACTGCTGCACCGCCTGCGCGCCCGCGTGGCCACCCCGCACGGCGTTTAATCCGCTTGGCGTGACGCAGCGCCCGACCGCGAAGCTCCCGCAGTACCTGGCCGTCGCCTACACGCTGCTGGCGCTGTATGCCAGCCTACATCCGTTTTCCGGCTGGCACGATACCGGCATCGACCCGCTGGCTTTCCTGGCTGCAGGCTGGCCGCGGTATTTCACCGCGTTCGATCTCATCGCGAATGCGCTCGCCTACCTGCCGCTCGGGTTTCTCTGGGCCACGGTGCTCGGGGTGCGCCTGCCGGCCCTGCTCGCGCTGGTTCTCGTCCTGTTCGGGGGGGGGCTGTTTTCCTTCGGCGTCGAATGTGTGCAGAATTTCCTGCCCAGCCGCGTGCCCTCCAACCTCGATCTGGCCAGCAACGCGCTGGGTGCCTGCGTCGGTGCGCTGGCCGGCCTGCGCTGGGGCGCGCATCTGCTCGACGGCGGCCGCCTCCATGCCTGGCGCGAATACCGTTTCCTGAGCGGGATTGACGGCGATCGCGGCCTGTTGCTGCTGGCGCTCTGGCTGCTGACGCAACTCAATCCCGAAACCTTCTTGTTCGGCAATGGCAACCTGCGCAGCCTGCTGGGACTGCCGGCGGCCTTCGACTTCGACGCCGGCCATTTCCTCGAACTTGAGATGGCGACTGTCGCCGCCCATACGCTGGCCATCGGCCTGATTGCCAGCCGGCTCGCGGCCAACCATCCGGCCCTGCTGCCCGTGGCGGTTCTCGGTACGGCCATGCTGGTCAAGAGCCTGGCGCTGCTGCTGCTCATGAAGGGGATACTGGTGGCGCCCTGGGGCTTTGCCTGGCTGACACCAGGCACGTTCAGCGGACTGATGCTCGGCTTCGTGCTCTGGATGGGCACCTTGAGCCTGAGGCAGTCGGAGCGGCAGGCGCTGGCCGCCATGGCGCTGATGCTTGCGACCGTGCTGGTCAACCTGATGCCTGACAATCCCTATTTCGAACACAGCCTGCGCGACTGGCGGCAAGGCCATTTCCTCAACTTCAACGGCCTGACGCGGCTGATCTCGTCGCTCTGGCCCTTCCTCGCCCTGCCGTGGCTGATGCTCTCGCGGAGAAACGATGAACCCACCCATCCATGACCTCACCACCCTGCGTGATGCCCTCCGCGACTTTGCCATCGCGCGCGACTGGCGGCAATTTCACACGCCCAAGAATCTCGCGATGGCGATGATCGTCGAAGCCGCCGAGCTGGTCGAGCATTTCCAGTGGGCGACACCGGAGGAGAGCTTGTCGCCACCACTGGAGAAGCTTGCCGAGATTCGCGACGAGGTGGCGGATACGCTGATCTATCTGGTCGAACTGGCCGACGTGCTCGATATTGACCTGATTGCTGCCGCGCGCGACAAGATCGCCAAGAACGCCGTCAAGTATCCCGCGTCACGCTGAAGGTCAGCGCTGGCGGGGCGGCACTGGGGGTCACTGCGTCCGGATGCGCCCGGCGAGGAACAGCGTGACGAGCGTCGCGCCCATCGCCAGCAGGCCCGCATGGCCGTAGCCGACGATCTGGCCGCCCGTGCCCTCGCTGATCAGCAGACCGCCGATCCACGCGGCCAGTCCGCAAAAGAGGTTCTGCACCATGCTGTTGAGCGCCAGGAAGGTGCCGCGCAGGCGCGGCTGCATGGCCGAGGTCATGATCGCCATCGCGGGCACCATGCGGCCCGGCACGAGGATGAAGAACACCGTCGCGCAAGCCACCATGACCCACAGCGGCACGGGGGGCAGGTGGGTCTGCACGAACAGCGGCACCAGCGCCCCGAGCGCCACCCAGCGGAACACGCGCACCTTGCCGTGCGCGTCTGCCAGCCGGCCGATCCAGCGCGAGGTGAAAAAGGTGGCGCAGCCGCCGGCGAGATACAGATAGGGAATGTCCTCCTGGCGAATGCCGACGTTGGCGGTCGCGTAGATCGTGATGAAGGGGATCACCGTGAAGCCGCCGAGCATCAGCAGCGCCATGAACAGGAGGGCGCGCAGGTGATTCGTATCGCGCAGCGCATCCCACAACGCCGCGAGCGGATGGGCGCGTTCCGTCTCGCTGACGACCGCGCCGGGCAGGTGGCCGCGCAGTTCGGGGAGCTGCTTCAGCCCGAGCAGCAGCAAGCCGATGGCCAGCGCGGCGATCAGGAAGAACGGGAAGCGCCAGCCGAAATGGTTGGCGAGGAACAGCGAGAGCGGCACGCCCGCCACGGTGGACAACGAAAACGCCATCATGATCGTGCCGCTGGCACGGCCGCGTCGCTCGAAGGGAATCAGGTCGCCGACCATCGTATGCACCATCGCGCCGAGCACGCCGCCGAAGGCCCCGGCAATGGCCCGCGCGGCGAGCAGCGTCGCGTAGCTTGGCGCCAGCCCGCAGGCCAGCGTGGCCAGCGCGAACAGCGAGAACATCGTCAGCAACAGGCGCTTGCGCTCGAAGCGGTCGGCGACGATCGCCGCCGGAATGCCGGCGAGCGCCGCGGTGAAGGTGTAGGCGGACACCAGCAGGCCGAACTGGTGCGCGTCGATTGCCAGTTCGTGCATGAGGATCGGCCCGAGCGGCATCATTACCATGAAGTCGAGGATGTGCGCGAACTGGATGCCGGCGAGCGTGAACAGCAGCACGCGCTCGCGCACGGGGTCGAGCGGGACGGCGGACGAAGCGGCGGGAGGATTCAAGATGCGGGCGTGCGAGGCGGGCCGCCAGTTTATCGCCGTCCCGCCAGGACTGACTTTTGTTAAATTGGCACCCCCAACCCCAAAGAGCAGGAGACAACAATGAGCTATTACCAGCACCACCTCTTTTTCTGCACCAACCAGCGCGCGCCGGGCGAGATGTGCTGCAACAACAACGGCGCGCAGGCGATGCGCGATTACTGCAAGGAGCGCGTCAAGGCGGCGGGCGACAAGATTGCCGGCAACGTGCGCGTCAATAGCGCGGGCTGCCTCGACCGCTGCGACAAGGGGCCGGTGATCGTCGTCTATCCCGAAGACGTCTGGTACACCTACGTCGACCAGGAAGACATCGACGAGATTGTCGAGTCGCACCTCATCAACGGCAAGATCGTCGACCGGCTGCTCGTGGACAATCAATGACCCAGCGGGAGCGGATTCTCCTCGACGGGCCGGACGGCAAGATCGAGGTATTCGTCGAGTTGCAGGAAGCGCCCACCGGCATCGCGCTGGTGGCGCATCCGCACCCGCTCTTCGGCGGCACGGCGGACAACAAGGTGGTAACGACGCTCGCCCGGACGTTTCGCGAGCTCGGCTGCATCACGCTGCGGCCGAACTTCCGCGGCGTCGGCGGCTCGGAAGGCGCACACGATCACGGCGTCGCCGAGACCGAAGACCTGCTGGTCGTGCATTCCTACGCGCGTCAGCGTTTCGGTACCGGCCTGCCGGTTTATCTGGCCGGCTTTTCCTTCGGCGCCTACGTCGTCACGCGCCTCGCGCAGCGGCTCGCCACGGCGGGCGATGCGGCGCAGCGGCTGGTGCTCGTCGGCACGGCCGCGGGCTTCATCGAAGGCTTGCGGCGCTACGAAACGGCGGCGGTTCCGGCGGATACCATCGTGATCCATGGCGCGCAGGACGAGACCGTGCCGTTGCCGAACGTGCTGGCCTGGGCCGAGTCGCTCGAACTGCCGATCACCGTGATTGCCGGCGCCGACCATTTCTTCCATCGGCGGCTACATCTCATCCGCGACATCATCCACCGGCAGTGGCGGTGAGGCAGTCGGAACGCTAGCGCGTCGCGGCGGGTGGTTCGCCGCAGCCTTTCAGGCAGGTATCGTAATGGTTGAGACAGGCATTGTCGGCGCTGCCTTGCTGGCAATGCCAGAGCCGATCGCCGCAGGCGTGCGCGCAGGCGTTCCATGCCGACTGTTCCAGTGACGGCGGAGTCGCCAGCGGCAGCCGCAGCACAGTGCCGGCTGCAGCGCAGTCGGTGAAGTCGAAGTGGCGCGGCGGTCCGGGCAGTTTCTCCCATTCCGCCGCAGTGAAGACGAGCTGACGCGCCAGGTCGGTTAGTTCACTATCGTTTAATAACACGTTCGCCTTCAGCATGCGATAGGCCACGCAATCCGCGCGATGCGCCTGCGCGAGCGTCGGCGTGTCCGCAGCGGAAGACGCACGCGCGCAGGCCTGCGCGACGAAGAACAGGCGGGTGCTCGGCGCCATCTCCGGCAGCACGCGCGGGTTGTAGCGGATCCGGCCGCTCACGCTGCGCACCAGTTCTTCCTGCACGTAATCGGTTTCTACCGTGATGACGCGACCGCGACTGTCCGTGCAACTCTCCGGCAAGGTCGAAGCTTGAACAGGGAGAGTGATCAGTGCTGTCAGTAGGAGTCCGTATGAAAGCCGATGAGCCATGAAGATCCCTCGCGTGACCGGTGGTGCCGGGAACGGGAATCGAACCCGTATAGCCTTGCGGCCGAGGGATTTTAAGTCCCTTGTGTCTACCAATTTCACCATCCCGGCATGCAGGTGCATTGTAGCTGCGCCAGCCAAAGTCAGCGCTGGCGATACGGCACCGAACGCTACTTCTCGTCGGCCTTGAGCATCAGCTGCGCGAGTTCGGCAGCGGAATGAATGGCGAGCTTCTCCATCACATGCAGGCGGTGCACCTGCACCGTGCGCTCGCTGATGTCGAGGCGCTGGCCGATGGTCTTGTTGGGCAGCCCCTCGACGATGAGGCGGGACACTTCCATTTCGCGCGGCGAGAGCTTGTCGAGCCGTTCGCGCAGCGCCTGGCGGCTCGCATCTTCGTTGCGGTGGGCGAGGTCGTCGCGCACCGCGTGGCTGACCGCGTCGAGCAGGGTCTGGTCCTTGAAGGGCTTCTCGATGAACTCGCAGGCGCCCTGCTTCATGGCCTGGACGGCCATCGAGACATCGGCATGGCCGGTGAGGAAGATCACCGGCAACGTGATGCCGCGATCGTTGAGGAGGCGCTGCAGTTCGAGACCGCTCATCAGCGGCATGCGGATGTCGAGGATCAGGCAGCCGGGCGCGGCCGGCTCCGTCCAGGCGGACAGGAAGGCCTCGGCCGAGTCATAGGCGGCGACCTGCCAGCCGGTGGATTCGAGCAGGAAGACGAGGGCGCGCCGCAGCGACGCTTCGTCGTCAACGACGCGGATGAGCGGAGTCGGGGAGCTTTCCATTGCAGCCTCCGGTGGGGAGATGGATGCGGAAGACCAGGCCGGGCGGCGGGTCGCGGCGCTCGACGTCGAGCCGGCCGCCATGCGCTTCGGCGATGCTCTTGCAGATCGACAGGCCGAGGCCGAGGCCGTCGGGCTTGGTGGTGTAGAAGGCTTCGAACAGGTGGGCGAAGGTTTCGGCCGGTACCGGCGGGCCGCGGTCGGCGACGGCGATTTCGACGGTGCCTTCGCCGCGCGCGAGGGTGATCTCGATCTGGCGTTCGGCCGCCGGCAGTTCGCACATCGCGTCGGCGGCATTCTTCATCAGGTTAAGGAGTACCTCTTGCAATTGCAGGTGGTCGGCCTCGATCTGGGCATGCATCGGCAGCCAGTCATCGATGGTCACATGCGGCAGGTCGGGCAGCAGGTGGGTGAACAAATCGACGGCTTCCTCGACGGTGTTGGCGATCTGTTTGCATTCGCGCACTGCCATGCGTTTCTTGGCAAAGGCGCGCACGCGCCGGATGACATTGCCGGCCCGCTCGGTCTGGGCCACGATCTCGCGGTTGGCTTCGGCGACCACGGCCGGATCGAGGCGGCCGGCCGCCACGCGCCGTTCCAGTCCTTGTGCGTAGGTGGCGATGGTCGTCAGCGGCTGGTTGAGTTCATGCGCCAGGGTGCCCGACATCTCGCCGAGGATCGACAGGCGCGCCATGTGCTCGGCTTCCTTCTGGAGTTCCCGCGTCTGCGCCTTGGCGGACCGCAGTTCGGCCGTGTGGCGCCGGATCAGCCAGATGGTGTAAATCACCATGAACGCCAGCAGCGTCCCGGCGATGAACACATGGGGACGGTAGGCTTTCATGAGTCCGCGAAACGTCGTGCCACGCATGTCGACATAGGGGCCGAGCATCAGTTCGCGGTAGAGCTCGTTCACCGACTGGTAGTCGGCGGGGACGTCCCAAAACAGTCCGCTGGGCGACGGCGGCATCGAGAGCAGGGCAAGGGCCATCTGCTTGGCCAGTAGCGGATCGACGTTGCGCGCTGCGGCCATCGGCCAGTCGGGGTAGAGCGGCGTCGAAACCGCGCAACCGAAGCCGGGAATCTGCCGGGGCGAAACTACCTTGAATTGGTTAACTTCCAGCAACTCCTTGGTGGCCAATTGTTCAAGCAGGCAGGTGCGCACGATGGCAGCATCAGCCTTGCCGCTCAGCACCGCATCCGCAGCGTTTTGCATCGGAAAGCCGACGAACCTCACTTGAGCATCGCCGGCTTCGAGATCGACGCCGGCGCTCATGAGTTCGCGTGCAGCGACGAGGTAGCCGCCGAAGGCATCGCCCGCCACGGCGGCGATGCGCTTGCCCTTGAGGTCGCCGAACTGGTTGATGTCGTTGCGGACGCTCTGCGTGATGATGGTCGACCCGATCGCCTGGTCCGGGGAAAGCGCTTCGGGCAGCATCACGGTGGCGATACGGCGGATGCCGGCAGACGCCGCCAGCGCCACGTACTGGCTGCTGTTGGTCAGCACGAAATCAAATTCCCCCTGCTCGACGGCTTCGCTGAGTTCCTGGCCGGACAGGTGGCGCATCTCGAAGCGGTGTCCCGGGATGGCCTTCGCGAGGTGCTCGGGCAGATCGCCCCAGCTCGCTACGGCTTCGTCCGGACTGCGGTAGGCAAGCACGCCTATGCGGACCGTCGTGTCGGCCGGTGCGGCGAGGGCCGACAGGCACAGGGCCGACAACAGGGCAGCCCCGCAATGCCGAAGTACGGAAAGACGCATGGTCGGGGAAAAGGTGCGGTGGTAAGTCCGAAGCCGCCCGATTATGCCCGAATACGTACTAGTACGTAGCCGGCTAGTCACTCAACCGGATTTATTTATGACCCGATCAATCGTAGCTTACGGTGCGGTGCAGCATTGCTGCGGGAAAAACATAACTATCAACGTATTTCAACTGTAGAAGCAAGGGGGTCAAGATGTTACGCAAACCGATTTTGACGATGTTTGCTGCTTGCCTGCTGGGGTCCGGATGGGCATGGGCAGCAGAAGAGCAACCCGCGGCGGCCGCTCCAGCGGCAACAGAGGCATCTGCGGCACCCGCTGCACCCATGGTGCCTACCTTAAGCGTTGACAAGGTGGATTTGGCCAACGGTGGCACGATTACCGTTAGCGGCAAGGCCGATCCCGGCAAGCCGGTCTTCCTCGAGGTGGTGAGCGAACACAAGGTGGGTGGCTCGTTCTTCGACGGCAAGCCGAACAAGGAAGGCAAGATTCCCTACAAGCTCTACATCACCAAGGAACTTCCCGCTTTCTACAAGATCGTTTTGCCCACCTCGCAACAGCCGGTACTCGACAAGTTCAAGAAGGAAGGCAAGGGCTGGTCTTACTCCGCCGCACTGAAGGAAACTGGCGGCGCCATCGCCTACAGTGCGCCGGGCAAGGCCAATATCGATTCCTTCCAGGCATCGCTGGTCGCCAGCATCGTCGGTTCGCGCGGCGAACTCCTGCCGGCTCTTGACGACAAGGAACGTGTCAGCCGCTCGATGCAGATCATGAAGGCGCGCTATCGCAGCGTCGACAAGCTGCTCTCGGCGAAAGTCGAGCAGAAAGAGGACGGCAGTTTCTCGGCGGTTGTCAAGATTCCCGAAGGCTCGCCAGACTTGAAGTACTTCATTACCGCGGTGGTCGACAAGAATGTCCGCAGCGAACCGGCTACGTTCGAGAACAAGGTTGGCTTCCCGGTCATCTATATGGAAAACGCCGGCACCAGCCTGAACATCTTCATCCCGTTCCTGCTCGTCTTCGCCATCGCCACCTTCGGCGTACTGATGGGCGCGGGCGGCGGCTTCATCATCAACCCGGTGATGGTCATGCTGTTCCCGATTCCGCACAACATCGTCGCCGGCACGGTAACGCCGACGGTGCTGTTCTCGCAGGGCAGCGGCATCCTGAACTACTCCAAGATCAAGTTCATCAACTGGAAGGTCGGCGTCACGCTCGGCATCGCCATGCTGGCCGGCGGCTTCATTGGCCCGGCGCTGACGACGATGATCACGCTCGACCAGTTCAAGTCCGCTTTCGGGTGGATCCTCTTCGTCCTCGCCGCGCTGATGTTCTGGCAGACCACGCCGGGCTACATGGCGAAGAACAAGAAGGAGCAGGCCATCATGAAGGAATTCCAGAAGCGCGCCGCCGAGGCCGCGAAAGCCAAGGCTTGAGCCACGCAACCGGACAATAGGAGAAAGTCATGATCTACATGCATATCAATTTCTGGGGACAAGAGTTCAAGGTCAACCTCGTCGTCGGCTGCATCGGCGCCTTTTTGATCGCGGTCATGTCATCGATGTTCGGCTTCGGCGGTGGTCCGTTCATGGTGCCCCTGATGACTGTGCTGCTCGGCCTGCCGATGTACGTGGTGGTGGGCAGTTCGCTGCTCGCCATCTTCTTCAACACGCTGATGAGCACGACCAAGCACTACGCGTTCGGCAACTTCGACCTCGACCTGTTCCTGGTCATGTTCCCGGCGGCGATCCTGGCCGGTTATGTCGCCCCGATGATTGCCAAGCGGCTCAATCCACTATGGGTCAAGCGCGTCGCCGTTCTCGGCCTGACGATTCTTGGCCTGTCGCTGGTCGGCGTGTTCTGAACCTGTATCGCGACACCGGTCGGGCAAGCCCCGACCGGTTTTCTTGTTACTGATCCAGGTCAATCGTCCCGGTTGATCGTTTTGCCAGAATTCGCAGGCTTTTCGTCAGGGGGCTGGACATCGTGAAAAGCAATCGCTATCAATTTTCGAGGATGGAAATATGAGTTCCGCAATGGCACCCAACGTGCGCGGCGTGGCCGCACCCGGCCGTCGCACGGTTTTCGGCATGTGCGGCATGTGTGCGACGCGTTGCCCCATCGAGGTAACCGTCGAGGATGGCCGCGTCGTCTGGGTGCAGGGTAATCCCAACGACAAGGCGATGGGGTCGAGCCTTTGCGCCCGCGGCGGTGGCGGAATACCGATGGAGTATGACGACGAGCGGCCGCAGACGCCGCTCATCCGGACTGGTCCGCGCGGTGCCGGGCAGTGGCGGCGGGCGTCCTGGGACGAGGCGCTCGACTATATCTGCGACAAGCTGCGCGAGACGATCGAAGCCTACGGCCCGCGCGGCATTGCGCTCTCCGATCGCGGCGGCCCCTTTGCCGACCTGGTCAAGACCTTCATCCAGGCGCTCGGTTCTCCCAACTACGGCGACCACGATGCCTCCTGCGGACGCAACGCGCACAACGCGGCGCGTTCGCTTTACGGTGTCGGTCGCGCCGCGGTGACTTTCGATCTCAAGAACTGCAAGCACATCGTGCTCTACGGCCGCAACATCGTCGAATCGCTCAAAGTCAAGGAAGCCAAGGACTTCACGGCGGCGATGGCCAAGGGGATGAAATGCACCTACATCGACCCGCGTGCCAGCATCACCGCCTGCAAGGCCACGCGCTACTGGCAGGCGCGGCCGAACAGCGATTACGCACTCAACCTCGCGATCATCCACGAGGTGCTGAAACAGGAAGTCTATGACAAGGACTTCGTCGAGAAATTTGTCTCCGGCATGGACTATCTGCGGGAAGCGGTGAAGGACGCCACCCCCGAATGGCAGGAACAGCACACCGGTATTTCCGCCGGTGAACTCCGTGCCTTCGTCAAGGAAATCGCCACCGATGCGCCCAACGTGATTTTTCATCCCGGCTGGATGGTGGCACGCCACAAGCAATCGTTCTACGTCAGTCGCACCACGCTGATTCTGAATGCCCTGATGGGCTCAGTCGAAGTCAAGGGGGGCTGCATCCTGGCCAAGACGCCGGAAGACGTGGGCGCCAAAGGCCTCAAGAAACTCGCCGATCGTGCGCCCAAGGTCAAGGAGCCGCGCGCCGATGGTGCCGGCACCAAATATCCGCAGTGGGATCCTGCTGCGGGCATGTTGCACCAGTTGTTCCATGCGATGGAAACCGGGGATCCCTATGGCGTCGGTGCCTATTTCGCCTATCGCCACGATCCCTTCACCGCGATGCCTGATCCCGAGGCGATGAAGCATGCCTTCGACAAGCTCAAGCTGCTGGTGGCCATCGACGTACGCTACTCGGAAACGGCCTGGTATGCCGACGTGATCCTGCCCGAGGCGACCTATCTCGAGCGTGCCAACATCCTCGCGCAGAATGCCGGTCCACGGCCCAATTTCAGCATGCGCGACCAGGCGATTGCGCCGCGTTACGATAGTCGCCCGGCATGGTGGATCTTCCGCGAGATCCTGCGGCGCATGGGGCCACTCGCCCATGCCGAGGCGCTCGACTTCGAAACCATCGAGGAACTCTGGGACTACCAACTCGAAGGCACGGGTGTGACCGTGGCGCAGATGCGCGAGCACGGCATCGTCAGCCTGGCGCCCGCGGCCGTCATCACGCCGCGCGACAAGCTCAAGTTCAAGACGCCCTCAGGCAAGATCGAGATCGAAAGCGAGAATCTCAAGAAGGCGGGCATCCCCAGTCTGGCCCCGTATCAGCCTAGGGAAGCACTGACAGGCGATCGTTTCAACCTGCTGTTCGGCAAGGTGGCGACACTGACGCATGGCCAGTCACTGAACAACCCGCTACTCAATGAGTTCGCACCGGAGCAGGTGCTCTGGATCCATCCGAGCCGCGCCAAGCCGCTGGGCATTGCCGATGGCGACGAGGTCGAGATCAATGGCGGCGGCAAGTATTCGGCCTTCATCAAGGCGAAGGTGACGCCGTGGATCCACCCCGAGGCGGTCTTCATGCTGCACGGCTTTGGCGCCACGATACCGCTGGCAACCCGTGCTTGCGGCGTCGGCGTGGCCGACCAGCGCTTGCAGCACGGCAAGCTCTACGACTTCGATCTGGCCGGTGGCGGCAATGCCATGACGGAGACCATCGTGACCATCAAGCCCAAGGCCAAGGGGGGAGCCAAATAACATGAGCAAGTACATCCTGCGCCACGACGAGGCGAACTGCATCGGCTGCGAAGCCTGCGAGGTGCATTGCAAGACCAACAAGAACCTCGGCCCCGGCGCCAAGCCGTGCAAGATCATTTCCGTCGGGCCAGTGGAAGTTGATGGACGGCCGCGCATGCGCTTCGTTTTCATGCCCTGTTTCCACTGCGAGGAAGCCTGGTGCGCCAAGGCCTGCCCGACCGGCGCGATGCAGCGCCGCGAGAAGGACGGCATCGTCTTCGTCCAGGCCAGCCTGTGCGTCGGTTGCAAGAGTTGCATCGCCGCCTGCCCGTGGGGCACGCCGCAATGGGATCCCGCGACGCGCAAGGTGGTCAAGTGCGACTACTGCATGGACCGTGTCGATGCCGGACTCGAGCCGGCCTGCGTGACCAAGTGCGTCACCGGCTGTTTGTCTTTCGGTGTCGCGAACGAGGCGCCGGACCCGCGTCGTGAGCGCTATGCCCGCGAGATCGTTGCCGAGTCGATGAGTCAGTCCTAGGAGGGATCATGAACGATCTCCAGATACTGCCGCCCTGGCTCGATGCCGGTGCTGCCGCGTTGGCGGGTGCCGTCCCGCCAGCGCTGACTTTGGCGGGCGCCCTGCCGGGGCTGAACCAGGCCCAGCAACTCAACCCGCTGCTCTGCCTGCAGCGCTTGCAGGAATCCGGATTGACCCGCTGCGGCTTTTCCGGCGAGCCCATCTACCAGGCGTGGCGGCAATTCATCCGCGGCCATGGCACCTCGCAACTGGTGGTGGATGCCGCCAGTCTCGACGCGCGTGCGCGCGGCAACACCGCCGTGTTCGACAGCGCGCCGTGGCTGCTGGCCGAGGGCCTGCTGATTGCCGCCGGCCTGCGCAATACCGGCAAGGTTGAGTTGCGCCTGCCGGCCGAGCTGACGGGCCATGAAGCGAAATTCCTCAACGCGCTCGACACCATCCGCCAGAAAGGTTTCGCCGGCGGGCGGCGCCTGCAGGTCGACGTCAAGCGCAATAGCCAGCCAAGTTGCTGGAGTGACGGCCATGCGTCCGACAACAGCGACCGCCTCGTGCACACACCGGAAACCTGGTGCCGCGTGGCGCTGTTGTTTGCCGGCGCGAGCGGCGCATCGCTCGATGCGGGATTGCTGACCCTGCGGCGCGGCATGAAGCAGCGCGGCCTCATCGAGGTCAAGCGCAATGACATGTTGCGGCGCCTGATCTACGATTGGGGCGGCGGTGTTGAAGTCGAAGGCCGCGATGCGGTGCTGGTGTTCGACAACGGCATGGGCGGCTTCCTGCCGCTCTCCGAAGCCGATCTCTCCTGCCAGCCACTGGCATTGGCGGCCGCCGGTGTCGTGCCGGCGCCGGTCAGCCTGATGATGCTGGCCGATGGCGTCTGCCTCGTCGAACAGACCCGGCGGGCGCTCTATCGCTACTGGCAACTCGCCGACAAGGAACCGGCGCCGGTGCGGACGCTGCTGGCGCGCGTCGCGCGGCTGGTGGCCGAGATCACCGTCGGCCACGGCCAGCCTTCGCATCTGGACGAACTCGACGAACTGGTGCTCGAACTGGCCACGCAGGGTCTTGCGGCCGCCTGGCCGCTGGGCAGTTCGTTGCGCTATTTCCGCGATCAGTGGGAAGCGCACGCCAAGCGCGAATCCTGCCCGGAAGGCCTGTGCCAATTGCACGGTGGGCGCAATGCCGCACCCTGCCACAGCACCTGCCCGGCCAATATCGACATCCCGAGTTTCATGGCGCACATCGGTCACGGCGACTACCGGTCCGCGATCGAGGTGATCACCCGCGACAATCCCTTCCCGCTGACCTGCGGCCTCGTGTGTCCGGCACCCTGCGAATCCGCCTGCGTACGCAACGGCAGCGACGGCGCGGTGTTCATCCGCCCGATGAAGGCCTGGGCGGCCGAGCACTGCCTCGCCGAGGACGGCTATCCGAAACCCGAACTCGCGCCGCCGACCGGCAAGAAGGTCGGCATCGTCGGCTCCGGCCCGGCCGGCCTGTCCGCCGCCTATTACCTGCGCATCCTCGGCCATGAGCCGGTGGTGTATGAAACGCAGGCCGAGGCCGGCGGCATGCTGCGCTATGGGATCCCGGCCTACCGCATGCCACCCGATCTGCTCGACAAGGAAATCAGTCAGATCGCGTCGCTGGGCATCCCGATCCACTGCAGCGCCAAGGTCGATAGCCTCGATGACTTCCGCAAGGACTACGATGCGGTCTTTCTCGGCCTGGGTACCCAGACTTCGCGCTTCATCCCGGTCGAAGGCGTACATCAACCCTTCGTGCTCGGCGGCATCGACTTCCTGCGCAATGTGCGCAGTGGCATGGAAGTGCAGGTCGGCCCGCGCGTCATCGTCATCGGCGGCGGCAACGTCGCGATCGACGTGGCATTGACGGCGGTGCGGCAGGGCGCGAAGCAGGTCGACATGGTTTGCCTCGAGAAGCGCCGCGAAATGCCGGCCAGTCACCACGAGATCGAGCAGTGCGTCGCCGAAGGCGTCAAACTGCACCCGAGCTGGGGCCCGGTGGGCATCGGCGAAGAAGGCGAAATGACCTTCCAGTATTGCGAGCAGGTCTTCGACGAGCAGCACCGCTTCAGCCCGAAGTTCGACGCTGAGCGCAAGTTGACGATCGAGGCCGATCACATCATTTTCGCCGTGGGCCAGGGCACCGACCTGACCAGCATCGAGGGCAGCGGACTCGAAGTGACGCGCGGTTTCATCGTTACCGATCCACGCTCGCTGATGACCAAGGTGCCGGGCGTCTTCGCCGGCGGCGACGTCGCCCACGGGCCGCGCACGGCGGTCGAGGCGATCCGCTCGGGCAAGATCGCGGCCTACTCGATCCATGCCTGGCTGAACGGTACGACGATCGATGCCGCCACGGGCAAACCGGCGCGGCGTGCCGACGTCATCCCGCTCAAGGTGGTCGCGCGCGACCGCAGCTATTTGCACCGCGCCGAGATGCCCGAGAAGGACATCGGGGAACGGCTCGGCGACGGCAACTACGCCAAGGTCGAGTTGGGCCTGACCGATGGCATGGCACACAACGAAGCCAGTCGTTGCCTGCGCTGCGACGTCTGCATCGGCTGCGGTCTGTGCCAGCTCGCCTGCAGCGAGATGGGCGTCGAGGCGCTGCGCATGGCCGACACGACGGCGGGCCGGCTGGCCTACTTCGACTTCACGCGGCCGGCGGAACTGTGCATCGGCTGCGGCGCCTGTGCGCAGGTCTGCCCGACCGGCGCGATCCGCATCGAGGATGCCGACGGCGTTCGCCGCACGATCATTACCGGCACGGTGGTGCGCGAACAGCCGCTGGTGAAGTGCAGCAGTTGCGGGGTGCAGTACCAGACCGTGGCGCATCGCCGCTTCGTCCATGACCGCATGCCCAGCTACCACATGGGGTTGCACATGGAGCGCGAGTTGTGTCCGGCCTGCGCGCGCCTGCTGGCGGATCGGCCGCTCAGCTACCGCGTGCCGGAACCCGCCTAGGAACAACAATACCAATCAAACAACAATAAGCAGGGAGTGCAGTGCGGGCGACCGGTAACGGTCGCCTGTTTTTTTAGCCCCCGCGGGCGATGCGATAGACGGCGAGGCTGCCGAGGAAGTTGTGTTCTTCGGTCACGTGTGCGCCGCGCTCGTCGAGTACCTGGCGATCGCGAATGACGATGCCCATGCCGTCGCACAGGCCTTCGAAATCGAGCATGGTGAAGAACCGCACGTTCGGCGTGTCGTACCACTGGTAGGGGAGGTCTTCCGATACCGGCATGCGGCCGTTGAGCACGGCCATGCGGTTGCGCCAGTAGGCGAAGTTCGGGAAGGAAACGACGGCTTCGCGTCCCACGCGCAGCATCTCGGCAAGGATCTGCTGGGTATGGCGCACGGTCTGCAAGGTGCGCGAGAGCACGACATGGTCGAAGGCGTCGTCCTCGAAACCGGCCAGCCCCGCCTCGAGGTCGCTCTGGATGACATTGACGCCGTTCTCGACGGCGGCGAGCACATGGCCGGGATCGCGTTCAATGCCCCAGCCGCGCAAGCCGCGCGTTGCCAGCAGGTGCAGCAGTTCGCCTTCGCCGCAGCCGAGGTCGAGCACGCTCTCGCCGGCCTTCATCCAGCCGGCGATGACCGCGAAGTCGGGACGCTTCAGGGCGTGCATCATGTCGGGATGTTTCCCATGTAGGCCGCCACGACCGCGTGGTAGTAGCCGTCTTCCATCAGGAAACCGTCGTGGCCGTGCGGGCTGGTGATCTCGGCATAGCTGACGGCATGCTTGTTCTTGACCAGTGCATTGACGATTTCGCGGCTGCGGGCTGGCGAGAAGCGCCAGTCGGTGCTGAAGGCGATGACGAGATACTTGGCGTGCGCCTCGGCCAGTGCGGCGGCCAGGTCGCCGTCGAAAGGCTCGGCCGGGTCGAAGTAGTCCAGCGCCTTGGTCATCAACAGATACGTATTGGCGTCGAACCAGCCGGCGAACTTGTCGCCCTGATAGCGCAGGTAGGACTCGATCTCGAACTCGACGCCGAAACCGTAGCTGCCGGCATCCGGACGCCGCTTGCGGCCGAATTTCTCGGCCATCTGGTCGTCGGAAAGATAGGTGATGTGACCGAGCATGCGGGCCAGCCGCAGGCCACGCGTCGGCCGCGTGTTGTAGCGATAGA
>CAZTWA010000021.1:0-14405 GCA_964617225.1 uncultured Methyloversatilis sp.
CTTCGAGATGCCGCCGCACGCGCGCATGAGCCTCGCGCAGATGCTGCTGCTGCGCACCCTCGTCGCGCGCTTCTGGGCGCAGCCCTATGCCAAGCCGCTGGTGCGCTGGGGCACGGCGCTGCAGGATCGCTGGATGCTGCCGCACCACCTCTGGGCCGACCTCAAGCAGGTGGTCGGCGAACTCAACGAGGCTGGCTTCCCCATCCAGCTCGACTGGTTCGCGCCCTTCCTCGAATTCCGCTTCACGCGCTATGGCGGGCTGCAACTCGGCGACATCGAACTCGAAATCCGCGCCGCCCTCGAGCCCTGGCATGTGCTCGGCGAAGAGGCCACCGGCCTCGGCACGGCGCGCTTCGTCGACTCCTCGGTCGAGCGCGTGCAGGTCAAGCTCAGCGGCGCCACCGACGGCCGCTACGCCGTGGCCTGCAACGGCCGCCGCGTGCCGCTCAAATCAACCGGCACCAATGGCGAAAGCGTCGCCGGCGTGCGCTACCGCGCGTGGCAGCCGCCCTCGGCGCTGCACCCGACCATCGGCGTGCATGCGCCGCTGGTGTTCGACCTCGTCGACCTCTGGAACGACAAGGCAGTCGCCGGCTGCACCTATCAGGTGATGCATCCGGGCGGTCGCAACTACGAACACTTCCCGGTGAATGCCTACGAAGCCGAGGCGCGCCGCCACATCCGTTTCCGGGCCGATGGTCACACGATCGGCAGCTACACGCCGCCGCCGTGGGTTAACGCGCTCGATCGCTTCATGCCCGGTGGTTCGCGCCTCGGCCCGATGGCCCCGCCGGTCGAAGAGGGACATCCGGAATTCCCCTGCACGCTCGACTTGCGGCGCCGCTGAATGCCGTCCCGCCAGGACTGACTTTCATCCGGGCTGCAGGTTTTCCGCAGCCGACAACTTCCTGATGGGCTGTCGTTGACCGTGGTATTAGGTTCAGCGATCGAGCTGGCTGACCATTTGCCGGGTGGCGATGGCTTGGGCGCGCCGCTCGGCGGAATTGATCTCGGTCACTCGCTTGCCGAAGGCATCTCGCTCGGCAACGCTGCGCCGGGTCGCCAGAACGGATTTGATGCAGCGCCAGCGCGAACCCGTTTTGGTTTGAACGCGGCGCATTTCTTCCTTTGGGTGACTGCGACCACAATGGTAGCAATAAACAGTATCAGACATGGGGCCTCCTTCATGATTGCGTTGAATCGGCCGTGTTCTCTTGGGACATCCCATGGATGCCTCGTATTCGCGGAACACACTCTAAGGTTGCCCGGACCGCCAAGACGGCGGAAATCAACGGCGATGGGTCGGCCGGATTGTCAAAAGCGGGCAACAAGATATTATTTTGCCAAAATTGTTACTTTTACGCAAACATATGCGGATGGGCTGCTGTCTGCTGTCGCGCGTTGCAGTACGCCGGTCGAGGAGACACATCACGCGTGACCGACGTCAACTAAATATGAAGCCCTGAGCCACCCACTTCTTCATTATCTTAAGTTTGCAACGAATCGGGGCGGGTCGGGCAGGCCGAAAGTCAATGACGCTTGCGCGAAGCCCGCCTAGGATTAAACAGCTATTCGACAGAGCCGGCCTTGCACTGGATCAACAGGAAAGGTCGGCCGGAATATTGATACGCCTCAAGGATCGACGCAATCCAAGACGGAACAATGCATGCGCTCTTCCGTAAAATCCCACGGTGAAATGAGATGGCTGACATCCCGGAGTGAGGTCGAGGTCAAGTACGGATAGACCTTTTTTGCCTGGCCATGTGCGCATGGAAGCCCTCGCGCCACATCTATTGCAACAAACAACTGCAACCACTCACCAGATCATCACCATGACGCCTTTCCGCACTCTTGCCCTCGCCCTGGCCGCCGCCCTGGCCATTGCCCTGCCGATCCCAGCCGCCAGTGCGGAAGCCGACCCGCTGCAAGCAGCGGTTGCTACCCTCGGCAACATCAACGGCCGCGCGTTGGCCTGCGGCCATTCCGAGGTCGTCAGCCGCGCCAAGGCCATCGTCATCGCCCGCGTGGCCAAGACACGGGAGCTCGGCGAGGTTTTTGAAAAGGCCACCAGCGAGGCCTTCCTCGCCCAGGCCCAGCGCAAAGCGGAGTGTCCGCCACGTGCCGCACTGACGGTCGAACTGGAAGTGGCCGCCCGTCCCCTCAACCTGCCGAATGCGCACCAGCTGGCAGCCACACCGGACACGCCGGAGGTCGGCATCAACCCGCGCTACCTGCTGCAGGCCGCAAACGGCCGCGCCGTGATGGACGGCGACTTCAAGGACCGCTTCCAGCTGATTACCTTCGGTTACACCTTCTGCCCCGATATCTGCCCTACCACCCTGCTCGAAATGGCCACCGTGCTGAAGCAGCTCGGCGACGATGCGGCCAAGGTGCAGGCTCTGTTCATCTCGGTCGATCCCGAGCGCGATACGCTGGCGCTGCTGCACACCTACACTGGCTTCTTCGACGCCCGCATCATGGGCGCCACTGGATCGCCGGAACTGGTCAAGCGCGCCGCCGATAACTTCAAGGTGCGTTATGAGAAGGTGATCGACCCCAAGGTCAACCCCGCCCATTACGCGGTTGATCACTCCGCAGGCATGTTCCTGCTCTCGCCGGGCGGCCAGTTCCTCACCAAGTTCCCCTACGGCAAGCCGGTTGACGAGATCGTCGCCCGCCTGCGCGAGGAGATCGCCCGGCGGGCACCTGTCGACGGCACACCCAAGCAATGAGTGGCCGATCTGCCATGCCGCCGGCTTCGCCGGAGCAGATCACAGCTGCGGTCAGGAACCTGCTTTCCCCGCCACAATGCAAGGAGTATCAAAATGAATCGATCCAATCCTCCCCTGATCCTGGCCGGTCTGCTCGCCGCGGCCATGAACTGCGGAATCACCCATGCCGCCGGCGCAGCGGACCAGATCACGGTTAGCGATGCCTATATCCGCCAGGCGCCGCCCGGGGCCATGGCAACCGGCGCCTTCATGGTGATCCGCAACGCCGGCCCCAGGGAAGTCCGGGTCGTCAAGGCATCCAATCCGGCCTCGCGCATCACCGAGCTGCATACCCACCTCAACGAGGGCGGCGTCATGAAGATGCGCCAGGTGAAGGACATCCCCGTGCCGCCGGGAGGCGAAGCTGTGCTCAAGCCGGGCGGACTGCATGTCATGATGATCGAGTTGAAGTCGCCGCTCAAAGCAGGCGACACGGTACCGCTCACCCTCGGCCTGGATGACGGGAGCAGCAAGGAGATCAGCGTACCCGTGAGAAATCCGAATTCGAGCTCGAGTTCCATGGGGGAGATGTCTGGGCATAAGCACTAGCCATACCGTTGTCTGACTGTCAGGAAACTCAGAAGTGCCGTCCCGCCAGCGCTGACTTTCAATAGGGCTTCAGATCAAGCACAGGGGTGTCGGCGAAGGCGTCGATGCCGTCGATCTCGATGACGTTGCCGCGAACGGCGATCACATCGACGTCGCTGAGCGCAATGAGGTTGGGCCGGTAGGGCGAGCGCGTGGCAAACACGCCGCGCAAGGGATTATCCGGGTCGCCGCGCGGATGCACTTGCAGGGTGGCGCGCTTCTCGGGCGTGTCGTTGCGATCGAACCACCAGAGCACCCAGAGCGATTTCACCCGGTCGACGCCCAGCAGCGCGGGCTGGTAACGCTTGTCGACCTCGATGAAGGTCTTCCCGTCCGCTTTCCTGACCCAGCCGATGGGCTGCATCGTGTAGGTTGGCGTTGCCTTCGGCGTCGGCTCGGCCAGCGCCGGAGGAATGCCCAGGCTGAACGCGGCAAGCAAGACAATGATCAGGCGGGTGTAGAGGCGATCGATCATGATGTGTACTCCGGAAAATCGGATAAACGCATCCTAGAACATTCAGCCGCGTTCGCCTCGCTCTCCCCTGGCGGCGAGATAGATACCGATCAGCAGCAGGACGAAGCCGACCGCCTGCAGGGGCGCGAGCGTTTCGCCGAAGATGATCCAGGCCATCAGCGCGCCGCCAATGGGTTCACCAAGGGTAACGACGGCGACGAAGGTCGCCGAGACGTGCTTCAGCGACCAGTTGTAGCTGGTGTGGCCGATCAGCTGCGGGCCGAGCGCCATGCCGGCGAGCGCGAGCCAGCCGGCAAGGGCGAAGCCGCCAAGCGGCAGGCCGCTGCCGCCGGCGACAGTAAACAACGCCAGCGCGGCAATGCCATAGGTGAGCCAGACGTAGAGCGCCAGCGTGAGCCCGGCGCGCAGGCGGCGGCCGATCATCAGGTAGGCCGAGAAGCACCATGAGCCGATCAGCGCCAGCGCGTTGCCGAGCAGGCTGTCGCTGCCGGTGGCAGTCTGCTGGCTGTCGCTGAGGAAAATAAGTAACGAACCGGCGAGCGAGAGCGCGATGCCGGCGAGCATGGCGCGTCCCGGCCGTTCGCCGAACAGCACGAAGCTGGCGATGCCGATCCACAGCGGGTTGGTCGTCACCAGCGCAGTCGACGAAGCGACCGAGGTGGTTTCGAGCGAGGTGATCCAGGTGCCGAAATGTGCCGCGAGGCAAAGGCCGGCCGCCAGCCCCAGGCCCAACTGGCGCCGCGAAAAGATCGGCGTCGTCGCTTGCGGTGCGCGGCGCAGCAACAGCCCGAGCGCGAAGGGCGTGGCGACAAGCGTCGCGAAGCCCAGGCGCCATGCCGCGATCGACAGCGACGGCACACTGGCTGCTTGTGCCAGCCGGGCGAGGATGCCGCCGAAGGAGATCGCGAGCAGCCCGATGCCCAGTACGACGAAGGGCAACCAGCGGGGAATGCCGCGCTCGTTCAGGATGCGTGTCCGGCTTCGAGGTAGGCGGCGCGCACGTCGGGGCTGGCCAACAACTCCGCACCGCCGCCCGCAAGCACGACTTCGCCATGCTGCAGTACCAGCCCGCGGTGCGCACAACGCAGGGCGTGGTGGGCATTCTGTTCGACCAACAGGATGGTCATGCCGTGGTCGCGGTTGAGCTCGCGGATGATCTCGAACACGCGCCGGATATAGAGCGGTGCGAGGCCCAGCGAGGGCTCGTCGAGCATCAACAGCTTGGGCCGGCTCATCAGCCCGCGGGCGATGGCCAGCATCTGTTGTTCGCCGCCGGACAAGGTGCCAGCGCGCTGGGTGAGTCGCTCCTCGAGGATCGGGAACAGTGCGAACATGCGCTGCAAGTCGACATCGAAATTGGCGGGGTCGCCGAAGCCCGCGCCCATTTGCAGGTTCTCCAGCACGGTCATGCGCGGGAAGATGCGTCGGCCTTCCGGGACGAGCGCGATGCCGCGCCGTGCGATCTCGTGCGGCCGGAGGCGGCTGATGTCCTCGCCGTCGAAGACGATACGGCCGGCAGAGGCACGTGGCGTGCCGAGCAGTGTCATCATCAGCGTGGATTTGCCGGCGCCGTTGGCGCCGATCAGGGTGACGATCTCACCCGCATTCACATCGAGGTCGATGCCCTTGAGCGCATGGATGTGGCCGTAGTGGGCATGGACGCCGGACAGCTTCAGGAGGCTCATGCCGCCGCTCCCGCCAGCGGCTCAACGGTTTCGTCCTCGCCGAGGTAGGCCTTGATGACATGCGGATCGTTCTGGATCACGGTGGGCGTGCCTTCGGCGATCTTGCGGCCGTAGTTGAGCACCACGATGTGGTCGGAGACCTGCATCACCACGCTCATGTCGTGCTCGATGAGCAGCACCGCCACGCCTTCGT
Source organism: uncultured Methyloversatilis sp. (assembly GCA_964617225.1). Lineage (GTDB taxonomy): Bacteria > Pseudomonadota > Gammaproteobacteria > Burkholderiales > Rhodocyclaceae > Sulfuricystis. The sequence goes on from CAZTWA010000021.1 coordinate 5,713, forward strand.
CGCGCGACAGATGGATCAACAGGTCGTTGAGTGCCGCCGACTCGCGCGGATTCAGCCCCGCGGCCGGTTCGTCGAGGCACAACAGCACCGGTTCGACACAGAGCGCGCGGGCGATCTCGATGCGCCGCTGCGTGCCATACGGCAGCGCGCCGGCGGCGGTGTCGGCGAATTCGGTCAGGCCGAGGCGGTCGAGCCAGTGCATCGCCTTCTCGAGCGCGGCCGTTTCGGCGTGCCGGTAGGTCGCCAGCTTGAACAGGCCGCCCAGCGAAAACATCGACGCGCCCTGCAGCACGTTGTGCTGTGCAACGATGAGGTTTTCGAGCACGGTCATCTTCGGGAACAACCGGATGTTCTGGAAGGTGCGCACCACCTGTGCATCGCGCGCGACCCGGTGCGAGGGCAGTGCTTCGAGTTGCGTCACGCCCTGCACCGGATGATGCAGCCGGACCGTGCCGACCGTCGGCTTGTAGAAACCGGTGATGCAGTTGAACAGCGTCGTCTTGCCCGCGCCGTTGGGGCCGATGATCGACGTGATGGCCCGGGTCGGCGCGGTGAACGACAGGTCGTCGATGGCCGTCAGGCCGCCGAAGCGCATGGTCAGCTGGTCGACATCGAGGATGTGGCCGTGCGTCATGCCGCGTCCTCCCGTACCGGTGCGCGCAGCGTCGGCGCGCGGTGGGCGAGCAGGCCGCCGGGCTTCCAGATCATGATCAGGATCATCGCCAGGCCAAACAGCAGCATGCGGTATTCGGCGAAGTCGCGGCCAATTTCCGGCAGCAGCACCAGCACCAGCGAGGCGAGCACGACGCCGAGCTGGCTACCCATGCCGCCGAGCACCACGATCGCGAGGATGATCGCCGACTCGGTAAAGACGAAGGATTCGGGCGAGATGAAGCCCTGCCGCGAGGCGAAAAAAACGCCGGCAAAGCCGCCCAGCATCGCACCGATCGCGAAGGCCGAGAGCTTGACGTTGGTGACGTTCATGCCGAGCGCCTTGCAGGCAATCTCGTCCTCGCGCACGGCCTCCCAGGCGCGGCCGATCGGCAGTTGGCGCAGCCGCGACACGAACAGGTTGGTCAGCAGGGCCAGGATCAGGATCAGGTAATAGAGGAAGATCAGGCGGTGTTCGGGCACGAACTCGAGGCCGAAGTACTGGGCAAAGGTGAGCGGACCGTCGTCGCTCGGCGGCTTGAAATGCAAGCCGAAGAAGGTCGGGCGCGGAATCGAGGCGATGCCATTCGGGCCGCCCGAGAACTCGGTCCAGTTCACCAGGATGATGCGGATGATTTCGCCGAAGCCGAGCGTCACGATGGCGAGGTAGTCGCCGCGCAGGCGCAGCGTCGGCCAGCCGAGCACGATGCCGAAGAAGGCGGCCGTCGCTCCCGCCACGGGCAGGGCCTCCCAGAAACCCCAGCCGAACTGCGTGGACAACAGCGCATAGGTGTAGGCCCCGACGGCATAGAAGGCCACGTAGCCGAGGTCAAGCAGGCCGGCGAGGCCGACCACCACGTTGAGGCCCCAGCCGAGCATCACGTAGATCAGCACGGTCGTCGCCGTATCGACGACGTAGCGGTTGTCTGAAAAGGCGATCGGCAACGCAATCGACACACCGAGCAGCAGCCAGCCCAGCAGCGTCGGGACCTCGAAGCGGCGGATACGTTGCGGGTACTCACTCTGCGCGACCGCGCGGGCCTGCCGGCGCCGCGTGAACACATCGAGCAGGTAGCGCAATGCCAGCCGGCCGAAAAAGCTCGCCGCGATGAAATAGCCGAGCAGGGCCCAGCGCGTCTGCACCACGAGCTTGCCGCCCCCATCCACCGTCGTCAGCCCGATCATCGGAATGCCGAGCACCAGAGCCACGAAGCCGATCCACGCGGCGTCCCGGAGTCGTTCGGTTAGCGTCGTCGCATGCTCGAGATGAACGACGGCCGTCATCAGACCTTCTCCACTTCCGGCCGGCCCAGGAGTCCTGAGGGCCGGAACATCAGCACGAGGATGAGGATGGCGAAGGTGGCGACATCCTTGTATTCGGCCCAGAGGTAGGCGGCCCAGAAGGCCTCGATGAGGCCAATCAGCAACCCGCCCAGCATCGCCCCCGGCAGCGAACCAATGCCGCCGAGCACGGCCGCGGTGAAGGCCTTGATGCCCGCAACGAAGCCGATGAAGAAATCGACCACGCCGTAATAGACGGTGACCATGACGCCCGCCACCGCGGCCAGCGCGGCGCCGAGCATGAAGGTCAGGGAGATCGTCTTGTCCACATCGACACCGAGCAGCGCGCTCATCGTGCGGTCCTGTTCGCAGGCGCGCTGCTGGCGGCCGAAGGGTGTGCGCGTGATCAGCCAGGTGAAGCCGATCATCAGGCTGACCGTGACAACGATGATCATCAGTTGCGAATAGGCGAGAGTGACGGCGAAGTCGCCGCTGCGCATCAGTTCGATGCCGCCCTCGAGCACCGGCGGAATCGGTTTGACGCGCGCGCCCTGCGTCACCTGCACCATGTTCTGCAGGAAGATCGACATGCCGATCGCCGAGATCAGCGGCGCCAGCCGGGTTGATCCGCGCAACGGCCGGTAGGCAGTGCGTTCGACCGACCAGCCAAAGGCCGAGGTGAACAGGATGGTGACGATCAGCACGACGGTCAGCGCCAGCGGCACCGAGGTCACGCCGGCGGCGGCAAGGATCGTGAAGGCCGTTACCGCGATGAAGGCCGATACCATGTAGATGTCGCCATGCGCGAAGTTGATCATGCCAATGATGCCGTACACCATTGTGTAGCCGATGGCGATCAGGCCATAGACGGCCCCGAGGGTCAGGCCGTTGATCAGTTGCTGAAGCGCATGCGCCATGGGTCGGGTCGTCCTGTTCTGCTTACTCGCCAACGGCCATCAGGCTGGCGTTGCCGCCGGCGGCCGTGGTGTCGATCGAGATCGTCCGTTCGCAGGCGAAACGATACAGGTAATGCGGCCCGCCCGCCTTCGGGCCGGTGCCGGAGAGGCCTTCCCCGCCGAAGGGCTGCACGCCGACGACCGCGCCGATCATGTTGCGGTTCACATAGGTGTTGCCGACATGCAGGCATTCGGTGATGCGCTTCACCGTTTCGTCGATGCGGCTGTGGATGCCCAGCGTCAGGCCGTAGCCGGTCGTGTTGATCGCGTCGCACACCGCATCGAGCGCCTCGGCCTGCCAGCGCACCACGTGCAGGATCGGCCCGAACACCTCGCGCTCCAGCCGGGCAAGGCTGTCGATTTCGTAGGCGCGCGGTGCGAAGTAGGTGCCATGCACCGGGACGTCGGCATCGAGGACGTGGATGCGCTTGGCGAAGGCATCGAGCTTGCGGGCATGCGCCTCGAGCAGGCTGCGCGCCTCTTCGTCGATGACCGGGCCGACGTCGGTGCGGAGGCTGGCCGGGTCGCCCAGGCGCAGTTCCTGCATCGCACCGGCGAGCATCGCGATGACTTTTTCGGCGATGTCGTCCTGCACGAACAGCACGCGCAGCGCCGAGCAGCGCTGGCCGGCCGAATTGAAGGCCGAGGCCACGACGTCGCGCACCAGTTGCTCGGGCAAGGCAGACGAATCGGCGATCAGCACGTTCTGGCCACCGGTCTCGGCGATCAGCGGCACCAGCGGGCCAGGCTTGGTCACGAGAGACGTGGCGATCAGTTTCGCCACCTCGGTCGAACCGGTGAAGGCCACGCCGCCACAGTGCGGATCGGCGACCAGCGCGGCACCAACCTGGCCGTCGCCGGGCATGAAATGCAGCACATGGGCCGGGATGCCGGCTTCGTGCAGGATAGTTATGGCGACCGCGCCGATAATGGGTGTCTGCTCAGCCGGCTTGGCGACCACGCAGTTGCCGGCAGCGAGCGCGGCGGCAATCTGGCCGGTGAAAATGGCGAGCGGGAAGTTCCACGGCGAGATGCAGACGAAGACGCCGCGCCCGTGCAGCATGAGCGTGTTCTTTTCGCCGGTGGGTCCGGGCAGCACGAGCGGGTCGCTGAATTTCTGCCGCGCTTCCTTGGCGTAGTAGCGCAGAAAATCGATTGCCTCGCGCACCTCGGCGACGCTGTCGCCCTGCGTGCGCCCCCCTTCGCGGACAACCAGCGCGACGAGGTCGGCCATGCGCTGCTCCATCAGGTCGGCGGCGCGCTCCAACTTGGCGGCGCGTTCGCCGGCAGGCGTGGCATCCCAGCCGCGCTGCGCGGCTGCGGCGCTTTTCATTGCCGCGGCAACATTCGCGGCTTCGGCATTGACCATGTAGCCGATGACCTCGCGCCGGTCGGCCGGGTTCCTCACGGCGGTGCGGTGACCGAGATCGACACTGCGCCCGTCGACCAGCGGCGTGGCGAGATAGTCCTGCTTGCGCGAAAGCGCGATGGCTTCACCCAGTGTGTTCAGAATCTCTTGGTCAGACATGTCCATTCCTTGGCTGTTGTCGCGGTCGTCGTTCAGGTGGGCGCCGGTGATACGCAGCAGGTTGCGCGGCAGCGGGATGCGTGCCGCGCGCTTGCTCGGCAGGGCCGCAGTGGCCTCGACCGGGCAGGCGAGCAGCGTCGCGATCGGCAGGTTGGCATCGGCGATGCGATTGACGAATGAGGTGTTGGCGCCGTTTTCGAGCAGGCGGCGCACGAGATAGGCCAACAGGTCTTCGTGCGAACCGACCGGCGCATAGACGCGACAGGCTTGCCGCCATTTATCGGGCCCGACGACCTGGTCGTAAAGTTCCGCGCCCATGCCGTGCAGCCGCTGGTATTCCCACTCGTCGTTGCCGCCCACCGCGACGGCGATTTCCGCGACGGCGGCAAGCGTGTGGGCATTGTGCGTCGCGAAGGCCGGGTAGAAGGCGACCGAGTCGGCGAGCAGACGTTTGGCGCAGGCGAGGTAGGACACATCGGTCGAGGCCTTGCGCGTGAACACCGGGTAGTCGGACAGGCCACGCTCCTGTGCCAGCTTGATCTCGGCATCCCAGTAGGCGCCCTTGACCAGCCGGACCGGCAGGCGCCGGTGGGCGCGCCGCGCCAGGTCGGCCAGCCAGTCGATTACCGGCAACGCGCGCTTGGCGTAGGCCTGCACGGCCAGCCCGAGACCATCCCAACCCGCCAGTGCCGGATCCAGCGCCAGTTGCTCGATGAGATCGAGCGAGATTTCGAGGCGATCCATTTCCTCGGCATCGATGGTGAAGCCGATCCCGGCCTGCCGGGCCTGCAGCGCCAGCTTCCGCACCGCGGGAAACAGTTCGGCGCTCACGCGATCCTGCTGGGAAACCTCGTAGCGCGGATGCAGCGCAGAAAGCTTGACGGAAATGGAGGGTGCCGTGATCGGCGACTGGCCTGCCACCTCCTTGCCCAGCGCGGCAATGGCGCGGGTGTAGGACTCGAAATAGCGCAGGGCATCCTGCGTGGTGCGGGCCGCTTCGCCGAGCATGTCGTACGAGTGGCGGTAGCCGCGTTTTTCGGACTCACGCGAGCGCTCGCGCGCCTCCGCGATGTTGCGCCCCATGACGAACTGCCGGCCGAGGATGCGCATGCTGGCCAGCACGGCCTGCCGGATGACCGGCTCGCCGAGGCGCGCGACGAGGCGCTTGAGCACGCCGCCAAGGTTGCGTTCCGCGCTGTCGAGGCTGACCATACGGCCGGTGAGCATCAGCCCCCAGGTGGAGGCATTGACGAACAGCGAGTGCGAACTGCCGAGCCGCTTCTCCCACTCGGCGGGGCCGATCTTGTCCTTGATCAACAGGTCCTGCGTCTCGGCGTCGGGGATACGCAGCAGCGCCTCGGCGAGGCACATCAGGACGATGCCCTCGCGGCTCGAGAGATCGTAGGTCTGCATGAAGGCATCGATGCCGCCGGTCTGCGCGCGCTCGGCGCGCACTTTCTCGATCAGCGGGGTCGCCCGTTCGGCGATGCGCTGGCGCTCGAAATCGGTGAAGCGCGCCTTGGCGATCAGCGCATCGAGCAGCGCATCCTCGTCGCAGCGCAGATGCTGATGGATCCGGCGCCGAAGTTCCGCCGTCGGGAGGGCTTCATGGGCTTTCATCGTCGTGCCTTTTCACGGTCGCAAGGGCCGATGTCCCTGCCCGCGCGCGGACAGGGAGGGTTTGCTACGCGCGGATGCGCGCTTACTTCACGTAGTCGTACTTGCCGTCTTTCCACTGATAGACGACGAAGGCGGGCGCCTTGCCGTTACCCTTGCCGTCGAAGGCCAGCGTGCCAATCACGGTGTCGAAACTGTTGGCGCGGATCGTCTTCTCGAGGTCGGCATACTTGATGCTCTTGGCCTTGGTGGCCGCCTGGTCGAACAACTGGAGCGCGGCGTAGGCATACAGCACGTAGCCTTCCGGCTCGATCTTCGCGTCACGGAACTTCTTGACGATCGGCGCGGCGGCGGCGTTCTTGCGCGGATCCGGTCCGAAGGTGAAGATCACGTTGTTGGCGGCGGCACCGGCGGCCGTGACCAGTTCGGTGTTCGACATCGTGTCGCCCCCCATCACCGTGAGATTGAGGCCGGCCTGCTGGGCCTGGCGCAGGATCAGCGCAACTTCAGTGTGGTAGCCGCCATAGGCCATCACATCGACGCCCGCCGCCTTGAGCTTGGTGATCAGGCCGGAGTAGTCCTTCTCGCCGGCAGTGACCGACTCGCGCAGGGCGGGCTTGGCGCCCTTGCCTTCCATGGCTTTGGCGATCTCGTCGGCAAGGCCCTTGCCATAGGCCGACTTGTCATCGACGACGGCGATCTTCTTGCCCTTGAACTTCTCGGCGAGATAGCCGCCGGCGACCTGGCCCTGCTGGTCATCGCGACCCGCGATGGCGAAGATGTTCTTGAGGCCGCGGTCAGTCACCTTCGGGTTGGTCGATACGGTGGCCATCAGGATGTTGGACTCGAGATAGACCTCCGAGGCGGGGATCGTCGAGGACGAACACCAGTGGCCGTGCATGAAGGCGATCTTCTTGTTGACCATCTGGTTGGCGACGGCCACGGCCTGCTTCGGATCGCAGGCGTCGTCGCCGACTTCGAGTTGCAGCTTCTGGCCGAGCACGCCGCCCTTGGCGTTGATGTCGGCGATCGCCATTTCGGCACCCTTGCGGATCTGGTCGCCCGCCGAGGCATATTGCCCGGTCATCGGTCCTGCGATGGCAACCAGGGTATCGGCGGCGGCGCTGCCGGCGAAGGCAGTCAGGAAGGCGGCGGCAAGCAGTGTCTTGTGCATCTGGTTCTCCTCAGGTGGTGGATGAAGCAGGTGGATCGGCTCGGTGGTCCGAGAGATAAGTCAGGAGCGCAGCGCCGCCGTCGAGGACGTGGGCGCGGGTCAGCGCCGCCGCGGCAACGGCATCGCGGGCGGCGAAGGCTTCGAGAATGGCAGCGTGCTCACGCTGCGTCTTGGGCATTTCGGCAGTGACGGCGAGCAGGGTACGGACGTAGCGCTCGACCTTGTCGTACAGGGCGCGAATTTCCGCCAGCAGCACGGGGCGGCCGGCGTCGGCATACAGGGCGGAATGGAGTTGCCAGTTGAGCACGCCCCAGCGCGCCGGGTTTTCCTCGGCGCCGAAGGTGGCCATCGCCGCGCGGGCCTGCGCGAGGTGCGCATCGCTGATGCGGGGGGCGGCCAGTTCCGCCGCGCGCGCCTCGAGCATCGCACGGATTTCCACGTACTCCCAGAGTTCCTCCGGCGACATGGCGGCCACGACGGCGCCCTTGTTGCGCACGAAGGTCACCAGGCCTTCGGCCTCGAGGCGCTTGAGCGCCTCGCGCACGGGGATCTTGCTGACCCGGAAGCGTGCCGCGATGTCGTCCTGGCGCAATTCGGTATCGGCGGGCAACTGGCCCGAGACAATCGCCTCGCGCAGCGCCTCGGCGATGTGGTCCGAGGTGCTCATGCGGGCGGCAGGTGGCAGAACAAGCTGGTCGAGCATGGGTTATCGGCTAATCGTATACGATCATACGGGAAGGGGCGCAATCTAGTCCTTTCGTTTTCACGCGGCAAGCTGCAGTGCAGCATCCCGAGGAAAGTCAGTCCCGGCGGGGCGGCATCCGCCGCCTCGCGTGCAGTCAGTCGACCACGAGCCGCTTGAACATCACGTGGGCATCCACAAAGCCCAGTCGCGGATGGCGGAAGGCACCGGGCAACGTCCCGACGAGCGCGAAACCGAGCTTTTGCCAAAGCTTCACGGCAACCGTGTTGGTCGAGACCACGAGGTTGAACTGCATGGCGCGGAAGCCGGCGCGCACCGCTTCGTCCTGGGAATGCACGCACATCGCCGCGGCCACGCCCTGGCCCCGCGCGGCCGCCACCACCACATAGCCGCAGTTGCAGACATGGTCGCCAAGGCCGGTCTGGTTGGGCTTGAGGTAGTAGGTGCCGAGCAGGGCACCGCGCGCATCGCGCGCGACGTAAGTCGCCGCCGGCAGTTCCATCCAGGCACGATGCGCTTCGTCTGACGTGATCGCGGGCGAAAACGCATAGGTCTCGCCCGCGCGAAACACGGGTTCGAGGATCGACCAGATGGCCGGCCAATCGCTTTCCGTGGCCAACTGAAGGGTAATCATGTCGCTTCCCGTGCATCGGAAAACGCGGATTATGCGCGCGCCCGCGGTATCGTCGAAAGTCAGCTGCCGCGGGATGGCACCGTGCGCAATCAGCCGATCGAGCCCATCGGCCCCGGATAGGCGACTTCGTCGAGCAGGCCGGTATCGAC
>CAZTWA010000021.1:14505-23310 GCA_964617225.1 uncultured Methyloversatilis sp.
GCCGGATCGCCTTCGAGACCCGCCTTGAGCAGGTCGTCGGTGAAGGCCAGCATGCCGCAGCGCGTGTGGTGGATGAGGATGATCTCGTTGGTGTTGAGCAGGTGATGCGAGATGATCAGGCAGCGGATCGTGTCGTCGGTCACCACGCCGCCGGCATTGCGGATGATGTGCGCATCGCCGGTCTGCAGGCCGAGCAGGTCCTCGACATCGATGCGCGCATCCATGCAGGCGACAACCGCGACATGCTTGGCGGGCGCGATCGGCTGCTTGCCGGGATGGACGGGCTTGTGCACCGCCTGCCCATTGGCGTAGCGCTTGTTGTTCTCCAGATACTGGTCGGTATTCTCGTTGGCCATGTTGGCGTCTCCTCGTGGGTTGGGGACCGCAGCGTTCTGCGCGCTGCAGGCGTCACCTGTCCGGGTCACGCATTTTCATCGTACGCCTGGACGCGGCAAAACATAACCGCGTTATTGACATTGGAATATGGGCGCGCAGCCGGCGCCCTGGCTGAAAGTCAGCGCGGGCAGGACGGCATCAGCCGGCGTTGAATCCCCGGATGCGCCGCGCGTCGCGCTTGGTCGGGCGGCCCTTCAGCCCGGCGCCGGGACTCGGGGCGAGCTTGCGCTGCTCGAGTGCCGCAGTGCGGCGCGCGAGGCTTTCGGCGGTTTCCTCATACAGCAGCTTCGCCTCCGGCGCGGGCCGGCGCTGCGCGTTCAGGCCGCGGACGATCACTGACCAGTGCTGGTCGCCCACGACGATGTCGAGCGTGTCGCCGATCTTCACCTCGCGCGCGGGCTTGGCCCGCTGGCCCTGCCATTGCACCTTGCCGCCGTCGATGGCCTCTGCCGCCAGCGTGCGCGTCTTGAAGAAGCGCGCCGCCCAGAGCCACTTGTCGATGCGCAGGCTGGGCGGGGCAGGTGTAAAAGACATGGCGTAACAATCAGCCGTGGGGAGCGATCAATCCGCAGGCCGGCAGTGATCGTTGCAGCACTCGTTGATCTCGATGGTGACGTGGTCGAGGCCGTGGATGGCGGCCAGCTTGTGCCGATAGGCCTCGAGGGTCAGCGGCGCGTGCGACACCAGCGAGACGATGCAGGCGCGGCTGGCGGGACCGACGCGCCAGACATGCAGGTCGGCAATCTCGTGATCCGGCACGGATTCGATGATGTGCCGGATTGCTTCAGCGACACGGCCGTGGTCCTCGGCGTCGAGCAACACGCCGGCGGAATCGCGCGCCAGGCCGATCGCCCAGCGGCCAACGAGGAAGGCGCCAACGATGCCCATCACGGGATCGAGGAAGGCCCAGCCAAACAGCATGCCGCCGCCGAGCGCGACGATGGCGAGCACCGATGTCAGCGCATCGGCGAGGACGTGCAGGTAGGCGGCACGCAGGTTGTGGTCGACATGCTCGTGGCCATGGCCATGATCGTGGTCATGATGATCGGCGTGGGGGTGATCATGATCGTGGTCATGGTCGAGCAGCCAGGCGCTGGCCAGGTTGACGACAAGGCCGAAGGCCGCCACGATCATCGCCTCGGTGTAATGGATGGCGACCGGGGCGAACAGGCGACTGACCGATTCCCAAACCATCCAGAAGGCGATCGCACCGAGGAGCAGCGCGCTCGTATAACCCGCCAGCGCGGTGACCTTGCCGGTGCCGAAGGTGTACCGTGCATCGTCCGCGTGGCGGCGCGCGAAGCGGTAGGCGAAAGCCGCGAGGCCGAGCGCACCCACGTGGCTCGCCATGTGCCAGCCGTCGGCCAGCAGGGCCATCGAGCCGGACAGCCAGCCGGCGATCAGTTCGATCACCATCGCGACGAAAGTCAGCGCCACCACCCAGCGCGTACGCCGCTCGGCGTGACGCTCGTGCGCCGTGCCGAAATCGTGGCTGTGCTGCCAGTCCGTCAGGTTATGCGACTTCATGGACGCAACCTGTTCGGCAGACGCAGCGCATGCTCACCCTTTCTCGACGCCATCCGACTCAGAATTCCCAAGCGAAGCCGACCTGGCCGAAGCTGCGATCATTGCCGCGCCCGACTGCGCCGGAAATCTTGAACCCGTCGAAGACTTCGTAACGCAGGCCGATCGCCTTGTCCGGACGCGACTGCTCTGCACCGTAGGTTTCCAGCGTCAGCTGCAGGCGCTCGGCGAGCGGCACCTCGTAGCCGATGCCCCAGGTGCCGAGGGTCTCGCTCTCGCCTAGTGCCTTGAGGCGCACGGCGCCAAGATTCAGGTGCAGCACCTGGCCGTTTTCGAGGCGATAGGAAGCCAGGCCGGTCAGGGCATAGTCTCGCTCGGTGGACGTGTCGCCGGTCGCGCGCTCGGTAACCCGAGCACGACCGAAATCGAAACGCGCGCCGAGCGACCAGCCGGTGTCGTTCTGATAGGGCACCCACTTGGCACCGAAGCCGACAACATCGGCCTTGAAATCGTCATCCTTGGCGCGCGCGACGGCGGCTTCCACCTCGAGGTTTTCGATCACGCCGAAACCGAACAGCAGTTCGCCACCCCGGGTTTGGTCATCCTTGCTCCAGACGCCTTCGACCTTCATGACACCCTTGTCGAGCGTGCCGGCGTCGTCGGTGGCCATCGGGGCCTCGGCATGCGCAGGCGACGCGGACAACATGACGGTCGATGCCACCAGCACAACTTTAGCTATAGAACACTTCATGGATAACCCCTTTAATGATCGCCTAGTTGGAATGCCGATATTCTGACAGGATAGGGACGCTTCAGGCAGGCCTGCCATCGCAGCCGGGTTGCATGAGATCTGACAGTAATGGCAGAGCTATGACAGCAAAACATACCGCCAATTCTGTCCCCATCGCCGTCAGTCATCGACCGACAAATCTAATATTCCATTTATTCAATGCGCTAGAAAATCGTCGGAGTCCAGAAAGCATGGCATGGTCCTTGTGTATGTCTGACACTCTAGACCCAAAAAACTGGAAACCTGACATGACTGCCTGCACCGCCTGCCAATGTGGCAACGCGATGGATCCTCAGCGGCGGCGCCTGCTGTTCGCTACCAGCGCCGCCGCCGCGGCCGCCGGGATGGTCGTTGCCGTGCCCTTCGTCTCCACCTTCGCGCCTTCCGAGCGCGCCCGTGCCGCCGGTGCCCCGGTCGAGGTGGATATCTCCAGGCTTTTGCCGGGCGAGATGATGACCATCGAGTGGCGCGGCAAACCCGTATGGATCATCAACCGCACGCCGGAAATGCTCACCACGCTGAAGAAAGTCGAGTCCAGGCTCGTCGATCCGCAGTCCAGGCAGCCGCAGCAACCGGATTACGCCACGAATGCCCATCGCTCGATCAAGCCGGAGATCTTCGTCGCCGTCGGCATCTGTACCCATCTCGGCTGCTCGCCGACGGAGAAGTTCCAGGCCGGCACCGCGCAGGGCATGGCCCCCGACTGGGACGGCGGCTTCTTCTGTCCCTGCCACGGTTCGCAGTTCGACCTGGCGGGCCGCGTGCTCGTCAACATGCCGGCGCCGACCAATCTCGAAATCCCCCCGCACCAATACCTCGCCGAAGCCCGGCTGCTGATTGGTGAAGACAAGGCCGGCAAGGCCTGAGGAACCCCGATGACTTCCATGATGACCCCCGTGCGCTTCGCCATCACCAGCCAGAACTTCCGCACCATCACCGGCCATGCCGGCAAGGCGCGCCGCTTCATTCTCTTCGACGTTGTGAGTCCGGACGAGATCACCGAGGTCGGGCGCCTCGACCTGCCGATTGAAATGGCCATGCACGGCTTCGACGATCGCCAGCAGCATCCTCTCGACGGGACGGACCTCCTGATCACGGGCGGCTCGGGTGACGGCTTCGTCATGCGCATGGCCCGTCGAGGTGTCCGTGTCGTGCGCACCAGTGAGACCGACCCACTCGAGGCCATCCGCAGCTGCTTCTTGGGCAACCTGAAGCCGCCCACGCCGCATAAGCACAGTCATGCGCCGGGCCATGAAAACGAAGCCGGCCATTCATGCGGCTGCAGTCATTGATTTCGCATCACCCCAAGGACACACCATGAAACAAATGATGCTGATGGAAAAATACCCGGTCTTCGTGCTCGAACTGGCCAAGAACGAAACGACCTGCCAATCGGTCGATGACATCGCCGCGCGCCTCAAGGCGGCCATCGCGGCCGACAGCCGCGTGGCATGGATCGCCGAGTTCGACCATTACGCGCACACCACGAAGCTCGGTGGCGCCATCGCACCCGAGATCAAGGCCGCGAAGAATCTCGTGTTCTGCTTCGGCCTGCAGCTGCCGCACCCGAACGTGCTGGCGGTGCGGCCACGCTCGATCGGCATCGCCGATTGCGGCGACAAGTTCGTCATCAACTTCCTCGAAGCCCCGATGAAGCCCGCCAACGATGCGATGGAAGGCTGGGCGAAAGCGCTGCGCGACATCAACTGAGATGACGCACTTCCGCCAGCTGCGCGACGAGGCGACCGGCGCCTTCTCCTACTTCCTCGCCTGCGCGGAAAGCGGCAGCGCGCTGGTCATCGATCCGGTGGTCAACCAGACGCCCCTCTACCTGGGCATGCTGGCGGAGCTCGGCCTGCGGCTGGACTGGGTGCTGGAAACGCACCTGCATGCCGATCACATCAGCGCTGCCGATTCGCTGCGCGAGTGGACCGGCGCCAAGGTCGCCGTGAGCGCCGAGTCCGACATCCAGTGCGCGGACCGCAAGCTGCGGGATGGCGAACGGGTCGCCTGCGGCGGCATCGTGTTGACGACGCTCGCCACGCCCGGCCATACGCCCGGCTGCATCAGCCTTCACTGGGGCGACCGGCTGTTCACCGGCGACTGCCTGCTGATCGGCGGCTGCGGCCGTACCGACGAGCCGGGCAGCGATGGCGCGTGCCTGTTCGACAGCGTAGTGCGCCGCCTGTTCGCCTTTCCTGACGAAACGCTCGTCTATCCCGGCCATTGCCTGTCGGGCCGGCGCGTCAGCAGCATCGGCGAGGAGCGGGAAAGCAACCCGCATTTCGTCGGCGTAAGCCGCGACAGCTTTGCCAGCGTCACCATCGACGCCGGACTGCCCGGCATCCTGCCGATCGCGCTCGAAGCCAACCGCCACTGCGGTCGCCTGATCCGCGTGTCGACACATTGAAATGCCGTTTCGCCAAGGCTGACCAGCCCGAAGGGCGCAGGACGCCACACAGTGGCGGTCCCGAGCAGCGCGAGGGATTCGGCTTTGCCGAACACTTTCAACAGGTCGAAGCTATCGGCCCGATAGCAAGGATTCAATGGCGTTCATAGTTTCTCGAGCGTAGTCTTCATGGCATGGATAGTTTTTATTGATCCATCGTTGAACAACACCAAGGAGAACACCATGAGCAATGAAAAGAAATGTCCCGTCATGCACGGCGGTGTGACCTCGGCCAATATGGCCAACATGGACTGGTGGCCGAAGGCCCTGAACCTCGATATCCTGCACCAGCACGACAGCAAGACCAACCCGCTGGGGGCTGGCTTCAACTACCGCGAAGAACTCAAGAAACTCGACGTCGAAGCGCTGAAGCGAGACGTCAAGGCGCTGATGACCGACAGCCAGAACTGGTGGCCGGCCGACTGGGGCCACTACGGTGGCCTGATGATCCGCATGGCCTGGCACTCGGCGGGCACCTACCGCATCGCCGACGGCCGCGGCGGTGCCGGCACGGGCAACCAGCGCTTCGCGCCGATCAATTCCTGGCCCGACAACGCCAACCTCGACAAGGCGCGCCGCCTGCTCTGGCCGATCAAGAAGAAGTACGGCAACCAGGTCAGCTGGGCCGACCTCATCATCCTCGCCGGCACCCTGGCCTACGAGTCGATGGGTCTCAAGACCTTCGGCTTCGGCTTCGGCCGCGAGGACATCTGGCATCCCGAGAAGGACACCTACTGGGGTTCAGAAAAGGAATGGCTTGCCCCCAGCGGCGGTGAAGGCAGCCGTTACTCCGGCGAACGCGATCTGGAAAATCCGCTCGCCGCCGTGATGATGGGCCTGATCTACGTGAACCCGGAAGGCGTCGACGGCAAGCCCGACCCGCTCAAGACCGCCCGCGATGTGCGTATCACCTTCGCCCGCATGGCGATGAACGACGAGGAAACCGTCGCGCTCACCGCCGGCGGCCACACGGTCGGCAAGGCGCACGGCAATGGCAGCGCCGCGAATCTTGGCCCGGCCCCGGAAGGTGCCGAACTGGAAGAACAGGGCCTTGGCTGGAACAACCACACGACGCGCGGCATCGGTCGGGACACCGTGACCAGCGGCATCGAGGGTGCATGGACGTCGCACCCGATGAAGTGGAACACCGGCAAGGGTGGCTACTTCGACCTGCTGCTCCGCTACGACTGGTGGCTGCAGAAGTCCCCGGCCGGGGCGCATCAGTGGGAGCCGATCGGTATCGCGGAAGAGGACATGCCGGTGGACGTGGAAGACCCGACGAAGCGCTGCAAGCCGATCATGACCGACGCCGACATGGCGATGCGCTTCGACCCCGAGTACCGCAAGATTTCCGAGCGCTTCCGCGCCGATCCGGCCTATTTCGAGCAAGTCTTCGCCCGCGCCTGGTTCAAGCTGACCCACCGCGACATGGGGCCGAAGGCGCGCTACATCGGCCCGGATGTGCCCAAGGAAGACCTGATCTGGCAGGACCCGATCCCCGCCGGCCGCAGCGACTACGACGTGGCGGCCGTCAAGGCGAAGATCGCCGCCAGCGGCCTTTCTGTCAGCGAGATGGTCTCGACCGCCTGGGACAGCGCGCGCACTTTCCGCGGCTCAGATAAACGTGGTGGCGCCAATGGTGCGCGCATTCGCCTCGCGCCGCAGAAGGACTGGGAAGGCAACGAGCCCGCGCGCCTCGCCAAGGCGCTGGCGGTCTATGAAAAGATCGCCGCCGACACCGGCGCGAGCGTGGCCGACGTGATCGTGCTGGCGGGCAACGTCGGTGTCGAGCAGGCGGCGAAAGCGGCGGGGGTCGATGTGACCGTGCCCTTCGCACCGGGTCGCGGCGATGCCACGGATGCGATGACGGATGCCGAATCCTTCGACGTGCTGGAACCGCTGGCCGATGGCTTTCGCAACTGGCTGAAGAAGGACTACGTCGTGACTGCCGAGGAACTGCTGCTCGACCGCGCGCAGTTGATGCGCCTGACGGCCTGCGAGATGACGGCCCTGATCGGCGGCCTACGCGTCATTGGGGCTAACTTCGGGGGCACCAACCACGGCGTATTCACGGATCGCGTGGGGACGCTGAGCAACGACTTCTTCGTCAACCTGACCGACATGGCCTACACGTGGAAGCCGGCCGGAAAGAATCTGTACGAGATCCGCGACCGCAAGTCCGGCGCCGTGAAGTGGACGGCTACCCGTGCCGATCTGGTGTTCGGCTCGAACTCGATCCTGCGTGCCTACGCGGAAGTCTATGCGCAGAACGACAGCAAGGTGAAGTTCGTCAATGACTTCGTCGCCGCCTGGACCAAGGTAATGAACGCCGACCGATTCGATGTGAAGTAAGCGAGGAAAGTTGTAAGCTGTCTTACCCCACGGAAACCCCGCCGCTCAGGCGGGGTTTCCGCATCCAGCCCATCACGAACACGCCATGAATTTCACCGCAAAACTCTTCCTCGTCATCGGTGCGCTCAGCGCGCTGCTCTCCATCGTGCTCGGCACGATCGCGGCCCACGTGCCCAACGAAAACCTCCAGGCGGCGATGCACTGGTTCAACACCGGCATGCAGTATCACCAGTTCCATTCGCTGGCGCTGATGCTCGTCGGCTTGCTCGCGGCATATTGGCCATCACGCTGGTTCAGCATTGCCGGCGTGTTGATGATCGTCGGCACGCTGCTGTTCGTCGGCAACCTTTACCTGCGCAGCATGCTCGGCATCCACGACTTCCATGCGCTCACGCCCTATGGCGGCTGGGCTTACCTCGGCGGCTGGCTGGCCCTCGTGCTCGGCGTGATACTGCAGCGAGCGGGTTTCCGGCAGCTGTGATGCTGCCGCAGTGGATCAGGCGGAAAGAATTTTTTGCAGGCCGCGCATCATGCCGCCCAACACCGGCAGCTTCATGTAAAGCTCTTCGGCGGTATCCCAGTAGTCGCGGTGGTAGGCAACCTTGCCGACAGCATCGCAGCGCAGGTGCGATACGCCACGCATGATCATCGCCTGATCCGCGCCAAGCCGCCTGGCGCGAAAGGCGAACTCCCATACCAGCACTGCCGTCTCGTCAGTGCCGACTTTCTCGGTGATGACGAAGCGCGGTTCCCGCACCTGCTCGAACATGTGGGTGAAGATGCGCTGGATCGCCGGCAGCCCGCGTACCTCGTTGAACGGATCCTTGAAGTAAGCGCTATCGGCGTAGAACTCTCCAAAGCGTTCGACACGCTCTGGCGTCAGCGTCTGGTAAAAGTCGATCAGGGCATCCAGTTTCATTTCAGGCTCCGGTGAAGCGGCGGATCAATGGAAAGGACCATGCATAGGGCAGGTGGGCGAGCAGTTTCATGATGCGCGTGAAGCGCTTGGGGAAATGGATCTCGAAACGGCCGCTGCGGAAGCCGACGAGGATGTCCTCGGCCGCCTGTTCGGGCGTCAGCAAGGCTGGCATGGTGAAATCGTTTTTTGCCGTCAGCCGCGTCGCGACGAAACCCGGATTGATGGCCCACACGCCGATGCCGCGCGGGGCCAGTTCGAGGTGCAAACATTCCGCGAAATGGATCAGCGCCGCCTTGCCCGGTCCGTAGGCGAGCGCCTTGGGCAGGCCGCGATAGCCGGCCACGCTGGCGACAAAGGCGATGCCCGTTCCCGGCG
>CAZTWA010000022.1:0-6741 GCA_964617225.1 uncultured Methyloversatilis sp.
TCGATGCCCAGCCCGCCGAATTCGCCCTGCGTCGATACCTGCAAGTCCTTGAAGGCGTCGGCGTCGAGGTAAGCCGAATGCGGATCGAGATTGGCCAGCATGCCGCTGATCGCGTGCGTGATGAGCTGCTTGTCCTCGACCGGCTCGACGTAGCCCTGCTTGATTGCATTGAAGACGTCGGCGAAGCTGCGCAACTCCTCGACCGGCAACGGCACACTGCCATTCTTCTGGGCGATGGCGGAAAAGTTGAGGCTCAATGCCACCCCGGCGACGAGGCCGACGAGCACGAGGCCGATTTGCTGCAACTTGCTACGCATGGATTCCCCTGTTAAGCCATTGAAACATCAAGGGGCGCCGAGCCATTTACCGGGATCGAACGCCTGCCCGCGATGCCTGAGTTCAAAGTATAAACCTGATTCTTCCTGCCCCCCGCTGGCCCCGACGGTCGCTATCGCCTTGCCCGCACTGACCTTTTGACCGACATCGGCCAACAAAGTTTGGTTGTTGCCATACACGGACAAAAAATCGTCGTCGTGGTCGATGATCAGCAGGTTGCCGTAGCCGCGCAACCAGTCGGCGAAGACGACCACCCCGGCCGCCACGGCGCGCACGTCGCCCCCTTCGGCAGCGCGGAAGAAGAGGCCTTTCCAGATCGACTGGCCATCCTCGCGCCGGGCGCCGAACCGGCCGGTAATCGAACCCCGGACGGGCAGGATCAGCCGGCCGCGCTGACGCGCGAAATCGCCGGAAACGCCAGTCGGCTCGGCGCGGGCCGTTTGCGCCGGGGGCGGCGCCACATCTCGCCCCGGCTTTGCCGGCCGGGGCGCCCGGGCGGCGGATCGCGCCTGCGCCGCCTTCCGGGCGAGCATGGCGATCAGGCTGCCGAGCCGCTGCTCATCCTGCTTGAGCGTTTCGATCTTACGGCGCTGCGCCTTGATCTGGCCAGACACCTTCGCCAGCATGGATTGGCGTTCCTGCTGGCGTTGCCGCAAGGTGGCGCGCTCCGCCTCCTCGCGCTGCGCGAGGTCGGCGAGCTTTTCCCCACGCTGCTGGACGATGCCGGCCAGACGCTTGTTTTCCGCTGCATCGTGGCGCAGGTCTGCGATCAGGTCGGCCTTGGCCCGCGACAACAGGGTCAGGAAATAGCGGTCCCGGCCGGTGGCATTGGGATCGCCCCCGGCCAGCAGCACTGACAGGGCATCGGCCTCCTGCGGACGAAACTGGTAGCGCAGCAACCGGGCCAGCTGGGCCTGGCGTTCGGCGGTCTGGGATTCGAGCCGTTTCAGCTCGCGTTCGTGGCCGGCCAGTTCGGTTCGGGCGGCGGCCTGTTCCTCTTCCAATGATCGGAGCTTGCGGGCCGTGACCGCGATGGCTTTCTCGGTGTCACGCAACTGGTCAGCCGTGGCGGACCGCGTGGCCTCCTTTTCCTTGAGTTGCCGTTCGAGCGCGGCGCGCTGCTCGCGCACGCTCTCGAGGCGAGCTTTTTCGCGCTCGCCCGCTGCCAGCACCAAAGCCGGCAGGAGAAGTAGGGCGAGCGCGAAAAAACGGGTCAAACCTTTGCCGTGCCTTTCACGATAACGACAGCCTGTGCATGTTTAAGGTTCATTTCCGGCAGGCCGACGTGTGAATCAGGGGGAAGGAGGAGCATCGACAGGGAATTTTAATCCAAGTATGATCGCGCCCACTGTCGTCGCGACCAGTCAAGAGAACCAATGCTTGAATATCTGAGGGAATACGCCTACAAAAGCGAAATCCCACCTGAACATTTTGCCCACATGACCGACTGGCTCCTGCAATGGAGAAAGCGGGATGCCGGCATGGCCTTTTCGCTGGTGCTGATCGATTTCAGGAACCCTTCCGAGCTCGGGAATGTTCTCGGCGCCAAGTACGCGCTGGAGTTGATCAAGCGCGTGGGCAACGAGATCGACAACGCACTGCGCTCGACCGATTTGCTCTGTCGCACGCATGTAAGTTCCTTCTGGGTGCTGCTGCCCAACGGCATGCCCGACATGGTGCTGCAAAAGCTCGAACCGATTCTCGCGGCGGCCCGGCAGGATGGCATGGATGCCACCCAGCTGCGCATCCGCAAACTGCTCATCCCGGGCGATGCCGCCGAGGGGGCCACGGCGGCTGACCTATTCCGGCAGATGCAGGACTAACAACAACAAACAAGGGCATTGGGCTGACTCATGGAAAGCACGACATTCACCGACCTGGCCGAACATCACGAGCACATCCAGATCGCGGCACGCGCGCTCAAGGCAATTTCGCATCCGCTGCGGCTCAAGATCCTTTGCGTCGTCAGCGACCAGGAAGTCTGCGTGCAGGACATCGTCGATGCCGTCGGCACCTCGCAGAGCAACATTTCCCAGCACCTCGCCATCCTGCGCGACAAGGGCGTGCTGACCACGCGCAAGGATGCCAACCGGGTCTTCTATCGCGTTGCCGACCAGCGCACCCTGCAGCTGATCGTGATGATGCGCGAGGTCTTTTGCGGCGTGCCTGAAAAAGCCTGAGCCGTTTTCATTTTTCACAGGAAGCAGAATGGATTTCATCCAGCAGAATTTGATGTGGGTCGGCCTGGCCGCCATCAGCGGCGGCATGCTGTTGTGGCAGACCTTCAATGGCGCCGGCGGAAAGAACATTTCCGTGGGCGAAGCGACACTCCTGATCAACCGTCAGGATGCGCTGGTCGTTGATGTGCGCGAAACCGCCGAGTGGTCGGCCGGTCACATTCCGAATGCGCGCCACATCGCCCTCGGCCATCTCGGCAAGCATCTCTCCGAAATCGAGAAGTTCAAGGACAAGCCGGTCATCCTCGTCTGCGCCAGTGGCAACCGTTCGGGCGCAGGCTGCAACCTGCTCAAGAAGGCGGGATTTCAGCAGGTGTTCAACCTCAATGGCGGCATCCGCTCCTGGGGTGATGCCGGCCTGCCGATGACCAAGAAATGAGCCCACCCCGAAAACCTCGCTACGCTCGGTTCTCCCCTCAAGGGGCAGAAACAATCGGGGCGGCCCTTCGTGTTTCATAAGGACCCGATCATGCCAAAAGTCGAGATGTACTCCACCGCGGTATGCCCCTACTGCGTGCGCGCCGAGGCGCTGCTCAAGCGCAAGGGGGTGACCGACATCGAGAAAATCCGCGTCGATCTCGATCCCGCGAAGCGCCAGGAAATGGAGGCGCGCGTTCCCGGTGCGCGCACCGTCCCGCAGATCTTCATCGACGGACTGCATGTCGGTGGCTGCGACGATCTCCACGAACTCGACCGACAGGGCAAGCTCGACCCCCTGCTCGCCAAATAACCTCTTTCCATCAGGATCATCATGAGCGAACAAGAACAAGGCAATGCCCCGGTTTTCAGCATCGAAAAGATTTACGTCAAGGACCTCTCGCTGGAAGTGCCGAACGCACCGCACTGCTTCCTTGATCGCGAGCAGGCCCAGATCAACCTGCAGATGCAGACCGGTGGCGAAGCCGTCGGCGAAGGCGTCTTCAATGTCATATTGACCCTCACGGTCACCGCCAAAATTGGCGAGAAGACCCAGTTCCTGGTCGAGGCTGCGCAGGCGGGCATCTTCCAGATCCGCAACGTGCCGCAGGAAGAACTCGAGCCGATCATTGCCGTCGCCTGCCCGAACATCCTGTTCCCCTACGCACGCGAAACGATTTCCGACGCCATCACCCGCGCCGGCTTCCCACCCGTGCTGCTCGCCCCGGTGAATTTCGAAGCAATCTACCGCCAGCGCCTCGAACAGCAGCAACAGGCCCCCGCGCCGCACGAGGTGCCGATTCAATAATGCGGGTACGCGCCTTCGTTTTCCTGGCCTTGCTGGTCTCGGGTGCGGCTAACGCACTCGACTACCGCTCGGTGAGCGAAGCGGCGGTGCTCTACGACGCGCCGTCGCAGAAAGCCAAGCCGCTGTTCGTGATCGCCCCCGGAACGCCGGTGGAAGTCATCGTCAGCATCGACGCCTGGGTCAAGGTACGCGACCTGAAGGGCGATCTCGCCTGGATCGAACGCGGCCAACTGGCCGACAAGCGCACTCTGCAGGTCCGCACCGAGGGTGCGCAGATCCGTGCCGAGGCGAACGATGCCGCCAAGCTGGCATTCGAGGCCGAGGCGGATGTCCTGCTCGAATTTCTCGAAGCGGGTCCTGCCGGCTGGGTCAAAGTACGTCATCGCGACGGGCCGCAAGGCTTCGTGAAAGCTACCCAGGTCTGGGGCCTGTGATGGAGTCGCGTTGATGCGCATCGCCGTACTCGGCGCCGGCGCATGGGGCACCGCGCTGGCCCTGAGTTTCGCGGAACGCCATAACATCGTTCTCTGGACCTGGGATCCGGCCCATGCCGAGTCAATGCGGACGCAAGGCGAAAATGCGCAGTTCCTGCAGGGTTTTCCCTTCCCTTCTGCCCTGAGTGTCAGCGCCAACATGGCAATCGCCCTCGGTGATGCCGAGTTCGCCCTGATTGCCACGCCGATGGCCGGGTTGCGCTCGACAGCGGCGCAACTCGCGGAATTCCGCCCCGACCTGCCGTTTCTCTGGGTCTGCAAGGGCCTCGAAGCAGGCACCGGCCTGTTGCCACACCAGGCCGTAGCAGACGTGCATCCCCGCGCAGTGTGCGGTGCCCTCACCGGGCCAAGCTTCGCCGCCGAGGTAGCGCGCGGCCTGCCCGCTGCCGTGACGATCGCCTCCACCGACATGGCCTTCGCCGACCGGATGGCCCACGAACTTCACGGCCCCCATCTGCGGCTGTATGCCAATGACGATATCGTCGGCGCCGAAGTCGGTGGTGCCGTAAAGAACGTCATGGCGATCGCCACGGGCATCTGCGATGGCCTCGGACTGGGGCTCAACGCACGTGCGGCGCTCATGACACGCGGCCTGGCCGAGATCACCCGCTTCGGGATGGCACTCGGCGCACGACCGGAAACCTTCATGGGCCTGTCCGGGATGGGCGACCTGATCCTCACCTGCACCGGCGACTTGTCGCGCAACCGCCGCGTCGGCCTCGCGCTCGCCGCGGGCAAGCCGCTTGCCGACATCCAGCGCGACCTCGGTCATGTCGCCGAGGGCGTGATGACGGCCCGCGAGGTTGCCCGACGCGCCTGTGGGCTCGGCGTCGACATGCCGATCACTGCGACGGTCTGCGACGTACTCGATGGCAAGCTCTCGGCTCCCGGTGCCGTTGAGCGGCTGATGCGCCGCGAGCCAAAACACGAATAGTTTTCGAGCGTAGCGAGCATCAAGTCTCCCTTTCCGCGAGGAAGGGGCTGGGGGATGGCGGGCGTTTAATTGCCGTCTCGCCAGGACTGACTTTCACTGCCCCCCACGAAAACCCGTCTGCCGCCACGCCTCATAGACGGCAATCGCGACGGTATTCGACAGGTTGAGGCTGCGATTGCCCGGCATCAGCGGCAGCCGCAGGCGATGCGCCGGTGGCAGCGACTCCAGCAGTTCCGCCGGCAAACCTCGCGTTTCCGGACCGAAGACAAGGGCATCACCCGGTTGATAGACCACGGCGTCGTAGCGCGTCGTCCCTTTGGTACTGAAGGCGAACAGCCGCGCGTTTCCGAGCGCTGCCAGACAAGCCGGCCAGTCGGGATGAACGCGTACTTCGGCGAATTCCGCGTAATCCAGCCCGGCCCGCCGCAGCGACGGGGCGCTGACATCGAAGCCAAGGGGCTCGACCAAATGCAGCGTGCAGCCCGAATTCGCGGCCAAACGGATCACATTGCCGGTATTGGGCGGGATTTCCGGCTGAAATAGAACGATCTGGAACATGGGGGGTGTGGCATGGTAGCGCTATCCGATGGGCCGCCCCAAGGATAACGCTGCCCCTTGGGGGTGGCGTACGAAGTTCGCTGGGGGGGTTTGTTTTCCCGAAGTTTATCCAATGGCGTGAACCCTGATGGCAAGACCGGAAAAGATTCGATTGGGCGACCTGCTCGTACAGCAGAACGTCATCACCAACGAGCAGCTGAAGCTCGCGCTCGACGAGCAAAAACGCAGCGGCCGAAAGCTGGGACGGGTGTTGGTCGAGTCCGGTTACGCGACGGAGGACGGCATCTCCCGGGCGCTCGCTCGCCAGCTCGGCGCCGAATATGTCGACCTCAAGGTCTTCCAGCCCCAACCCGACTTGGTGAAGCTGCTGCCGGAAGCACAGGCACGGCGTTTCCGCGCCCTGGTGCTCGACGAGCAAAACGGCCTGCTGCGCGTGGGCATGTCCGATCCCACCGACCTTTCGGCCTTCGACGAACTGGCACGCATCGTGAAACGCGACATCGACCTCGTCGTCGTGGCAGAAGGCCAGTTGCTCCCCCTGCTCGACCGCGTCTATCGCCGCACCGAGGAAATCTCGAACCTAGCCAAGGATCTCACGCAGGAGATGGGCGACATCCCGATCGAGTTTGGCACGGGACTCTCCCTCACGCCGGGCTCCGAGGATGCGCCGGTCGTGCGCCTGCTGCAGACGGTGTTCGAGGAAGCGCAGAAAACGCGCGCCTCCGACATCCACATCGAGCCGCAGGAGAAATCGCTGACGATCCGCTTCCGCATCGACGGCGTGCTGCATGTCCAAACCGAGGCCGACAGCAAGATCGCGTCGGCACTGGTGTTGCGCCTGAAGCTCATGTCCGGCCTCGACATCTCGGAAAAACGCCTGCCGCAGGATGGCCGCTTCAACATCAAGCTGCGCGGCGCCAACGTCGATGTGCGGATCTCGACGATGCCCACGCAGCA
>CAZTWA010000022.1:6841-9587 GCA_964617225.1 uncultured Methyloversatilis sp.
CAGGTGCATGAGAAGATCGACCTCTCTTTCGCGCGCGTGCTGCGCACGGCCTTGCGGCAGGATCCGGACATCGTCCTCGTCGGTGAAATGCGCGACCAGGATACCGCCGAGATCGGCATGCGCGCCGCGATGACCGGCCACCTCGTGCTGTCGACGCTGCATACCAACGATGCGCTGTCTTCGCCCATCCGCCTGCTCGACATGGGCGTGCCGCGCTACATGGTGGCCTTGTCGATCCAGATGGTGCTGGCCCAGCGCCTGGTGCGCGTCATCTGCCCGAACTGCAGCGCGCCGCACGAACCCGAACCGCATGAGCACGAATGGCTGCGCTACGAACTCGGCGACCGGGTCCGGGAGCACCGTTACGCCAAAGGGCGCGGCTGCGCGCACTGCGCGAATACCGGCTACCAGGGCCGGCAGGCCGTGTACGAATTTCTCGAGATGACCAACGCGCTAGTCGAGGCCGCCAACCACGGCGATCCCAATGCCTTCGTCCAACTCGGCCGCCAGCAGATGGCCGGCAACACGCTGCGGCGCGACGCGGTACGGCTAGTCACCGAAGGCCGCACCACGATCGATGAAGCGATGCGCGTCGCGACACAGCTCGATGAGTAGGCATCGCTAAATGGCCGCCTTTATCTATCGCGGCCGTAACGGCACTGGCGAAGTCGTCAGCGGCGTGCTTGAAGGCGCGACCGCGGCGGCGGTCGCCGACATCCTGTTCAGCAGCGGCGTGACCCCGACCGAGATCAAGCCCGCCCCGGCCGGCGCGATGCAAAAGAAGGAGGCAGGGGAAAGCAGCTTCAACCTGTTCGCACCCAAGATCCTGCACGTCGACATCCTGCTGTTCACGCGCCAACTCTACACGCTGTTGAAGGCCGGCGTACCCATCATGCGCGCACTGGCCGGCCTGCAGGATTCAAGCGCCAATCCGGCCATGAAGAGCATGCTCGGCCAGGTGCGCGAAAGTCTTGATTCCGGCCGCGAACTGTCGATGTCGCTGGCGCGCCACCCGAAGGTCTTCACGCCCTTCTACCTCGCGATGGTGCGCGTCGGCGAGATGACCGGCCGGCTCGAGGAAGTCTTCCTGCGCCTCTTCGACCACATGGAGTTCGAGCGCTTCATGCGCGAGCAGGTCAAGTCGGCCTTGCGCTACCCCTCCTTCGTGGTCCTCGCGATGGCGGTTGCCATGTTCGTCGTCAATATCTGGGTCATCCCCGCGTTCGCCAAGGTGTTCGCGGGCTTTGGCGCCGACCTGCCGCTGATGACGCGCTTGCTCATCGGCGTGTCCAATTTCATGGTGGCCTGGTGGCCCGCCGTGCTCGGCGGCATCGCTGCTGCGGGAATGGGCTTCAAGTCCTGGCTCGGCACGCAACGTGGCAGGTATCTCTGGGACAAGCTCAAGCTGCGACTGCCGATCGCGGGCAAGATCGTCCGCAAGGCCACGCTGGCGCGCTTCGCGCGCAGCTTTGCACTCGCCATGCGTTCCGGCGTGCCGGTCATCCAGGCGCTCACGACGGTCGCACAAACTGTCGACAACGACTTCATTGCGGAGAAGGTCGATCACATGCGCAATGGCGTCGAGCGAGGCGAATCGGTGCTGCGCGCCGCCATCGCCTCGGAAGCGTTCACGCCCGTCGTGCTGCAGATGATCGCAGTCGGCGAGGAATCGGGCTCGCTCGACGAGATGATGGAAGAAATCTCCGGCATGTACCAGAGCGAGGTCGAGTACGAGCTCAAGACGCTTGCCCAGCAGATCGAGCCGATCCTCATCGTTCTGCTCGGCGCCATGGTGCTGGTGCTGGCGCTCGGCATCTTCCTGCCGCTCTGGGATCTGGGCAAGGTGGCGATGAAGAAGTAGGTCATACACCCCAATGGCTACAGTTTCGGGATCACCTGCCGTAACAATGCTAATTCTTGCTAGGCATGGAAAAACGCCGGTTTCCGCTGCCAGCTTTGAACGGCACCCCCAGGATAATCCAGTAGGATTTCGAAGCGAATATCGCTGGAAACGGTTGAAAGGGACAGAATGAAACAATTTGTCGGAGTTACCCCCACGCGGCGGACCCGCCCAGGCGCGGGCTTTACCCTGATCGAGCTGGTGATCGTCATCACCATCATCGGGGTGCTTGCCGCCATCGCACTGCCCAAGTTTGTCTCGCTGCAGCGTGATGCCCGCGTCGCCAAGCTGCAGGCGGCTCGTGGAGCGGTCAATGCCGCAGCTGCGATCGTCCATGCCGGCTACCTGTCACGGGGCGGGGTTGCAGATGCGGCAGCCTGTCCCGGCGGGGGCGGCACAGCAACCAATGCCGTCAATGGCACCCTCTGTACGGAAAGTGGCATGGTGCAGATGGCCAACGGCTACCCCTCCGGCGCCATTGCACTAGGTGCCGCGACACCGGGCATCATCGGGGCTGCCGGATTGGTGTCCACCTTCTCGCCGACTCTGGCGCAATTGAACGGCGAAGGCTTTGGCGCTGCCGTCGCAGGCAACGTCACGACATTCTCTGTCATTGGAGGAACCGGCACAGCCGGTGCCGTCAATGCACAAACCAACGCCACCTGTTCATTTACCTATACTTCCCCCGCAGCAGCGGGTGCAGCACCCTTAGTCAGTGCAATAACGACCACGGGGTGCTAGGTCGAGGCACAAATAGTTTAGTATTCGGCAACTTTCTGGAGGACCTCAAATGAAGAAATCTCACTCTGGCTTTACCCTGATCGAACTGATCGTCGTCATCGTGAT